>JALOOG010000077.1 GCA_025454525.1 Anaerolineae bacterium | reverse complement strand
ATTTCGCACCCTGAACTCAGAGAGATGACGGGAGAATAGAGTCGAATCCGTGAAACGGGACTCGTGACTCGTTGATCCGGTAAGATCGCTTGGACATGCCAACGGTAACGTATACCCCTTTGCAAACCAATCGTGCGCGGATGCGCTGTGAGGTCTAACGTACAGATCCCATTTGCACAACTGATCGGATTCACGCGAACTCGTAACACCGTTTGACCCTCTCGCGAGAAGATCACGCGGTACATCACCGCGTCGGGATGTGCTGTCCAAGACAAGATCGTCGTGGTGCTATCCAATGGCGTGATCAAGGTTAGCGGATCTGTGATAATGGGTCTGGTTTCGACGATGGGAGTCTCGGTGATGAACAGCGGCGTAAACTCAAGATCGGCGGTGCTTTCATCGGTGGGCAGAGGGATCAAGTCGTCTTGCGCGGCGGAGCGTGCGAACAGGACGATGATCAACAAGAGTAACAGCGGGATCGGGATGCGGTCATAGCGCTTCATAACCGTCCTTCGGATCGATCAACATTAATCCTACTTTACGCCGTTTTGATCTGACACGCAACCGACGCTTACCCCATGGCTAACCCCACTGTGATCGCAAAAACAGTCGTCAACGCGCCTCAAATCGGTTATACTCCCTTTAAACGTTAAAATTGTTTTAAAGGACGAATAACCTGATGTTTGATACCCTTCCCAAGACGTTTGACGCGGTAAAATCATGGACGATCGCCGAAATTGAGCCGTATTATCAAGTGTTACTCAATTGCGAGATCGGCCCCGACAACATTGAACAATGGCTAACTGATTGGACAGCGTTAGAAAACATTATCGGTGAGATCTTCTCTCGCGCCCGCGTTGCGACCACTCAAGACACCGCTGATAACGCAGCCGAAGCCCGCCTCAAACACCTTTTAGCTACGGTATATCCCAAAGTGACTCAGGCCGCGAATGAGATGAATAAAAAACTACTCCAGAGCGGCCTGACTCCGGACGGACTCGAACTCCCCTTGAAGAAGATGCGGACTGAGGTCGCCTTGTTCCGTGAGGCCAACATCCCACTTAGCACCAAAGAACAAGAGTTAGGTTTGGAATATGCCAAGATCACTGGCGCACAAACGGTGCAATGGCAAGGTGAGGAAGTCACCCTATTACAGTTGAACAAAGCCCTACAAGACCGAGATCGCCCAGTACGCGAACAAGCATGGCGGTTAATGATGGGGCGGTGGTTACAAGATCGTACCGCGATCAATACAATCTGGTCACAATTGTTCCATAACCGCGCTGAAATGGCCCGTAACGCGGGATTCGATAACTATCGTGATTTCCGTTGGCAACAATTCCACCGCTATGATTACACCCCCCAGGATTGCGAAACCTTTCATCATGCGATCGAAACCGTGGTGATTCCGGCCGTCCGTAAACGCAATGAACGCCGCCGCGAGCGCTTAGGCTTGGAGCGCTTGCGTCCATGGGATTTAGCGGTTGACCCAGAAGGCCGTGAGATCATCCGCCCCTACGAGACGATCGATGAGTTCGCCGCTAAAGCCGAAGCGATCTTCAATCATGTCGACCCACAATTAGGTGCGTATTATGCGATCATGCGTCAAGAGGATCTTTTGGACTTGCCGAATCGCAAAGGCAAGAGCCCCGGTGCCTACTGCACGGGGTATCCACTCACACAACGACCCTTTGTATTTATGAATGCGGTTGGCACTCGTGAAGATGTGCGAACCTTGTTGCATGAGATCGGACACGCCTTCCACAACTTCGAGACCTTAGCACAATTGCCATACCGTCAACAACGCGATTATCCGATCGAATATGCGGAAGTCGCTTCAATGGCAATGGAATTGTTGGCCGCACCCTATTTGAATCACGCCAATGGTGGGTATTTCACGGATCAAGAGGCCGCCCGGGATCGGATCGAACACCTGGAAAAAATCCTGTTCTTCTGGCCCTATATGGCGGTGGTCGATAGCTTCCAACATTGGGCTTATGGCGGAGGAGACGCGGCGGCCGATCCCGCTGCCTGTGATCAAAAATGGGCCGAATTGTGGGATCGTTTTATGGTCGCTGCCGATTACACCGGCCTAGAGGACATCAAGATGACCGGCTGGCATCGCAAGCAGCATATTTACCGCTATCCGTTCTACTATGTGGAATATGGTCTAGCACAATTAGGCGCGGTGCAAGTGTGGGCCAACGCCCGACACGATCAAGCCGAGGCCGTCAAGGCCTACCGCCGTGGACTCGCCTTAGGTGGCACAAAAAACCTACATGAGTTATACGCCGCCACCGGAGTCAAATTCGCATTTGATGCGGAAACCATGGCCCACGCGACCAAGTTGATCGAACAGACGATCGATCAATTAGAAGCCCAACTCGCTTAAATTAGTTGGCCGCTGTTCTAGCCTTTTGGATGGAGCGGCGGCCGTTTACCGATCACTTGGCTTAAAGCGCAAAAACATAGCATAATACCCCTATCACTCGCACATGCTGATGACTCTATGACCACCCTAACCGACCTTGCCAATGTGATCGAAACGCGCACCGGACTCGCGGTACATCCCCAACGTTACCCCGATCTCGCTCCCTTATTACAATCGTTGACACGCGGGGATCTTGCTGAATTAGCACACCACTTACGGTCGGATGATCTGACTTCAGCGCTCTGGCAGAAGGTGATCCGCACCTTAGCGATCGGTGAAACCTATTTTTTTCGCGATCCGCACTACCGTACCCACCTTTTTCCGCGCCTCTTGCAAACCCAACGCAACAAACAAACCCTGACGATCTGGTGCGTTGGCTGTTCAACCGGTGAAGAAGTCTATTCGATCGCGATCGCTTTAGATGAATTGTTACCCGATCGATCGGCATGGACAATCCGCTTGATCGGGACAGATATATCGACCCGCGCATTAGAGATCGCCCGTCATGGGATCTATCGCCCATGGTCATTTCGACAACGCGGTGAGCAATCCGGACGCTATTTTGAAGAGACCGCCAACGGCATTCAGGTCAAGCACACGATTCGTGATATGGTGACATTTGAATATGCTAATCTCTTAGATCCCACGCCCTACACACAAGTGGATGTGATCTTTTGTCGCAATGTGTTGTTGTATTTCGCGCCTACCCGCGCCGTCCGCATTGAGGCGATGTTACATGAAGCGCTGATCGCGGGCGGATGGTTGGTGTTAGGGGCATCGGAAAGCGTGCGTCAACAGCGCAATGGCTGGATCTTGAATCAGTTTCCGGGCTTACCCGTCTATCAGAAGCGGATCGAAACCGGCCAATTAGCCGCCTCGGTATCAGTTGCGCCCACTTTGCCAACTTATCAAGACGCGGTGAAAGCACACCGTGAAGAACGTGGCGCATTGACCGAATACCTCTTAAAACAATGGTTAACCGTACAACCTGACCATGCACCGGGATGGACGTTATTAGCGTGTGTGTACGCTGATCGCCAACAAACTGAACAGGCGCATCGTTACCTTGATACCGCCATGCGCCTTGATCCATTGTGGGCAGATGCGTATTATTTGCGGGCCTTGGTCTATCAGGAAGAAGGCAACTTTGAGGAGGCGATACAGGCCTTACGGGCCGCCCTGTATAGTCGGCGCGATCATGCGTTAGGGGCGTATTTGTTAGGCATCCTCTACGCCGGACGCGGAGAGATCGTGCGAGCGATTAACCTCTGGGAAACGGCTAAACGGATCGTAGCAGCCATGACTCCAGAGCAACGCCTCTCGGATCTAAGTGATTTGACGGCCGCCCGCTTAGGTAATTTGTTAGATGAACAATTAGATGGTTGGAAAGGGTAGCTTGAATGGAAACGGTATTTGTGCAGAATGGCAAGATTACACCCGACGGCATTCGCTTGATCCGGTGGATCGATCAATGCGTGCGTCGTAAAGGGGTCATGTCACCGGAATTGCGCCATTATGTGACAGTGGTCTATCGAGCGCGTTTGATGGGTTCGTTGCAGTGGCTAAGCACCTATCCCGAAAAAGCGGCCGCTTTATGGGAAATTTTATTAGATGAAGATGAGAAAAGACAAGCTGAAAGTGAGAATTTGATGAATTTACCCAACGATAAATCAAATTTCAGGTTATCCTAAACGTAATCTTGTCCGAAAATTTTTTATACTTTTTTTGCAACATGGCCTTAAAAAAAGAGGGAGTCTACGCTCCCCCCCCAATTCCATTAAACCAACTTACCCGATTACATTTCGAGGACGGGATCCGAGTCCTGCCCTTGACTTTCCATATTATGGCCCAACTTTTGCAGGGCTTCCAAGGCGGCCACACGCGTCTTATCACGACCATGCGTGGCAAGGTTCACCAATGGTGGGATCGCACGGCGATCGCCCAATTTGCCAAGCGCTTCAGCGGCATACAGCGGAGTTTGAAAACCGGGCGCATCTAAAGCGCGGATCAAGGGTTCTACGGCGCGATGGTCTTTGAGGTTGCCGAGCATCAGAGCGGCGCGTCCACGAACGATAAGATCTTCGTGTTCATTCTGAACGGTGTTGATTAAGGCACGCACGGCCTGATCACCACCCACCATACCGAGCTTCATGACAGCGGTACGACGTTTGTCTTTGTTTACGTCGCGTAGTTCTGCCAGAAGCTGTTTAACCACTTTGGGGTCAGGGTCTGACATTGCAGCAAACCTTTCAAACTGGACAGTAGAAACGGAGGTTCCGCTAATAATCACTGACAAGGCGGAAACGGACTACTGTCGATAATGTATGGATAGACTACCCACTACTTCCATGATAGCGGTTTGTTACACTTGTGCAAGTTCCAATTCTGCTTCTTGCCCAGATGTTACAAACAACTTACCTTCATGAATCCGACACACCCGATCCGCTAACGGCACGACGGCCGGGTTATGGGTCGCCATGATCAACGTTTTGCCGATTTCGCGGGTGAGTTCTAACAACAATTTTAAGACCACTTCCCCAGTTTCTTCATCAAGATTTCCGGTCGGCTCATCTGCCAACACGATCGCCGGGGCATGAACCAGCGCACGAGCGATCGCCACTCGTTGCTGTTCACCACCGCTCAACTGATCGGGAAAGGTATCTGCACGGTTCGCCAACCCGACACGCGCTAACAACCGTCGGGCCGTCACTTCCACTTGACGGCGATCACTTCCACGCAATTCTAGCGGCAAGGTGATATTTTCGATCACGGTCAACGTGGGGATCAGGTTAAAAAATTGGAATACAATCCCAATATGATCGCGGCGAAACAAGGTGAGTTCACGCTCATTCAGGGTGGTGATCTCTGTTCCTTGGATCTGGATCGATCCGCCGTCCGGTTTATCGATCCCAGACAGAAGATTTAACAAGGTACTCTTACCGCTGCCACTTTTCCCCAACATCACAAAAAACTCGCCTGCATAGATCGTGAGATCCACTTGATCGAGGATCTGACGAGCTTTGTCGCCTTCGGTGTACGTTTTGGTGAGCGTTTGAATGGTGACGAGTGGTGATTGTTGAGCCATGCTGTTCCCTATTATCTAATCTGTGTGTTCAACCAACGATAAAAAAAGATGAGCGTTTCCTAAGCAAGATGCTTAATGAGGCTGTTATGGTGCATGTTAGCACGCTCACATGAACGGCACATGATAGCCGTTAGGGATAGAGTTTAAAACAGGGGTGAATAACCGCTAAGTTTTATAACTTTTTTTGAGACTTTTGTAACGTTTTGCCGTCATGCTGATGATCACTCACCTAAGGAGAAATATGATGACCTTACCCGCCTTAACGGAGTGGACTTCCACCCGCGAAACTTTACACGGTTTGACCCGATTGTTAGCGATGATCCGCAAGGCTTATCTCGCCCCGTTGCCGAATGCGGTTCATCTTGCGTTACCTGTTGTGCCACAAGGCCTCACCACCGGGTCATTACCACTTGGCCCCGTGATCTTAAACCTGCAACAAGCGACGATCGATCATCAGGGGGAAAGCTTTCCGATCGATGCGTCATTTAACCCGGCCCACTTGATCAACCAGTTGGATCGTGCGATTCCACCCTTAGCACATCCACTGCCCACCCCCTTAACGATCGATCATATCGCGGAATATCAAGCGGCCCTCCAGACGATTTACACGGCGTTAGCGCGCTTTCGGGGGCGCTTATTCGGCACGATGACTCCGGCCGTCGTATGGTCACATGGCTTTGATCTCTCGTTTTTAGCGTTCAAAGGCCACGATCCCGATGAACATCATCAACCGCATCTCAATTTCGGGTTTTCGCCCATGAGCGTCGGATTTCCGCGTCCGTATATATATATCTACGCTTCTCCGACGATCACCGACGGCGATTTACCACCTCTCGCACGTTGGTATACTGATACTTGGAAAGGAATCGTGATCGATTACGATCCCTTACGGGTCGTTGCTGATCCTTCCGGCGCATTAGAGGACACCTTAGACACGATCTATCAGCGTCTCATGCCGCGTCTCTAGCTTAACGATCATCCGAGTCTTTCGGGACGCGATAGCCCAAGCGTTGCATCAAGGCCTCATCACTTCGCCAATTTTTAAGGACTTTGACATGCAGATCGATGTACACGGGCGCTTCTACCAACTTTTGTAAGTCTTGGCGTGCCTCTGACCCGATCTGTTTGATCATCGCGCCGCTTTTGCCGATGATGATGCCTTTTTGTGAGTCGCGTTCGACATAGATCACCGCGTTGATATAATGCGCGCCTTCGGCCCGTTCCTTGTATTCTTGTACTTCCACCGCCACGGCGTGCGGCACTTCTTGATCGGTATGGAGCATGATCTTTTCGCGGATCATTTCGGCCGCGATAAAGCGCATATTCGCTTCACTCACCTGATCGATCGGATAGTAACGCGGGCCTTCCGGCATTCGGGCGATCAGATCTTCTAAGATTTCGCGCACGCCGAGTCCCTTTAGTGCGCTCACTTCAAACGCCGCCGTGTGATTGACCAATGCGAGATGTTCGCTCCGATCGCCTTCCGGCGCGGCATCGATCTTGTTAAGGGCGAGGATCACCGGGGATCGGGTGATCTGAAGCTGTTCGGCAATCGCCCGATCTGCCGCATTCGGTGGCGCGCTGACATCTAATACCCATAAGACCACATCCGCATCACGCAAAGCTTGTCGGGCCACTTCCACCATGTATTCACCGAGTTTATGTTGGGGTTTATGGATTCCCGGCGTGTCCATAAACAAGAGTTGCGCGTCGGGTTGGGTATAAATCCCCAATTGTTGCTTACGGGTGGTTTGGGGCTTGGGCGATACGATCGCCACTTTTTGCCCAAGGATCGCGTTAATCAGGGTCGATTTACCCACATTCGGGCGACCGACCACCGCGACCACCCCCGATCGGTGATGTTCTGGAACATCGTCGTTAAACACAGTATCAAGGTCATTCATCACAAATTTTCTCGTTCATCGTTATCCCGCCATAATGCCAACGTTGGGAAATGAGGCAAATAGTCCAATAGGCGCGGCGCGATCGCGTTAGCATCCACCGCGATCACCGCTTGCGGTTGAGCGATCGGGCGTGTAGCGTGATCATCCACATAAGCCAATACCATGATCGGCAAGGCCAGATCCAATTTTTTTACGGGCAACATCTCATCAGCGCCGTCGTGCATGTAACCCACCACGTCGGCACGAGGATAGAGGTTGCTCTTTTTAAGGATAAACATCCATGCGTCCTCACCCGTCAAAAAATCCCCGTAATCCAACGCCAACAGACCGGGGACAATCGCCAGTTGCGGTTTGCCCAATAACCGCACGCCGTAACGTAAGGTGATCGTCCCTTGATACAACGGCTCAACCGATAACGGCACTTGATCGATCAAGAGGTCATCTTGATCAACGCGGATCAAGGCACCATGAAACTGATCACCAATAGGGGCCCGCTTAGGGATCATCTTTAGTGATGCGATCCGTGAATGGTGGGTTGATGATCCGGTTCGGTGACATGCACTTCCCCCGGTTGTTCAGGGTGTTCAGCCACGGCGTGATCGTCGTGATGTTCTCCATGATACAAGGGACGATTGATGTCATCAAAGTTCTTATGCGGTTGCACTAGCCCGAACCAAGCGGCCGTCCCCGCGATAAACGCCAATAACCCGCCGATAAACAAGATCCCGATCAAGCTAGATTGCCCGTTGATCACGCCAATTGCGAGTGCTGTGATCATCAACACGACTCCGCCGCCTGCGATCAACGACATGCTTAAGGTGAGGGAGTTTTGTCCGGTTTCATGGACTCCGGTGGGATTTTCGACTTCATGACCTGCCATAGTGTCACTTCCTTATTTTATTTGGACTCATGATGCTTTGATTCTGCATGTTCCTAGCCTGAACGTCAAGTGAGGGTGAGCAGTGTGTTTTCTTGAAAAATAGGAGACCACCCTACCCATTACCCAAGTGGTCTCAGAAAAATATCTTAGAAGTAGTTTAAGAAAAAGATATGCTCAAACGGATCTTTGGAAGCAACACCGCCGCCTGTTCCGACGACGGCATATATTTTAACTATTTATCGGATGTATCACTTAGACATACATCCCCCTATGCGCGCCGATTCCCGACAGGATTAGGGTGGGATTATGATTTAAGCTCACAAAGGCCAAAAATCGATTTTAACGGTTCACAATTGTTCTTTCTCTATGTTTTTCCTCAAAAGCAGCCCACCCATGCAGACGGAGCAGTCCATCTTACTCAGGCCAATTCCCTACCCATGGTTGGGTGCAAGAAACTTTCCTGCGATTACTTCTGCGGTTTTAAAACTTTTAACGGGGACTTTCATGCTGTGATAATGGACTTACACGGACTCAGCTAAACGGGTTAAGATCCGCTTTATTGACTCGTGTATACCCTTTAGAAACCATTTTATGCAGATAAACCCTCCTTCTCCTTCTCGCGATGCGTATGCCGCATTGCGTTTTCGTGATTTTCGACTGTTATTTATCGGGCGGCTCATTTGGCAATTAGGCGAACAGATGCTCAATGTGGCCGTAGGTTGGGAGATCTATGAGCGCACCGGAGATCCGTTGGCTTTAGGGATCGTCGGCTTGGTGCAAGTATTACCCGTGATCATGTTGGCGATCCCCGCCGGCCATGTGGCGGATCGGTTTCCACGCAAGGGGGTATTGCTGGTAACACAAACCGTATTAGCCTTATCCGCTTTAGGCTTAGCGTTGATCTCATCCACACAGGGATCGCTCTGGGTGTTCTACTTGATCTTATTGGTGACGGGGATCGGCGCGGCCTTTAATTCGCCTGCCCTTTCAGCGTTGTCCACACAAACTGTGCCACCGGAACACTTCCCGAATGCAGCCACTTGGACAAGCAGCTCATGGCAATTGGCTTCAATGATTGGGCCGGCGTTGGGCGGATTGTTGATCGCGCTGTTTGAAAGCGCTGATGAGATCTATCTCTTGAATATGGTGAGTTGTAGCGTGTTTGTGGCGATTCTGCTCCTGATTCGGCCGCGTCCTTTCCAGCGTAAAAATGAGCCACTTTCACGAAAAACCCTGATGGCCGGGATCGATTACATTCGTCAAGATCGGGTGATCTTCGGCGCGATCACCTTGGATATGTTCGCGGTCTTGTTAGGGGGTGCGACGGCGCTACTCCCGATCTATGCCAAAGACATCTTACAAGTCGGCCCAGATGGACTCGGTTGGCTACGGGCGGCCCCGTCGGTCGGTGCATTGTTGATGGCCTTTTTGATCGCGAATTTACCCCCGTTTAGGCACGCGGGTCAAACCTTACTTTGGGCGGTAGCTGGCTTTGGGATCGCAACGATTATCTTTGGGATCTCACAATCCTTCTGGCTCTCGCTGTTGATGTTATTCTTGTTAGGCGCGTTGGACAACATCAGCGTGGTGATCCGTCAAACGTTATTGTTGATTCGCACCCCCGATCAGATGCGGGGGCGAGTTTCGGCCGTAAACAGTGTGTTCATCGGCGCGTCTAATGAGTTAGGGAGCTTTCAGTCGGGAGTAGCGGCCGCACTTTTAGGCCCCATCGGCGCAGTGGTCACGGGTGGGATCGGGACGTTATTGGTTGTAGCCGTGATCGCATGGCAGTTCCCACGCTTGCGCGAATTAAAAGAATTGGTCTAGCTAAAACTTTTCGTTCGCAAGCCCGTACACATGACATTGAACATAGGCAAAGGTCAATTTTTTTATGATGCGTGGACGTAGACGGAATGTGCCGGCCGGGGATGAAGCACCGGATGATCTTAAGGATTTGCCGGTACAATGGCGACGGTTTATCGGGTATCTTACTCCGTACAAATGGCGCTTAGGGGTGGCCTTACTCGCCTTGATCGGGAGTGCGGGTCTAAGCTTGGTGTTTCCGGCCGTGATCGGATCGGTGGTCGATTCGATTTTTGATCCGGTAACGGGCGGTGAGACGATGCTGAATCAGATCACCTTGCTGTTATTAGGGGTGTTTTTGTTGCGATCGTTCACCACCATGATCGAGTCATATAACCTCAATTTCATCGGTGAGCGCATCGTCGCAGATGTGCGTTTGCAATTATTCCGACACTTACAAAGCCTCTCGTTAGGCTTTTTCACGTCGCGGCGCGTGGGTGAACTGATGTCGCGAATCTCGAATGATGTGACGGTGATGCGTGGGGTGTTGACCAGTAACATCAACACCTTGTTACAACAAACCCTGATCATGATCGGATCGATCGCGCTGATGGTGATCCTCAATTGGCGCTTGACCGGATTTATTGTGATCTGGGTGCCGATTTTGGCCGCGGTAGGTTTTGGTTTCGGGTTTTACATTCGGCGGATCAGCACGCGGGTACAGGATGAGATCGCGTCATCCAATGTCGTCACTGAGGAAGTGTTGCAGGGGATTCGCGAGGTCAAGAGTTTTGCGCGTGAACCGTATGAGATCGGGCGCTATGAGAACGAGATCACCAAAGCCTTTCAATCAGCGTTGGCATTGGCCCGGGTAAATGCCGCGTTCGGGGCGTTGATGGCCTTTTTGGGTTTTGGATCGATCGCGTTATTCCTCTGGTTTGGTGGACGGGAGGTATTAGAGGGCCGCTTAAGCGAAGGCGATTTGATCACCTTCCTGTTTTATGCGATCAGCGTGGCGGGCAGTTTCTTCTCATTAGTGGGTTTATACACCCAATTCCAACAAGCGTTAGGTGCAACCAAGCGCGTGTTTCAACTCTTAGATACCGCGCCGGATGTAGAAGATCGTGCGAACGCATCCGCTTTAGGTCGGATCGAAGGACGCATTAGTTTTGAGCGTGTGTCATTCAGTTATGATGGGCCGACTCCGGTGTTACAAGACATTGACTTGACGATCGCGCCCGGTGAGGTGATCGCGTTGGTGGGACGGAGCGGGGCCGGCAAAAGCACGATGTTTAACCTAATCCCGCGCTTTTATGATCCGACAGCCGGCACACTACGGATCGATGGGATCGATGCAAAAACGGTGACACAAGCGAGTTTGCGTCAACAAGTGGGCATCGTCCCACAAGAGACGATGTTATTCGGTGGCACAATCCGCGAAAACATCTTGTATGGTCGTTTGGATGCGAGTGAAGACGACTTGATTGAAGCGGCGAGAGCGGCTAACGCGCATGATTTTATCACCAGCTTACCCCAAGGCTACGAGACGATCGTCGGAGAACGCGGGGTACGTTTAAGCGGGGGTCAACGTCAACGAGTCGCGATCGCCCGCGCCTTGCTCAAAGATCCGCGCATCTTGCTGTTGGATGAGGCCACTTCTAGCCTTGATAGTGAGAGTGAGCATCTGGTACAAGAGGCGTTAGCGCGCTTGATGCAAAATCGCACCACCGTGATCATCGCACATCGCTTGAGTACGATCCGCGTGGCCGATCGGATCGCGGTGTTAGACAAAGGGCAGATCGTGGAGCTTGGCACGCATGAACAATTGTTAGCGCAAGGCGGACTCTACGCCAAGTTGTATGAGATGCAATTCCGCGAAGATGAACCGCAAGCGATCGGTTAAACCGATGTTGCGCGGGACGCTGATCTTCTCTGTGTTGAGTGTGCCATTATTCAGCGTGATCATGAGTCTGATGATCACGCTGGGGCGTTTTGTGCCGTGTGAGACTGTGGCCTTTGCATCCGAACAACGGGACAATTTTGATCTCTATCTTTGGGAGCGCGGACATTGGATTAACGTCACGCAACATCCTGCAAAAGACCTCACCCCGCTATGGTTGGGTAAGGATCGGATCGCTTGGGTATCGGATCGGTCGGAAGAAGGGCTGTTTAATGTGTATTTACAGCCTATTCGTGGCGGAGAAGCGCAACTGATCACACAAGGCGGGATCGATCCGTTTATGTTAAGCGCGTCACCGGATCACCGCACGATCGTGTATAGTGTCGAAAATGATGTGATGATCCACGATCTGATCAGCGGATCAATCCAACCGATCGCGGCCACACTGGAGATCGAAAACGGCGCGGCATGGTCGCCGTTAGGGAATGCGATCGCGTATGTGTCCAGTTTCACCACGATCGGTAACAATCTGACCGAGTACCGGATCAACCGCTATGATTTAGAGACCGGACGCACGCGGATGATCACCGACAGCTTTAACAATGTCTATCAATTGGCATGGTCACCGGATGGGCGCTTTTTGGCC
This sequence comes from Anaerolineae bacterium, assembly GCA_025454525.1. GTDB lineage: Bacteria > Chloroflexota > Anaerolineae > Aggregatilineales > Phototrophicaceae > JALOOG01. The sequence continues at coordinate 24,258 of JALOOG010000077.1, read as the reverse complement.
TTTGAAGGCATGGAAACGCGGGCGATCACCGATCTAGATATCTATGTGTATGATCTGCAAACCCATACCTATCGCGATGTGAGTCAAAACACGATCTTTGACTCTTCGCCCGCCTGGTCAAGCGATGGGACGCGGATCGCGTTTGTGTCGATTGGCAATAGCGACTCGGAGATCATCACCGCGTCGTTAGCGAACGGGACGCGCCGCCCGATCACTCGTACTCCATGGATGGAATTGAGTCCGGCATGGCGGCCGGGTTGTTAACGGAACTCACCAAAATGTAAGGTTTTGCGGCGCGATCCGATCTACAATAAAGAAAATCAAGATAAGCGAAATTCATCTGATCATGACACTCACCGATAAATTTAACCGTCCTTTGCGCGATCTCCGGATCTCTGTCACCGATCGCTGTAACTTCCGTTGCACTTACTGTATGCCGGCCGAAGTGTTCGGCGAAGGCTATCAATTTTTGCCCCGTCATGAGATCTTGACCTATGAGGAGATCACCCGGATTGCGCGGGTGATGGTGGCCTTAGGCGTGGTCAAATTGCGCTTGACCGGAGGTGAACCGTTAGTCCGCGAACAATTAGAGGTGTTGATCGAGATGCTCACCGCGATTGACGGCGTAGAGGACATCGCGCTCACCACCAACGGCTATTTATTGCCACAAAAGGCGCAAGCGCTGAAAGACGCGGGTTTACAGCGTGTCACCGTGAGCCTTGATACCCTTGATGATGCGATCTTTCGTCAGATGAACGGGGGGCGTGCCGGAGTCAAGCGGGTGTTACAGGGGATCGCCGCAGCAGAACGCGCCGGACTCACGCCGATCAAGATCAATGCCGTGGTGCAACGCGGAGTTAATGATCACACGGTGGTCGATCTAGCGCGCTATTGCCATGATCATGGATACATCGTGCGATTCATCGAATACATGGACGTGGGCAATCTGAACGGATGGCAATGGGATCAGGTGGTGTCCGCTGATGAGATCGTCTCGCGGATCGATACTGAATTGCCGTTAGAATTGATTGAAGAAAATTATCAAGGGGAAGTGGCCAAACGTTATCGCTTTCGGGATGGTGCGGGTGAGATCGGCTTGATCACATCAGTCACCAAGCCCTTTTGCGGATCATGCACCCGGATGCGTTTATCACCGGAAGGTCAATTGTTCACCTGTCTATTCGGCACACAAGGCGCGGATCTGCGTGAGCCGTTGCGCGCCGGCGCATCGGATGACGAATTGGCCACGTTTATCCGCGGGTTATGGCGCAAACGGACGGATCGGTATTCCGAAGAACGCGCCTCCTTGCGTGAAGCGCGTCATAAAGTCGAAATGTATCACATCGGCGGTTAGTCCTCTTGCGCGAGGTTGGGCGGTTGCACACCGGGGAGTCCGGTGATCGTCGTCGGGATCGTGCCGATCATGACACTTTGGCCGATCACCGCATGGCTCACCTTGACTAAGCCTAGTGCATAGTTCACCCCGTCCGGTGCAGTGACGCTGCTGGTCAGCGTGCCGATGCGCTTGCCTTGTGCGAAAATATCGGCGGGGGGCGTGATCGGTGACTCTGGTTGCAAGGTGACCAAGGTTTTCGCTAATTTATTGCGACTCTCCATGCGGGCGATGATCTCTTGGCCGGTGTAACAGCCTTTCTGAAAGCTGACTTCATCCCATAAGCCCAACTCTAGCGGGATGTGATCAGCGGTCAATTCGCGCCCAACTCCCGGTCGTCCGGCACAGATTCGCAAGGTGTTAAAGGTGAGCGATCCGGCCGCAAGCAATCCATGCGATGCCCCGGCCGTCATGATCGCGCCCCATACCGTCTCCGCTTGATTGGACGGGGTAACGATCAACCAATGCGGCCCCGAATACGACTTACGCCGCGCTACCCACACCGATCCGCCCGTGATCGCGATCGATTGACCGTGTAGCGGCGCGAGGGCGCTGATCCCCGGCGCGATCGACTCTAGGATCGCGTCGGATGTGGGGCCATGTAGGCTAAATTGAGCGGTTGATGCGCTTTGATCGGTGAGCGTCACTTGATCGCGAAAGAAGATGTTGCGACGCAAGTAATCAGCGACCGCGCCACCGCGCCCCGGCCCGGTGATCATCAACAGCGAGTCCGGTGTATCGCGATACACCAACACGCGATCGATGATCCGTCCATTCGGAGTCAAAAACAGTGTCGGAGTCCCTACGCCGATCGCCAACTGTTCGATCTCATGGGTGGACATACGCTGAATCAACGCGGCGCGATCCGCTCCAGTGAGCGCGATCCGCCCTTCATGCGATCGATCTAAGAGGATCGCTTGGCTCAACGCGGCGCGGTATTCGACTTCCGGCGCGTGATATTGTAAAGGGATGCCGTCGGGCGCAACTTGTGCGCCATGACGGGTATGATAATCGCGTAAGTGCATGGGGTCTCCTCTGTTTTTCTTTAAATTGTTTTTTTATCTTACGCGGATTGATAGTATCGTTTGAGCAAGGCTTTCTGCCATGTCTTTCATCAGTATTTCATCAAAATCATTCGGGTAACGCTCATTATAATTTTTAACGGCATTTAATGCGTCAATTGTGCCTATTTTTGTTAGAAGTTGTGCTGCGATATATCGAGCATTGATGCTGGTATCATCTAAACACGCAATCAGGGGATGTAAGGCAGGTTCACCGATGGCGGCTAAGGCCTGTCTTATCTTGTAACAATAGCGAAGAGAGGCTTCTGGTGCGCTTAAAGCTTTGATTAATGGTGCTATAGCAGTTTCACCTATTTGTCCCAAAGCAGTAACCGTATTACGAATGACTGCTTGATGGCCGTTATTGAACAAGCCAATAAGCGGTTGAATTGCGCTTGGATGACCAAGCTTACCTAACGCAGCAACAACACAAGCTTGTACATCTTCATTAGGATCACTTAGAGAAGTCAGTAATGATTGAACAGCAGCTATATCTCCTAATGTACCCAATGATATTGCTGCGTGTCTACGTACATGGTAACTTGAGTCGTTTAACGCCACGATTAAGGGTTGGACGGCCCTTACATCACCGATTTTACCTAATGTAATAGCAGCTCGACTCCGTAGATAGCTTCTATGATCAAGTAATTTGGTTGCTAAGGGTGAAACAGCACTTTTATGTGCAAGATTGCCCAAGGCATCGATCGCACAGGCTACTACACCCCCGTCACGATGTTCTATTAAAGTGATTAAGGATTGCACCGATGTTTCATCCCCGATTCTTCCTAAAATAACTGCTGCACGACCACACATAGTTCTATCGGTATTATTTAATGTTTGAATCAATATGGGTATGCTGGGTTGACCAATTTGCCTTAACGCATTCATCACTGCGAGATAAATTTCTTTATCCTGATGATTAAGTAAACTCATTAGAGCAGGAATAGCTTCGGAACCAGCTTCCTCTAGATCTCCTAACTGACGGATAAGTTGAACCCGATCGTTTAAAGTTCGTTCGTCACTTAATGCCTCTGATAGCAAGGGAGAGGCAAGGTAGCCTTGAATTGATTGATGATAAAAATGAATGGTATTTTGATCTTGAATAACTGCGCCAAGATTAAAACCGTCCTTTAAAGCGTAACGGTAACGTAGCGGACGAAGCAAAAAGAGAAAAATCTCTGAAACTATGCCTAAAATATCAGATGGGGATATTTTTTCCTTGTACCAAAAAATTGGTGATAGTAATCTCATTATTTCTTGTTTTGCTTTTAAAGGGATGAAACCATAGATCCAATCCCGATCGGCGGTTGTGCCTTGTCCTTCGCTTAACATGCGGAAAGCGAGATAACGCAAGCCGCGTTCGGTCTGTTGCCAATGGCGATCGATCCGCTTTTCGATCTGTTCGGGACTCAAACGCGGGGATAAACGCAATGAGAGTTTGTTTTGACGCGCAAAATCCCGATGACGTGAACGCAAATAACGCCCGTACAGGTTGCGTAAATCGATCGACTCGATCGCTTGGGGATTTTCCTGATAGACCGTCACTAACATCGACAAATTCAACGGGTTCAGGCTGATCTTTTGGAGGGGTTCATGGCGTTCAATTGTGGTGAGCAGTTCCGACGGTAACGTGCCTAACATGCCTTGGATGATCTGATCGCGTTGGGTGACATCCAATGGCAAGACGCTCACCACGGGGAGCTGATCTCCGAGGCGGAGCTTTTCGTCATCCTCATAATCACGGATGCGACAGGTGATCAATGCACGCAAACCCCAGTCTTGGCCTTGTCGGTATAAAAAGGCTTTCAGCGACTCGGCGCGCTGATGACGTGAACCGCGGTCGTTTTCGGGCATCTCATTGAGTCCGTCAAGGTAGAGGATCAATTGATGGTTTCGCAAATGCACCCACCACGCATCGGCCGCCAAACCCATCATCGCCCACCAGTAATCGATCAACTTCTCAGCATCGATCGGGTTTTCGCTGTAACCCAGATTGATCCAAAAGGGGATCGGGGCCTTGTTACCCTCGCGAAGCCAAGTTTTCGCTTGACGGATGAAATGATCGCGCAAGGTGGTCGATTTACCCGCGCCCGGATCGCCGATCAACACATATTGAGGATAGTCAATGTCCTCGATCCCACACGTTTGATCGCGTTGGGTGTCGAAATAGGTGTGGGTGATCGTGTGTTGCAAGGTGAGCGGGATAAAGGCGGTTTGTTCCTCCTTAAATTTCCCGATCTGAGCCTCTAAATACTGTGTTAATGCGGCGGTCATCCGTCCCCCGTGTGATGATGATCTTATCCCATGTTGATTAAAGCGCGCTCATGGCGGCGACTCCGCTCCGTGGCGATGATCTGATAGAGTTGTTCGCTGGCCTGTTCAAACTCGGTGTTGACGATCACATAATCACATTCGGCCTGAAAGGTCATATCGCGTTCGGCCCGTGCGACGCGCTCTGCAATGCCGTGATCATTCTCGCCACGCTCACGCATCCGCGATTCTAGCACGTCTAAGGACGGCGGGGCAATGAAGATTAATACGGTGTTTTTAGGATAAGCGGTACGGATTTTGGCTGCACCGGCCAATTCGACATCGGCGATTAGATCGCGATCTTCGGCGATCGCGGCCTCTACCACCATTCGCGGCACGCCGTAGAATTTGCCCGGATGCACTTCCTCATGTTCGATCAATGCGCCTTGTGTGATCAAGTCATGAAAACCTTCTGTGCTGACAAAGAGGTGTTCTCGTCCCTCTTCTTCACCGGGGCGCGGGGGACGAGTGGTTGCGGTTGGGATCTGACGCAAGTGATCAAAGCGCGGCAAGACCGTTTTCATCAACGAGTTTTTGCCCGCACCGCCCGGCCCAACGAGGATAAAGATTAAACCTTGCATGGTCATGAGTTCTGCTCACCTGATGAGTTTATACTCCTGCTAGTTTACCATTACGGAACGTTAAATACGATGAGGAAAAAATAAAACAGGCAGACTCTGGTACGAGTCTGCCTGTTGATCTAACTATTTGTTTCCATCCACCGTTATTGACGGTAGATCACCACCGATCCGATCCACCATCCGTCGTAGAAACCATTCGAGGGTGTCCCTGATAGCGGTTCGCAACGGGTGCTATTACTGATGCTATCTCCACGAGTCCGTAAACAGGATACGTTTTGCCGATCATAGCGGAAACGGAAGGTCAATTGCGCGCCGAGGTATTCGGTCAGGTTATGCCGTCTAGTGTTCCAACTGTTGTTGGCACCAGGCGAGCCAGGGCCAATGCTGGGTTGTGTACCGTCGCTAAATGATGCACCATCCATATTGACCGATCCAATATCGTTACCGAGTCCATCAGTGCGCCAAGTAAAGCCACCGTCGGTGCTGACTTCAAACACAGCATTGGTAGATGAGCTAAAACGATATTGCGTCAGGTATTCCAGATAGACGACCGTCGGTGAACTTAACCCACGCAGATCATACGAAAGCGGTTGTGCGTCCGGCACACTCACCCCCCCATAGCGTGGGCTGTCGCTAAACGAATAACGCCCCTCGCCGATTTCTGCCAACAAGACCGCACCGCCTGAGCCTTCAAAGTAATGCACCTCGATCCGATAGCGTTTGCCTAGGTCAAAGAACATCGGGCCAACCGCTAACGTCGGGGCTTGATTTTGCCATTGGTTGACGATGTTACTTTTTGCCCCGACACGATTCCCACCCGCGTCAATTTCATAGAACCATGCCCGCGATCCATCGTCGGAAGTGAGGAACAAGGCGCGATTCCCGGCTGGGAAGCCGTTTGCAGGATCGATCACGGGAGTATCTAGGGTTGCGACCGCCCCAAATTCAATCGCATCACTACCACTAAATCTAAAGGCACCTGTGGGCGCTCCAGGAGGCGCACCGTTGCCTAAGTTGTAGCGCAAGCCGGTGACAGTTTGTTGATATTCAAACTGAGTCCAGTTGCTTTCGTTATTGAAGAAATTACCGACATTGGTGATGTTAAACGAAGATCCACCGCAACGCGCCGCGCTGTTTCTTCCCGAACAATCGAACCAAGAACAATCGAACCAACGAACATTCCACACACCGAACGTAACCGGTGAACCGCCCGTCCCGATATAGATGTTCGGGTCAAGACCCCAACTGCCTTCAGTCACCCAACCCAGCAAACGATCGATCGGCGCTGACCAACTGGCTACGTTGCGTAATACCACCGGATCGACTGTTGGTGGAAGTGAGTGTTGCACGCTGATGCGATCCAGATACCAACCGTCAAATTGATTCGATCCACCAATCAAGGTGTTGTAGACAAAGCGCACGCGAATCCGTCGCCCGGGAGTGTTGCTGGAAGGATCAGGGGCATAGTCATTTAGGTTGATCTGTTCACGTTCCCAACCATACGCACGCGCTTCACGATTGCTGGCGGTGGTGACAGACCATACCGTGTTCCAGCGTGACCAACCACGCCGTTGTTCATAACAATCGGTGGTCGTTTCACCTGAGACCAAACGGCAACGTGTTCTGAATTGTGTTTCAGTCTCTACCGTGTCTTCTGTCGAAATTTGAACCGCGATCGTCGTACCATTGCCGATATGATACCGATGCCACCATCTGAGAACAGGGGCTTCGGTTTCACGATTCGTAGCGCGCAAATCGATCACGTTATTGAGTTCCAAGACGCTAAATGAGTCGTTGATCGTGAACCAACCCGGCTCACCGATGTTCACCGTACCACCGAACGTCACCGCGTTTGGTGCTTCAGCATTTTCATCACGGAATTGAGTTCCGGTGGGGCTATCGTGGAAACTGCTTGTCCCAGAGCGGGCTTCATAATCCACGGCCATCCAGTGACCACCATTGAACCAGCTCCGATCCCATGAACGATTGGTTGATGACGCATCTGGGTCATCAAACAGGGCCGCACCATTGCCTGTCGGTAATGCACCACCCCCGATCGGGTTCGTGCGACTTCCGACCCACAATTGGAAATCAACCGGATCAGCGGCAAAGTTCGGGCCATTTTCAACGGCGATGTCGTCAATATAGATCCCGCTGCCAGAGTTGATCGATTTGCCATGCAACACAAAACGGAATACCACATCGTCATCGGTGAGGGTCGCATCGTTGGCGGCCACTAAAGTCGCGATCATCGGCGCAAGCGGGATTTGTACCCGTTCCCAACCCAGTTGACGGCGCGTTTCCGCATTGGTCACCGTGGGATCGGTAGACATGCCCGACTTGTAGATCCATAAGCGTCGCCAATTGGTATCGGTGTCCGGTTCACTAACTCGTTTCCATTCCACATAGAAGTCATCACCTGAAGCGAGATCCCGAGTGTGATAGAACGAGAGAATCGGATTAGCCGCTGCCCGCATATCACCGCCCGTGTTTTGGGTGGGATTGGTGGTTTTTTCAAACACGGTCTTGGTGCTGGTGTCATTAAAGACATCCAACGGGAAGCGCAACAGCATATCGGTTTTTTGGTTGGGCGTGTAATTACCACGCGGTGACGACGAATACGATTGACGGCGATACCCCGCGTCGGTCGGTTCATCAAAGTTCGGACGACCGGTCTCGTTGGTTTGCGCCCAATTGCCACGATAACGCCATGGCCCTGTCACAAAGCGTTGTGCGTTGTCATAGTAGGGGTAATCGATCCATTGGGGCGACTCTTCACGGCCTAAACGGATTTGATCGATCCACCAGCCATCACGCCGATCCGCGTCAGTACGAACAAACATCGCAAACCGAATACGAATACGGTTGATTCCGCTTGCGGGCAAGGTAGCCAACGGGATCACATGCTCTTGCATGGTGATATTAGTAATCGTGTTGCTTGCATCCACCGCACGGAGTCGGCCTTCAGGTAGATCCGTCCAAGTGGGAACTGCGACCGAATACGCATCCGTAGTATATTGCACCGCCAGACCCGTATTCCGTCCCAAATCATAAGCATGATAGAAGGAGAGGGCGATCGGGCCGGTATTGCCTAAGACATCGGCGGTATTGGCTTGCGTCAGGTCAACAAAGCCGTTAAATTCGACGTAATGCACCCGGACATCGCGGTTATCCGATGAGGTGGGCGCTTGGGTGTGCCGTTTATATTCCGTATAACGTCCCACTTCGGCTACACTATCCGTCGGATCAGATGGCCCCACGCTTTCATGGAGTGAGCGTCCACCTGCGCCGAATTTGTTGTTCGAGACCAAGTGCCAACCGCTGATCAAGCCGTTGTTGCTCCGTCCACCCGTGCGAATGAAGCTAAGCAAGTCTTCATCGCGATCCATGGTGAAGATCGGTTCATTCATGGTGAATACCCGCGCCGCACCTGCATCACGCACCTCAACGTCGTCCACATACCAACGGTTAACGCTATTTGATGCGCCACGGTTTTCGATCACCAATCGGAAAGTGACAGGTTGATTAAAGTCAATCGCTGCGCCATTGCTCAAAGTGACAGAGCGTAGATCAACGACATGACGTGTCCAGTTATAGTTACGGGAGTTGGCCGTAATCCCGACATTAACGCGCCTCCACAACAGACTCATCGCGCCACGATCGGGGATCGGGATGGTACCACCACCCGAAACACGTACATATTGCGAGACCTCTAGCCATGCCTCCGCACCTGTCTTTAGATCCCAAACTGACCAAAATACCAATTGTGGGGTTACTGCCGTGGTGGGAATCTGCACACCACCGCGCAATTCTAGGTAACAACGTGAGCTGGTGGGTAAGCGATTGTCCTCGCTGGTATCATCAAAGAACTCATCCCACATCATCGTTTCGGTGTTGGCGTTGTTGCCATTGATATAATCGTTACGTCCCCAGTTACAACCGAATGCTTGGGCCGTGCTGGCATTGCCACCCCCGTCGATATAGGTATCATCGGGATTTGCACCGGCGGCATGAACCAAAGCCAAAAGCCGCACTGGGCCAGTGGTATGGATATACTCCACGATCAATTCATGGTATTCGGGATTGGCGATCGGATCTAAAACGACCGAAGCATAATACCAACGTTCCGCGCCCCCCGCGCTTGACCAAGTGAGTAACTCGGTAGGAGGATTTGTGCCGCTACGCGCCAAGATGCGGATACGTCCCGTGGTCAAAACACGCACCGCAATGCTGCGGCGTTCGCTTAATTCGATGTAGCGCGAAAAACTTGCGGAGAAGTTGGTCGAATTTTGCGGTGTGCCACTAGGAGAGGTATACAGCGGCGCGGTATTAAAGTCCACTGTCCAGATCCCCGTTACGCGGGCGGGATTGACGCGCGTATTTGTGGTAATGGTGGTGTTCGTACCGTTATAGAAGTCCGCTTCCCAAGGCCGTCCCAAGAGATTGATATTCGGATCGGCGCGCCAAAGCAATGGCTGATCGATCGAGTCATAGAAGGGAGCATTATGAATAATATCGACTTGGGTCGCAGTAGGGCGGGGGGTGCGGCTAGGCATGGGTGTGTTGGTCGCGACCGTGTTAGTCGGTGTCGGTGATGGCCCGGCGGTGGGTTCAGTCGTGGGTGGGGCCGGTGTATTGGTCGGTAGACCACGCTCTTGGGGTGGATTTTCAAACGCGTGTGTTACCGTCTCCCAAAATCCCTCACGTCCCGGGATGTCTTCATTGGCGATTTCTGTTTGGCGGAGCAAGTCATCAATCGAATTGCTAAACACATTCCCTAAAGCAGGGCCAGTAGCAGCCAGCGCAAAACCAAACGCTAACGCGACCAACACCGCGATCAATGCGTATTCGACCAGTGCTTGACCGCTCTCCGGTGATTTTTGAAAGGGTGTATCCGAGTTTTGAATAGGCATAATTCAACCCTTGATATAACGAACGAAAAGCCTTTGTGGTCTGTCCTTATCTTACCTGATTCTACCTGGATTATCCCCACGAATTTGTTGATGAGTTGTTTAAATGTGTTGACAAAACATCTTATCAAGATCGAATAATCATCCAACCCGATCCGCTATTGACAACAATGGAACTATTTGAGGTTGCAGCCGCATCAGCAGTGATGAAGGTGACACGCAAGAAAACAGCACCCGGATTTAAAAACCCTGTTATTACCGACTCTGATCTTATCATGATAGCGGTGAAAAAGTCGTAACACTTGTCCATATTTCCCCGTTTGAATCGGATAAATCATGTAAGGTTAAGTGCTTTGTAAGTTAAAAGAACATCAAGAGGCGTGGGAGTGGGATAGAGCATAGAAGATCCGTGGCGGTGCTTAAGGGAAGCGTAGGACAATCGTAGGGCAATCGTCGGTTGCGTGTCAGATCAAAGCGGCGTAAAGTAGGATTAATGTTGATCGATCCGAAGGACAGCTATGAAACACTATTACCGCGCTATCGTCCCGCTCTTGCTGTTGGTGATTGCGACCTTGTTCGCACGTTCTATCGCACAAGACGACTTGATCCCGTTGCCCACGAATGAAAGCACCGCTGATCTGGAGTTCACGCCGATGTTCATCACCGAAACACCCACCGCTGACACCCCTGTGTTTTCCTTCACGCCCACCCAAACCCCGACGCTGATCGGACCCGAAGCACCGCTGATCGATCCGACGGGTGCGGCGAATTTAGATGTGATCGAAGCCGAACCGACTTGGACTCCATCACCGATGCCAACGGTCGGTTACATCCCACCTGATCCCACACGCAACCTCAACTATGTTTATCGCATAATTGAAGGTGGGGATGTGGCTGCCCTGCGCCAAGCGATCGTGGAAACGCGAACCAATCCCGATCCGTTTGTGATCTTGCTTAAACCAGGTACCTACATCTTTACGGATTGTATCGGGCAAACGAGCCAAGGGTGCGTCCATTGGAGTGCGGTAGAGTCGATCGCTATCGGTAGAAGTGTCATCATTCGCGGTGTACAAGGCGATGGCAACACGCCCGCAATACCCGGTCAGGTGGTTTTGCAACGTGCATCTACGGCGCGCTTTGCTTTCAGCTTTTTCTTTGTGGAAGGAAACATCAATGGTAAAGCGAATTTGACCTTGTACGATCTCACTCTGAATCAAGGGGGCGTATACTCTTCATTGAACACCCCACCGCGTAGACAGCACGGTGGCGCGATCTTCAACTTTGGCGTGGTCAACCTGTATCGTGTGATCTTATCAGAAAATTGGGCAAATAAATTTGGTGGTGCGATTATGAATTGGAACGGAGGGGTGGTGCAACTCGCACAGACGACCTTTTTCCGCAACCGAACCACCGATCGGGGGTATGGGGCAGCGATCTATAATCAACAAGGCGGCACGGTCACAATTTTACCCACCGCCACCGATCGGACCTACTGCAACCGCTTTGAAGCAAATGGTGCAAGCAGGGGCGGAACTTTGACCCTAGAAGGTGGGGTAATTTACAACGACATAGGTGCGTTCTTCAACCTCCGTTACAGTCAATTCATCAACAATGGTGCCATTCGTTGGGGTGGGATCTATAACCGCCCCGAAAACCCAGATTATCCAGTCAATCGAAGTTTTTGGAGTCCATTATACACCTCGGATATGCTTCGCTCAGCGCTGAATGCATCTTTCAACGTCACTTTTGGCCAACAAAACCCATCTGGTACAGTCAATACACCCCTTAATTGCCCAGTTCCTGCGCCGCCACCCCCTCCACCATTATCACAGGACATTTATAAGATCAATGTGATCAGTGATGGCTCTAGGCAATGGTCTAGCGCAGAACAGATTGCCATTAACACCGGTGTCTCTAACGTGGGGCGTGCCTTCGACTATCTGGCCATGACCGTCAATTCACCCCAAGCCGCTTTCAATCTCGCTATGCTTGAAAATAGCGGCACGGAAATTCTATTTATCCGAACGCAACAAACAGGTGTGGCTAGCGTGTCGATCAACAATTACCAATACCAACACGGGAGCCGAGCCGGACAAAGTGCCAATTTTACCTATCCCGGTATACCACAGGGATCGTGTTTCACCTTCCAAGAAAGTGTGACCAGTACCTTGATACGTCCGGCGGCGGTGGTCTGCAATGGGGCCTTAACGGACCAGTACAGCGGTACAATACCCATTTTAGAAGCGAGTGAGTACACCATCGTTCATGAGTTGGGGCACCTTTTTGACTATCGTACATTGTATGGATTGTCAGGACCAATCGACAATGGTGTATTTTTGCTAACAGATTGTAGCGGGGCAAGTGTAATGATTGGGGCCTTTACGCGTGGCAGACGGGGGTGGGGGACAGGACCACAGCAATATTACAACTTTGCTCAGACTCCAGTACCACTGATCACAGATTTTCAGCAAAACCCGGAGGATACCGCCATAGAAACTGCCGCTGACTCATTTCTAAATTGGGTTTACCGTCTTAATAGCAGCGGCGGAGCTAACGCAACAGATACGTGTTTGTTGACTCCGTTGCCAACACACAATCATTGGTCAGGCCTCGGTTATTTAAATCGTGAATGGAGCGCAACACCTGCATCAGGATTTGTGGCCGACAGTCGCGGACTTGTTGGAACCCCTGATGCACGTCTTCCGGGCGATCGCAGATACTTGGATTTTGATAGGCGTGTTCGTAGCATTTTTGTTCAGCGAGGTTGGTAATGAGAACAAAGGGAAAAATTCTGATGAATGGATTGATATATCGCCTAGTTTTATGCATTGTGGTAATCGTTTCACTCCTCGCATTACGTTTAGAAAGGAGTATGATGCAAAATGCGTCACTGTTTATCGCTCCGCCAGCATGGAGCTACGATGGAAGTCGTGTGGCTCTTATCGATGAAACGACTGTTCTCATCTACGAGGTGGTTTCCGGATCTCTGCTTCATCGTTTGGAAGGGCATACGGATAGGATCAATCGTGTGAACTGGAGTCCAACGACCCTTAATCTCGCTAGTGCCAGCGCTGATCAAACGGTCAAGATTTGGAACGGAGATACAGGAATACAGCTACATAATTTGACCGGACACAACGAGGAAGTAATCCACGTTATTTGGTCGACAGATGGAACACAGCTCATTAGTTCTGGTGTTGAAAATAATCCTAATCTATTGGTATGGGATTCACAAACGGGCGTGCTTAAAGGGTCGACTCAGGCGGGAACGATTGTTGACGCTGCCTTTAGTCCCAATGGAGAAGTATTAGCCATATCCTACTCTTTGGGATTATCTCTACATAATGGACAAACCCTTCAACGAACGATTCACCAATCACCCAAATTGTGTTGCGATAATCGTATGGAAGCGCTGGCATGGAGTCCTGATGGCAATCAAATTGTTACCGGAAGCATCAGTGGAAGCATAATCGTTTGGGATGCTGCCACTCTCTTAGAGATCAACCAATTTCCCGCAAACGTACATTATAAGCCAGATGCTTATAATATCCCTGATCTGACCCTATCATTTGTACGAGATCTCACCTTTGGTAGCGATGGATCACTTCAGACAGTAAGTGGCGACGGTACAATTCGTCGGTTGAGTTTGGATGGACGTTTAATTGAGGAAATACAGATCGGACAGCTTACGACCGCTGCATGGAGTCCATACGGTGCGCGGTTGGCCATACAGGGATTGGCTGATCCCTCTTTACCTACAACTTCGGCAAGCTCAAACTCTTTACTGCAAATTGTCACACCTTATGCTTCACTGGAATATCTACAATCTCTTACCCAAGTGTGTGTACGGGTGACCAGCTTGGAACAGGTTCTCCCTCCTGTTACCGATCTCACTATACTCCCTAAATTTACCACCCAGATCGAAGCGTTATCCGATGATCAGATCCCACCTGGATGCAAAGCCGATCTGTTAGCGGTCGCACAAGCGATCCAAGCGACCGAATAAACCTATATCGGGGAGATGTAGATGATCCGTGTCTCCCCGATCTTACCGGATTTTTGAATCAAGCATGGAGCGCAACACCACATCCTATTTTTGTGGCTAACAGCCGCGGTATTCCTGGTACGCCAGATGCTTCATTATCCGGAGATGTACGTCACTGGGATTTTGATGGGCGTATGCGTCAGATTTTCACTCAAAATGGCTGGTAAGGAGCTTATATGATGTTCAGATCTTCCGTGAATTTTCGAGTCGTGCTGATGATAGGGGTGCTGCTCTTAGGCACAGTTGCGCTCAATCACGCGCAAATCGGCAGAGGCGATTATGTGATCCCACCGAGTTGGAGCAACGATGGGAGTCGAGTGGCTGTCGTGATCGGGCATGAGGTTGAAGTCAACGATGCTTCTACCGGTCAACTGCTTTACGTCTTAACAGGTCACACGGATTTTATCCCGATGATTGCTTGGAGTCCTGATAACAGACTGATTGCGACTCCAAGCTTTGATCAAACGGTAAAAGTGTGGAGCGCGGTGGATGGCGCTCTACTTCATACTTTATCAGGACACCCTGAAGCGGTGGTACAAGCGATCTGGATGCCAGATAGCATTCATCTGCTTAGCTTTGGTTTTGACACACCGCCTAATTTATTTGTCTGGGATGCTCAAACCGGTCGTCAGATCTCCGCACATAATGGTGGAACAGCTAGCGACATAGCGTTCAGCCCTGACGGGCGAAAACTTGTGGTTTCTACCCCATTATCTGTTCATATTTTGAATACGGTAGACTTTACCGTAATAGTAAATACACCAAGAGTGATTTGTTGTACTAACACAATGTACACGATTGCGTGGAGTCCTGATAACAATCAATTGGTTACGGGTAGCACCAATGGTCTAGTTACCCTTTGGGATGCAAACACAGGAGCAATGATCAGTCAGTGGGTCGCTAATCCTTACCACCAAACCGATAGTAGAGACATTGATCAATTGTCTTTGTCGTGGGTACGAGATGTGGTCTTTGCTTCCGACGGCGAGACGGTACGCGCCATTAGCGGTGACGGCACTTTAAGGGAATGGGAGGTTGCAACGGGTACAATTGTGCAAGAAACCCAAATCGGGGCTTTGTATGGGGTAGCTTGGAGTCCTTATGCTGAGAGATTAGCCATCTTGAGATCCCCAAACGCAACCGCGCAGATCGAAGGAAAGTTTGATGCGAATAGCGCGTCGGCAGAACTCATGATTATGGTTCCTACGCCATCACTTGAGCGTTTAAACCGCCTTAGAGAAACCTGTGTCACCACACCTAACCCTATCATGACCGCGACTGATGCCAATCTAAGGGAGTTCACCACGCAGATCGAAGCGTTAAGCGATGATCAGATCCCACCTGGATGCAGAGCGGATCTGTTAGCAATTGCCGAAGCGCTTAAAGCGGACGAATAAAATTATTGGGGAGAGGGAGACTCGATCCGATCCCCAATTTCTAATGAAACGATCGAAAACATGGCGCGTTTGTATCATTTTCTCGACCCAAAGCCCTGTAATTAAATTACCCAGACAACCGATGCTTATCGTGGGTTTGTTGTATATGCACCTTTTAATTGTTCACTTGTATCACCGCTTATAAAAACCCCATCACCGGGAGGAGAATTTGATCATGACTCGTCCTGTTAGAAACTTAATGCTTTTGTTGGCCATTAGTTATCTCTGTATCTCATTTACACTCTCACAAGCGCCCGTTCCCTACACACCAATTTTGAACACTTTTGGTTACATCCTCAATGTCAGATGGTCAGAAGACAGCCAGACGCTCAGCTTTCAGGAAATTTATCCGCCTCACTTTTCAGTGCAGGGGCCTGATCCTTTCGATGATAGCACTAAATGGTATAATGTTACAATAAATACTTCTGCACAACATGAGGTGAATAAAAGTTCTCAACCCCCGTTCAATCCAACTTTACAACAGGCCCTAGCACGTCTTCCCGTCGCAATGGATGATGATGGAGAGCGCGGTATGATCATCTTATCACCAGATCAACGCTACGTGGTGTATGCCGCTCAAGATTTCATTGAGGGTGAACAACATTTTCCCTTAGCAATTACTGAGATTGCAACGGGTTGGACAGGGATGACTGAAGAAATTTTTATCTCTTCGCCTTCGGTTCTTGCTAGGATTTATCAACTGAACTGGAGCGCGGATAGTTCGGCTTTTGTGGTGGATTTTAATACAGGTTTCGGAGATGACCGTAAATTTCATGTAACAGGATATGCTTCTGACCGGGATGAAATAGCGCAAAAACTTATCGTGACACGGATCAGCGAACTGAATTTTAATGGACGAACCATTTATGCAGGGGTAGGTGTGACAGGTATATCGTCTGATGGTAATCGCTTACTGTTAGACGTGATTTTCAGGCAAGGGGAATATAATTTGATGATTTGGGATCTGCATGATACCTCTCAAAGCCAAGTGATCGTTTATGGCGGAGAGATGGCAAATTTCATTTCCGCGGATTTCGTCAATGAGGATCAAGAGGTTTTGTACATTGATCCGACAGGGTTATGGCAATATGACTTAACGACTGATGCATTGAAATTATTAGACGAGAGCATCAATTCCAGTTGGGTCGATTATGCGTGGTTTTCACCAAACGGACGTTGGATGGCTTTGTTAGATCGTGAAGCTCTGTTTAATGTGCGATCGTTCCTATACATTCTGCCCGTGCGACAATAGCAAATTGTTTGAGTCCACCGCGATCTTCACAGATCGTGGTGCAGTGGGTATTTAACGGAAGATTATAGTATATGTTCTGTAAGTATCTAATCTTAGAGAAAAATGGATCGTGATTTGTCTTTGGATTGGTTTTCAAAGAACAAGAACTGTCGTATTTCGCGATGAAGATGTTCCATTTGAAATATACACTTGGTGTCAAGATCGAGATATTAAGCTTAACCCATGTCCAACACTTACCCCTACGCCTACCCCATAAGTATTTGAGGAGCTAAAAGATGAAAAAGGTTTTAATTTCAATGCTTATTCTGGCGTTGTTTTCCGTAGTATCTTCACATAAAGCTCAAGAAATTCACAAGGTTATTCAGAAATGTGGGAATGAACAAAACTTTGATCCGTCTCCAGCCTTTTGGATCAACACACCTTTATCTGGTGAGGCGGTTTGGAACTAATGACCGGTAATTATATGGACGTAAGTGGAGATAATCGTGGACTCCTTTCCCTTGGTGATAAGCTTTTTTATAAAAAAAGCTAACTACCAAACGCTGAAAAGATAAGCCAAAGGAGTTTTGAAACCAGAAAACATTCGTTAAGGTGAATAGTCCCATCATCGGTTGTCAAACAGCGGTTGATTTGCTAGAATGCAGCTAAAGATAAATATTACATAAGAACCTCATAGTGGGGCTTATGTGATTTGAGAAGAAGGATTGCCCTGATGAAACACCGTGTACTGATCGTGCTTTTAATGCTGTTGTTTGCACTTCCCGCCCATGCCCAGTTAGCCGATCTGCTCACTTCGGCCAAAACCATTGTTAACCTACGCGCTGGCCCCGGCACTGAATGGCGAGTCCTCGGCACGGCCCAAACCGGCACCACCATTCGACTCGATGGCCAAGCTTTCGGCGGGACATGGGTGCGCGGGATCACCTCCACCGGGATCACCGGGTGGATGTTTACTGACAACTTAAATCTTTCGCGTGAACAAGCGGCCGGTTTACGGGAGATCTGGGTAGAAGAACCGTTTACCTTGACCGCACCCGGCCAAGACGGTAGTTTAGCCGCTCCGCCGCCAGCTAATCCGACCACACCCACCGATCCCACTGCCCCAACTGCTCCGGTTGCGCCACCCGTCACTGGTGGAACCACTGTGCGCGGGTTTAATCTCGGCGGCCATATCGCCGGATATAGCGAAGCGACGATCAATTGGATGCGGGTCGCTAATATGACTTGGGTCAAAAAACAATGGCGTTACGAGCGCGGCCAAGACCCCGGCGCAACCGCGGGGTGGATTAATGAAGCGCATTCTTACGGTTTTCGGATCTTGTTGGGCATCGTCGGCGATGGCAATCAGATCAACGATGGCGGGTATTTTGAGGATTACGCTAAATTTGTCGGCGGTGTCGCAGCCTTAGGTGTGGACGCGATCGAAGTCTGGAATGAACCGAATATCGATCGCGAATGGCAGGCCGGCACTATCAGTCCGGAAAATTACACAGAATTGTTACGTCAATCCTATTTTGCGATCAAAGCGGCGAATCCGAATGTTATGGTGATCAGTGGCGCGCCAGCCCCTACCGGATTCTTCGGGGGTTGTACAGGTGTGGGATGTGATGACAACCTGTTTGTCTCCCGTATGGCGGCCGCCGGTGCAGCGAATTACATGGATTGCGTCGGTGTGCATTATAACGAGGGCATCGTACCCCCAACTGCCAGCAGTGGTGATCCGCGTGGCAACAGCAGCCATTACACCCGCTACTATCCAACTATGGTTAGCACCTATTACAATGCTTTCCGCGGCCGTAAACCGCTGTGCTTCACCGAATTAGGCTACCTCACCCCCGAAGGCTATGGACCCTTGCCTCCCGGTTTCGATTGGGCCGGTAATGTCACCGTTGCTCAACAATCCGCTTGGATCGATCAAGTCGTCAACCTTGCACGCAACAGCGGGCGCGTCCGGTTGTTGATCGTGTGGAATGTCGATTTTACCAATTATGGGTCAGATCCGATGGCCGGTTTTGCCTTGATCCGCCCCGGTGGGGATTGCCCCGCTTGCCGCGCACTTTCGCAATAAATCAACATCGGGGGCAGAGTTCAACCTCTGCTCCCAATTTCGCCCCTACCTGAATCGAAATCTGCTAGGTAGACTGTACGATCGTAAATTGGGGCGATGTGATGTTTCCCCCTTTGATTTTCAAGGAAAACCTATGAGCGAACAACAACGGACATCATCATCCGGTGAAGACATCACCAACCATCCACAACCTGTCACCCGATCGGCACCGCCCCCTCCCCCGGAGCGTGGCGGAGGTTGTGGTTGTTGGATTCCGCTAATCTTGGCCGTTTTGATCGCACTGGTATTGATCGGGGTTGGGTTGTTTTTGCCGCCGATCAGCTTGTACGATCGCCTTTTTGGAACGCAATACGTCATGTTAGACACAGCGCGCAATGCGGCCGCGTCTAGCGATAATGGGCTGCAATTGGTCTTAAATCCGGCCGATGTGGGCCGCGATTTTGGAGTAGCGCTTACGACCGTCTCTGCCCAAGACTTCCAGAGTCAAAATCCCGCCGCGGGTGATTGGATTGCGGCCGCGCGTGCCGCCATTCCCCCCTATCTCACCTTACAAAGCGCGGTGTATGACATTCAGACCACCGGCCGGCAACCGAATGAAGTGAGCTTTATCCTTCAACTTCCGGCGGATGTGCCGGATCGGGATCGGTTAGATGTGTATGGCTACCAGATCAGCACCGGACGTTGGACATTTCTCCCGTCACAGCTCAATATTGATGGATCGCTCACCGTCACCAGTCTAATGGTGCCGGAACGGGTGGCTTTATTCACCGCGGGTCTACCGGATCCTGTCGTGATTGTGCCGATCGATGTCACCGAGACGTTGACGGATGAAGCGGCCAACATCGCCACCATTGTGATCCCGTCTGGGATGCAACCTAAAGTCACGGGTGAATTGGTGGGGGTGTTAGCGGCGGGTTTTGATGTGGTGAGCAGTTATCGCGTGATGCCCGCGATCCGCAATTACTTTGAGCCAAGCGCCATTGATACTGAAACCGTCATCACGATCTTGAATAATCGTGCATTGCGGGCGACCCACATTGAACAATTGACCGCGTTTACGGCCGCGCAAAACTTCAACGGTGTGTTTATCGATTACCGCGACCTGCCTTCGGATCAACGCGAAAATTTCAGTGTGTTTATCCGTGATTTGAAAGACAGCTTAGACGACTTTGGCCTAGAGTTAGGCGTGATCGTCCCCGCAGCCGAAAATGCCAACGGAGTTTGGGTGACTGGTGCGTATGATTGGCGCTCGATCGGCCGGTATGCCGATTATGTTCAGGTGGAATTTCCGCTTGATCCCACCGTATTCACCCCCGGTGAAGATCGTTTGATCGAAGCCATGATGCGTTGGGGCGTGGGTGAAGTTAGTCGTTACAAGTTGATCGCCGGCCTTAATACACTCTCGGTACGTCAGATCAACGGTGAATTTACTTCCGTCAGTTTTGATGAGGGACTCGCTCTGTTAGGCGATGTGACGTTTGAAGCCCCACAAACCGAAAACGGCATCGTGATCCCCGGCACGCCGATCCGCGCTAGTTTAGACGGACTCGACGCGCTTCCGGGCCTTGATACCCAACTGCAAATGCCATTTATCGAATACCTCAACGCAGATCAAACACCGTCCTCAAAAGTCTGGTTAATGACCGGGGATGCCTTGCGTTTTCGGTTGGATCAACTGGATCGATTCGCCTTACGCGGCATGAATTTCGCCGCGATCAATCATAGTGGTGTGGCCGAAGACATCGTAAACGCGGTGTTTAACTACCAACTCCAAATGCCGAATCCGGGGACGAGTAGCGAATTGGCGCTCCGTTGGCGGATTCAAGATGCGAACGGACTGATCAGCGAAGTCGAAACTGAACTTAATGAGGATCTGGTCGTTACATTAGAGGCGGTTGAAGGCAATATTGCGATCAACGTAGAAGTGATCAAAGGCGCATCTAGCAGCGCCCGAAGCGGTGTGGCGATCGCACAATTCCAACCGACTGCAACGCCGACTCCGATCCCGACCGCGACTCCGACTCCGATCCCAACCGCGACTCCCACTTTAGCGCCGATTGTCCCCACAGCACCCAGCAATAACACGGGCGGCGGAGGTGGCTCGACCGGGGGCGGCGGGAGTGGGATTCCAGTGGTCAATGTGGGGCCGGGCAGTATTGCGGCCGGCTTTGAATATGGTGGGCATGTCACCGGCGCATCAAGTGAAGTGGCGATTGGGGCGATGCAACGCGCCGGAATGCGTTGGATGAAAGTTCAATGGCGCTACGGGCCTGGTAATGACCCCGGCGCGGCCTCCGCGGTGATCTCTGCGGCGCATGGGCGTGGTTTTAAGATCTTGTTAGGCGTGGTAGGCAACCCCAATGATCTCGCCAATGGGGGCGCGGACTATATTCAAGGGTACGCGCAATATGTGGCCGGGATCGCCGCACAAGGTGCTGATGCGATCGAAGTATGGAATGAGCCGAATATCGATCGCGAATGGCCTACGGGTGCGATCAGCGGTGCAAACTATACCAGCATGTTAGCGCAAGCCTATACCGCGATCAAAGCGGTAAACCCGAATGTGTTGGTGATCAGTGCGGGACTCGCACCCACAGGAGCAGAAAACTTCTTCGGGCGCGATCGTGTTCGCAATGATGACGGCTTCTTGCAAGAGATGGCCGCTGCTGGCGCAGTGAATTACATGGATTGCGTCGGAGTCCATTATAATGAGGGGATCGTACCCCCAAGTCGCACCAGTGGCGATCCGCGTGATAACTTCTACTCACGTTACTTTTGGACGATGGTCAACTTATATCATGGTGCCTTTGGCGGCCAAAAACCGCTCTGTTTCACCGAATTGGGTTATCTTTCACCCGAAGGCTACGGATCGTTAGAGGGGACAAATTGGGGATGGGCGCAAAATACCACCGTTGGCCAACAGGCCGCCAATTTAGCTGAAGCGATCGCCATTGGTTCGCAAAGTGGTAAAATCCGCATGATCATCGTGTGGAATGTGGACTTCACCAACTTCAACGCCAATGATCCGATGGCCGGTTTCGCGATGGTGCGACCAGGTGGAGGATGTCCGGCCTGTGACACGATCGCGGGCGCACGTTAAACGCTCACCCATGGGAGGGCGTGATCCCTCCCGCTTTGTATCTTGAGATGAGGAACGAGAACTTATGGCATCAAGGACGATTGTAAAACGACAATTACGCGGTTTCGTGGTGTTTTGGACGACACTCACCTTGATCATTGCGGCCGCTACTTTTTTCGCGATTTATTTGACCTATGATAACCTGATCGGCGCGGGTGATAGCATTTCTGTGCCGTTGCCCACCCGTACCGCGGCCCGTCAGATCGCGGCTGAAGTCACTGTCCCACCCACTCGCGCTGTAGGGAATCCCACTGCCACGGTCGTCACCGTTGCGCCCCCGCCGTCACAAACCCCTGCGGTAAATACGGCTGCGATCGCGTCCGCACCTACCGAAAATGTCCCTCCCACCTGGACTCCGACCGTCAACCCGATCGAATATGAAGGGTTTGAGGCCGGTATTCAAGTTCAATATAGCCTTGACTTAGACGAAGAAAACATGGACGGTTACTTGCGTGATGTGTCGCAAAGGATGGGACTAGGGTGGTTTAAGTATCAAGTTCGTTGGGAGGACATTGAATTAGCACGCGATCAACACCGTTGGCGCGTCCCCGCATTTGTGTTTAATTCTGCCCGTAAATTCAACCTCAAAGTGATGATCTCCGTGGTCACTGCCCCCGCTTGGGCGCGTGAACCGGGCGTAGATCTCACTGAACACGGCCCACCCGCCGATAACGCCGATTATGTAGACTTTGTGACCACCTTGATCCGCCGCTATCCAACCGACATCCACGCGATCGAAGTCTGGAATGAGCAGAACCTAGATCGCGAATGGACTTCCACCGAAGGCTTAAGCGCGGCCAATTACGTCTCGCTGTTGCGCGATACCTATCAGGCCGTCAAAGCGATCAACCCCAACATCATAATCATCAGTGGTGCGCTTGCCCCAACCGGCTTTGATGACGGGATCGGCGCGATCAACGATCAACGCTACATGGAACAGATGATCGCTGCCGGATTACTTAACTATACGGATTGCGTCGGCGCACATCACAACGGGTATAACATCGGCCCTAGCGTGACTTGGGATCAAGTGCCGCCTGATCCGACTGCTACTTTTCGGGGGCCATTTGATAACGATCATCCCAGTTGGAGTTTTCGTAGCACCCTTGAAGGGTATCACAACCAGATCCGATTAGCGGGGGGGGATCAAAAGCTGTGTGTCACCGAGTTCGGCTGGCCCTCCACCGAAGATCTAGAAGGCCAAGTGGTGCAGGGTTTTGAATTTGCCAACGATAACAGTCTAGATGAGCAAGCCACATGGACAATTGAAGCACTCAACAACATGGAATCATGGGGCTTTGTGCGTCTCGCGTTTTTGTGGAATTATAACTACGGCCCACAAGCGGGTTGGGATGCTGGAAACGACAACGTAGCCTATTCGATCATCGGCCCCGATTGGGTGCATCGTCCGGTCTATGATGCGTTAATCCAATGGCAACAAGGCCGCTTAAATCGCCCCTAATTGACCTCAAAGGCGGATGAGAACAGATCATCCGCCTTTTTTGTTTTTAGATAAGGAAAAATTGCCTCAATAGATCCATCCATAAAAAAATTTAATAAATGGGAGAATGAGGGGATGAGAAAAGCATGTCCATTTGAAGTGAGTGAAAAACGGTCGCAGAGCTTGATCATCCTTGATCTGTTTTGATACAATGGCCGAAATAAATCAGTGGATGATCGCGAATAAGTTGCTTGATTAAGAGGGAATGACATGAAAAATTTTAAAATATACGCTGTGATCTTGTTGATTTTGTGCGTAGGATTGTTCGTCATCAGCGGGGGGCGTGTGATCCCTCCCCAGATGGTTGACTATTATGGGCGGTTGATCACGATGGAACAATTGGAACAGGAGGGGCTAGAATTAACTTGTGCGCCAATTCGAGTCAGTACCCTTGAGTCGTGGTATCGCTATTGGACGTATCAACCTGAGTGGATGTGTTTCGATACCGATTATGAGTTGGATCATTGGATGCGATCGCAAGGGTTACTTGATTAATCTGCTCCCAAACAAAACACCCCACTGTTTAGGTGGGGTGTGGGATGGCTTGTACAGAGCAGAGAGA
>JALOOG010000205.1 GCA_025454525.1 Anaerolineae bacterium | reverse complement strand
TGGAGATCTTTTACTATTGAAACACCCGTAGAAATACACAGGAGTCTCCCTTATGAATGCCAGAAAGACGTTATTGATGATTGTCGGGGGTATGGTTTTTACTGCCCTAAGCTTATTCACACTGCATTCGGTCTACGCCGCCATGCAAGCGAACACGCCTGAAAACGCGGTCGCCTTGTTGGTTGAAAATGGCGATCTCGTAGCGCCCGCTAGTACCCCCGAACCTACTAATACCGCTACCAATACCCCACGCCCACCGACCAATACCCCCGATCCTTCAACTGCGACTCCTACGCCCACGATTGATCCGGGTGCGATAGAACTGTTACGCAATCGCAGTTTTGAGGATGATGACGATACGAACGGATTGGCTGATTTTTGGGGTTTACGTAATCCCAGTGGTGAGCGTCGTTTGTGCGATGCGTTGTTGGCGCGCACGGGCATCTGTGCCTTTGAATTTCGTGGGGCAGGGGCAACTGAAGACAGTATCCTGCAACAGCGCGCTGACATCACGGGGATCACCTTTGTTGAAGATGGACGATTGGTGTTACAAGCTCATGCCCGGGCCGGTGGCGCACCTAATTTCCGCTTACGGATTGTGGTGACTTATTCCGATAGTAGTACCCAACTTGCCCAAACCCGTTTCAACACGCCCAGCAGTACCTATCAGGATATTCTTGATCCGTCAACCAGTCTCCCGCTAGAGTTGATACTTAGTAATTCAAATGTCGCACAAATCCGGGTAGTAGTCTGGAGTCGTAATTCGACCGGACGCACTTACTTTGATGATTTTAGCCTGCAATACTTCCCCGGCAATTAAACCCGTGGTAAGAGGATCGCGGTTCAAAGCGATCCTCTCTTTTTAGCCTACTTGCGATAACTTTTTAGCAGATCGCGGACGCGGATCGCTTCCTGAATCGGGGTGGTCCGCTGGGATTTATTCGGATGAATCGTGATCACACCTTGATAATTTTGCGCTTGTAACCCATTCATCATCGTTTGCAAGGTTGTCCCGTCCGCAGCAGGGGGGACGATCACATGCCGCACGCGGTCTTGCCATGCCGTCAGATCCCCTTGAGAGGATCCCCAAGCCGTCGCAGGTAACGTCAATTGAAGATCGGGGACTTCAGCTAAGATCGCGGCGATCTGCCCGTTGACAAGGGCCTCTAAGGGGGTTTCTAGGCTCACTGGGAGGCCTTCTGCCAACTTCACGATCGTCTGTAAGGCCTCAATCAACGGCCCAACGGAGGTTAATCCGGTCATCTCAGTGATGATCGTGACTCCCGCTGCCTGGAGCTGTTGCAATGTCGGGATCACGGCCCGAAATAGATCAAGTTCACGGGATTGTTCAGAGGGATCGCTTAATCCCGGCATTAACAACGCCACATCCGACACTTGTAGATGATACACGCGCAAGTCACCGATGATCTCCGCTGAAATTCGCGCTCCATCCGCCGCTGCTTTAACCAGATTCAGATGTGTCCCGCTGCCTAAATCAACCTGTGCAAAACCCATCCGTGCGATCGTACCAAGTGCTTCGGTTAAGGTGAGATCGGCAAAGGCCCAAGTATGACAAGCGAAGCGAATCACAAGGACTCCGCTTCGGGATCGTTATCTTGGCGTGGCAAGGGGATGTTATTACGGGCGGCCCATGCCTCAATGTTGCCACGATTTAAAGCCGTGGCCATCAGATCTGGGAACAGATCTGGGGTACAGGCAAAAGTCGGCACACCGAGACCGGCCATAGAAGCCGCGATCTGATGATCGTAACTGGGTTTACCATCATCGCTTAAGGCCAATAACGTGACCATCTGCACCCCTGACTCCTTGATCTGGCCCGTCAATTTGAGCATTCGATCTTGGTTGCCGCCTTCATACAAGTCGGTGATCAACACCAAGATCGTGTCTCTGGGACGGGTGATCAGGGTGCGACAATACTCCAAAGCTTGATCGATGTAAGTGCCGCCCCCTAATTGCGTCCCGAACAAGATCTCAACGGGATCATGTAGCTCATGGGTGAGGTCAACGACTGAGGTATCGAATACGACGAGATGCGTCCGCACCGCCGGAATTGAGGCCATCACCGCGCCGAAAATGCTGGAATAGACCACGGATGAGGCCATCGATCCGCTTTGATCGATACACAAGATCACATCACGCAAGGAAGACCGTTTACGGGTGAAGCCGATGCGTGTTTCCGGGATGATCGTTTGGTACTCTGGTTGATAGTGCTTCAGGTTCGTCAGGATCGTGCGATTCCAGTCGATTTCGTTGTATTTGGGGCGTTTGTGACGCAAGGCGCGGTTAAGCGCACCTAAGATCGCTTGGCGAGTTTTCTGTTCTAAGCGTTTGAGCAGGTCATCTACGACCTTTTTCACCACGATCCGGGCGGTGGCCTTGGTATCGTTGGGAATCACATCTTTAAGCGCGATCAAGGTCGCGACCAGATGTACATCGGGTTGTACTAGCTCTAAGAACTCTGGTTCACCTAACAATTTACGTAAGCCCACACGTTCAATCGCGTCTTTTTGCATCACCTGTACCACGGAGGCGGGAAAATATTTGCGAATATCGCCTAACCATCGGCTTACGTTGGGCATAGAAGCTTGAGTGCCACCACGTTTCCCCGTTTCGTCATCGATCCCGTCGGATTGACCGTAAATCTCTTCAAGCGCGCCGTCCATCTCTCGATCGCTTTGACTTAACATCATGCGAATCCCATCCGCGTTGCCACCGCCTAAGATCAAGCGCCAACGCCGTAACCGCTCCTCTGATTGGAGGTCAGTTTCCGTCATTCACTATCCCCTCGTTGTAGATATTTGGCCACGGTATCTAACAAATCTTGTTTGCTGACTGGTTTAGGCAGATAGTCATCACAACCAGCGGCAAGGGTGCGTTCACGATCGCCGATCATCGCGTTGGCTGTGAGTGCGATGACCGGTGTTTGACGCAATTCAGGATGTTGTTTGAGTTGAGTCGTAACCTCTAGGCCGTCAATGTCTGGTAAGTTGATGTCTACCAAGATCAGATCAGGGCGTTCGATGTAAGCGGTTTGTAAACCTGATCCGCCGTCGATCGCCTCTAAAACGGTGTAACCATGATGCACTAAAATTTTCCTAACCAATCGCATATTTTGTGGGTTGTCTTCGATGTACAAGATCCTCGCCGCGCCGTCCGTCATGATCGGTTATCCTTATTGGTTTATGGGAATTCCTTTTATTATAAGACGACGCGCCCCATTGTGTATTAAGATTGATCGCTGTCCCCTTCACCGACGGGTTCTTGCGAGGTGGTGATGCTCATCCAATCCGGACGATCGCCGCGTAAGTGTCCAAAAATCGGTTTTTCGTGGCGCAACAGATCCACCACCGCCATGATGTCGCTAATCGGCAGGAACATAAAGCCTTTTTTATTCGCCACATCATAAAACGGAGACGGAAAGGCGCTTTCTGGTGACAAAAACATCACATCCATCGAATAGGCCTCACCGCTACGCGGTTCAACCCCACTACAGCGCACCATACCGCGGATCTGGGCGGGCGTGCCGTTAAATTCGCGTTGTTCCAATTGTCGCCATACCACCATGTATTGCTTGATCTCAAAAATGACCGAGTCCATCGCGAGTCCTTTCGTGGTTAATCTGATAGATCTCCGATTTTAACAGCCTTTGGGAATAAAAACACCGTGTCGCTGGACACGGTGTTGGGGGAAAACCAGACCGAAAAACGGTCTAGAAATCCTCTTCTTCTTGTTTGCCTTTGTGGATCACTTCTGGTTCGACATTGGTGACAATGCTGTCTTCTAATTCTTCTTCTGAACGGGCCGCGGACGTTTGTACGATGCGGGCGATCATTTCTTCCGGTTCATCCATGATCAAGATCCCTTCGCCCAACTGGAGATCGCCGATGCTAATCGTATCCCCGACGTTTTTCAGCTTGGAGAGATCGATCTCAATAAAGTTGATCAATTGCGACGGTAAAATTTCCACCGAGACCGAATTGGCACCGGTGATCAAGATCCCGCGTTTTTGTGCCACAACCGGGCTTTCTCCGACCAGATGGAACGGAATTTCGGTGCGGATTTTTGCGGTCAGATCGACAGCGAAAAAATCGACATGTAAGATCGTGCGTTTTAAGACATCGCGTTGTACAGCACGGGTCAATACGCTATGGGTCGTGCCATCCACGGTGAGGTCAATCAGGTTGGTACCACCGGCCTTCATCAAGGTCACTTCCAACGCACGATACGGCACTTGCACGTTGATCGGCGCGGTTTTGGGTCCGTAGACGGTTGCGGGGACAAGCCCCTTATTCCGCAATTGACTGACTTTTTTACCCGTGATTTGACGGGGTTGAGCATCTAATGAAAAATTCGACACGTTAATAACTCCTTTATGCCCCCGTCACACGCCGGAGGGGTAGATGGGTTAGGTTGAGCTTTACGGAAATGTCCTGTATTCTAATAATGGGAGGGGAGTCCGTCAATGCACAACAAAAAACCGCCTCATGACAGACGGTTCTAAAGAGCGGGTAACGAGACTCGAACTCGTGACACCTTGCTTGGGAAGCAAGTGCTCTACCAACTGAGCTACACCCGCAGGATACAGATGATTATAGGGATATTAAGGTGCGTTGTCAACCCCGTGTACAAGGTGAGAGTGGCAAAGAAGTAACTTCAAGAAAGACACCATCAATGGAAACACATTACCCTTATACTAAGCGGTCCAATTCCCTTCCCCATGCATGGCTGCTGAGGGGGACAGTTTGTAGGCCCAAAATAAGGAATGTCGTGGGGCGAAAAATAGCCCGACGACCAGCTCTTGGGGTCGGTGATGAAAGCGTTCTTTAAAGTAGCGCAACCCCAAGCGAAACATACTGTAACGCTTCACCAGATCCTCACTCTAGATCGGAGTAGAACCAGCGACACTCATACTCCCCAAAGTCAGCATCCACGCATAAGCTAAGGCCAGCACCAACAAATACCGCTCCATGCGGTCGGGATGACGAAGATGACTGCTTTCCCATGGCCATCCGCCGCTTTTCAAGTCTCGAAAACCTTGCTCTTGCCACATGCGGCGCGCATACCTCGCGGCCGTGAGCGTCCGGTCGTTGGTGACCAAGCACCATGGTTCACGCTGCCCATGTTCCCAGACCATCACCAATTCCACCGACACTCGCTTCTGCGGTTTGAACAGATAGCCCTGACAACGAAACGCTTCTCCTAGACGGATCATCTCTTTGAGAATTTGGGAGTGTCCACGCCGACGGGTAAAGCGAGGGATACTCTACTCACCCCTAAGCTTTTTAATGCCCGTAACATCGCTTCCGAATGCGCCATGCCGCGATCCATCTCCACTATCGGACGCGCTTGCAACCCTATCACGTTAATCACTTGATGTAACAACTGCCAGACCAACAAGACCTGCCCTTGGGGTGGGTCATCGGCAGCGGAATTGGCTCGGTAACACCGCCATACCAAGGGGATTGCCCGTTGTTCAAAGGCTAACGACACCATCAAGACCCCGATTTTATCTCGTCCACTAGCAAAATCGGACGGGAAAAGTCACAAGACCTCCACACCCATTTGACCCAAAGCTCAAACGCTAAACCCAAATCGAAATTCCGGTGGCTGACCCAACGTTTAAAGCGTTTGTTGAGGGTTTCGACCCGTCCCACCCAGCACATTTCTTCCGCGATCCGTGTCAAACTCGCGTGGTGCGCGAGGATTACCCCCAAAACTCAGTAAGGCCAGTCCCACCGCTTGCCACTTCCCTAACGCCGCAAAGTGCTTGACGACTTCATTTTGCCATGGGTACAATCATTTTGGGTTCATTGTTGGGTTCTCGCTATCTTGGTGGATATGCTTAAACCTAACTCTGAACCCTTTTTTTTCAA
>JALOOG010000076.1 GCA_025454525.1 Anaerolineae bacterium | reverse complement strand
AAAACCATACCCCCGACAATCATCAATAACGTCTTTCTGGCATTCATAAGGGAGACTCCTGTGTATTTCTACGGGTGTTTCAATAGTAAAAGATCTCCAATTTTTACACAAGCCGCTCAACGAGATTGTGATTGTGCCTCCAACAAAAAGCCCGCAAAGATCGCGGTTAACCCCAAAAATCCTATGATGATTTGCCCTACGATGGTCGTTGGATCAATCGGTTGGGTTAGAATCGTTTGAACTAAGGGACTTAGAAATAATCCCCCAAAAGTGAGGAGGAGATCTCTGAAGATTTTCAACCTAACGTTCGGTTGCGGGTGTAGCAAGTGCTGATTGGCTTCTTCAACTTGGGCGACTTGAACTGGTCGGCCCGCGTGATTTTTTAAACATAACTCTCTTGCTTTAGCGATCAAAAGCACTCCAAACTGCTCAATATTTGACTTAGCTGAGATTTGGGCATTAGGTTCAAAATTTTTAAAGTCAAAACCCATGAGTTCTCCGTTGTAAGGTTGTTACGACAGGGATTAGTTGATCTGATCAAACCAAACGCGATTATCTTCATACAAGGTGGTTTGAATATTTTGCGCCAACTTGCGACGTTGACGCAAGTAGAGATAAAGAGTCAAGATAAACATCCCAGCACCGCCCCCTAATGCGATCCAACGTCCGATTAGCGACTCTTGACCTAAGATCGAAGCTAGAATCAGGGTGGTTAAGATCGCTAAAAGCGCTGAAAGGGCCCCAAAGACTAGGCCGTATTGATCGAGTCGAATGAATTTTAGAATCAAAGCATCGGTGTTTTCAAATGCGTCTAATGAAGGCTCATTGGGTGTGGTGGGAGTGGTCATATTAGGCATAGTTGGAATCGATTCAGGGTGATAATGGATCTTTTCATTGGGCAAAAGTTGACCAAGACCCAGCGGATTTAGCTCTAATGATGAGACATTTTGTGAAACATTGGCGATCCGTCGATCTTCAAATGCCGATCGAGTCGATCGGTAAGCAGAACGATTGGCACGTCGTTGAAGGATTGGCCATTTTCCCCAAAGCGCGGTACGCTTTTTAGGGAAGTCTTTCGTATCGGAACGGTGGGCAACATGCCCATGCTTCTTCATCGCCCGTTTCCTGCTCACTTCGGGTAGGTGAGTGATTGCATTCGTAATTTGAGCGACAGCCACGGTAAGCGGTTTATCGGGTTGAATCGTGAGGTAGTTCGCTTTGTTTGCCGAATGCTCAGGATAACGTGTTTTTCCTAACATGACGCGAAGAATCGGTTTATTTAGACGAATGGCGTATTCGATCTCATGCTCTACATAAGCGGATTCTTTGATTTGTGGGGTGATAATAAAAACGATCACTTCACTGGCTTCTAGACTTGACTGCCAATCTGAACCCACAGACCCCTGATCCTGATGCCAGACATCAAATCCTTCATGCCGCAGTTGTTCGATCAGTTCTTCAACCCAAGATTGCTTTTGATTGGAAGCAGTAAGAAATAATTTCATGTCGTTCCGTTCACCGAAAGTTAAAAGTTCTTTTAGTATAACACGACGGTCAACACTTGTCCAACAGATTTAATGAACAACGATGTCAGTTTATGTGGCAATACGCAAAAAACGCGGGACTCCACGGTAAAACTTTAATCCCAATTCAGCAAAAACATGACTTGGGCAGTAATCGCACAAAGCGTAACGATTCTGTTCATGATCGCCTATTTCGCACTCATCGGAATGGCATTGGCTCATCTGTTGCGTCAAACATTACCTAACGAAACGCGCCTCTTATGGGGCTTGGTGATCGTGTTCTGTCCGTTGTTGGGTGCGCTGTTAGCTTTGGCCGTCTTACCCAAACGCAAGCGCGCTTAAGGTTTAAGCTTAAGAGGGGTCTTTACTGCTCCTCTTAAGTGGTTAAAAGATCACCTATCCGTCACAGTTCTAAACACAATAACCTGTCTCTTAAAACGCAGACGGAAGTCGGGATCGCCACAAAAACAAGATCACCCAAACAGAAGCGGCGATAATGCCAAATGCTGCAATCACCAAGGTGAGTTGCGCGCCGATCCACCCCGCTAAGCCACCGGCCACCAACGCACCTAACGGCGCGATCCCACCCGCTAAAAAGCCTGCCGTTGCATTGACTCGCCCCAAAAGTTGATCGGGGGTGATCGCTTGGCGTAAGCTCAATTCATGAATACCGTAGATCGTCCATGCGAGATCGCCAAAAACTTGAGCGCACGCTAACAAGACAAACGCGATCCACAATTGTCCTCCCGCTAATGGGATCAAGAGGTTTAAGAGACTACCGATCGCAATTGATCCGATCAAGGTGACGGCCGTGCCGAAGCGTTTCGCTAAAAATGCGGCCGATCCCGCGCCTAACAGCGCCCCGATCCCGCCGAATGAGATCAACACGCCCAATAACGCCGGGGTAAATCCTAAGGCGCGCAACAGATAAAAGCTATACAGCGTGCCGATAAAACTGCCAAAAAAAGCGCGAAAGGCGCTACTCAAAATCAAGACTCGTAAGATCGGGGTGGTCAAAATTTGACGAAAGCCGGCCCGAATCTCATCCCACACCCGTGAGTCGGTTTCGCGTGGAGTGATCGATTCGACGGTGCGAATCCGTGAGACAAACACGATCCCTAACCCATACGAGATCGCATCAAAGACCAAGGCGAACGGCGCGGTGACGATCTGCACCAAAACCCCCGTAAGCGCCGGCCCGCCAATCTCTGAGAGCGCTTCAGTCATAGACAGTTTGGTATTGCCTTCCACCAAGCGTTCGCGTGGGATCAGGGCGGGTAGAATGGCGCGATAAGCTGTGTCAAATAGCAACCCTAAGATCGCCATAAGAGGCGCAACCAGATATAGCAGCGTCATGCTCAAACGTCCGGTCAAGGCCGCGATCGGGATCGATAAAATCACCGCTAAGCGCATCAAATCCGTGAGGATCAAGATCGGACGGCGGGGATAACGATCCACGATCACCCCGGCGAATAACCCCAAGAGCAACACCGGGGCGGATTGGATCGCAACCAAGAGGCCTAACTCTTCCGGAGCGGCGGCCAACGTGATCACCGCGATTAAGGGGAGCGCATCACGGGTGATATGTGAGCCGAACTCGGAAATGGTCTGGCCGATCCAAAGTTTATTAAAATCATCCATAGCTGCCAACCTCTGCGCTGTGATCTGCCAACTGCATCTGGATAGAAAATCAGGGCGAGGGATCGCCTTATTTCCATTCGATCGCCCGTTGCACCGCCCGGACTGCGTTGATCACCCCCGCACCTTGCTGTTCTCGCGGGATCTGGGTTAATGGCTGCGCCGTCTCACGGAGAATTTGACGGATCTCCTGTGGTTTCAAGCGAGCGTTGACCTCTAACATTTGCGCGGCCACCGCTGCCACAATCGGCGCGGCCACCGAGGTTCCGTCCACATGCTGATGATAGGGATCGATCAATTTGTGTGCGTAGATCCGCTGTTGCATCGTCTCATACAAACGCTCTTTAGAGCGATGCCCGCCGAATAAGCGTTCCAATACTTTCGATGCTTTTCCGCTCATGATCAATTCACGCCGCTGATACGGATCTTTGCGATCTAACAGCGCGCCTAGCCAAAACGCCTCAAAAGCTACTTGGGTACTCGGCAAAATCGGAGAGGCAATCCAACGTGCGGGTGCGATCAGATCGGGTTTATTTGATCCGTCATACGCCATGCCGTAATTGTGATTATACAAGATCCATTCAGCGCGATCGATCGTGTTGTTGTCGTCTAGTCCGCCCACGGTGATCGCATCCGCGGAGGAGGCCGGCGGAAACAGATGATTCACCGGCCGATTGCCGGCCGCCGCGATCACCGTCACCCCGTCGGCCACCAAGTAACGGATCAAACGATGCAGAAAATGATACGGATCATAGCTGACATAATCACCTCCTACCGAGAGGTTGACCAGTTTGATCTGATAGCGATGATGATTATCCAATAACCAACGCAACCCCCGCTCAATATCCCGCTCTTTGATCTCGTTGCGCGGATTGCTGACCTTGATCAACACCACTTGGGCATCAGACGCGATCCCGCGATAGCGACCGCCAGAGCGCCCGCCGTCACCACAAGCGATCACACTGGTCATTTGACCGTGCCAACTATACGCTTGTGACTTAGGGATCACATCACTTTCGATGATCTCGTCGGTGGTCGCATCCACATGCGTTCGGATGCGCCCCTTGAGATCGGGATGACGGTAAAAGCCGGAGTCGATAAACGCGATCGTCACGCCTTTACCCGTGTATTGAGAGATCGCTCCGGTGCGTTCCGGTGTGGAGAGCAACGCGATCTCTCCCGGTCGTTGACAGGGATAATTAGAACTGAACAGCGGCATAGGATGAGGAAGCTGTTTAAACGATAACATCAAGTCTACACGCAAAAAAGATAAACATTACTTAACAATTTTTACCGTAGTTTCATGAGAATTGCAAAAAGTCCTGAGCAGGGGTAAGATTTTCTTCAAGGATTTAAACTTATGGATCAATGAAATAAACACCCGACGAATCGGGAAGATTAAAAAGAGTAGTTTGGAGAACGTTGGATGGCTATTCATGTGGTTTGGGACAATGAAGAAAAAACCGTTGTGCGCTGGGATTTTGAGGGGATCTGGGATTGGCAAGAAGTCTATTATGCGGCCGGCCGTTCTGCAACCATGCGTGAGGCGGTCGATCATGCGGTGTCCGTGATCCTTAACCTTGAGCGGGCCACACCCTTAAAATCGGGCGCGCTCACCCATACCAAAAACGCGCTCTCGTTTAAACCAGAAAACCGCGATCTGGTGGTGGTGGTAGGTCAAAGCCACTTTGTGCAATCCATGGTTGATATTTTCCGCACGATGAACCCCGGTTATACCGATAGTTTTGTCGGGGCGGACACGCTCAACGCGGCCCGCCGCTTGATCCGGTTGCGTCAAGAAGGACGCGATTAAGGTGAAGGAGTGGCTAACGGCGGGACTTCCACATAAGGAAGTTCCGCGCAATTCCCACCGAATACCGTGCTTTCGGCCAATACCCATACCCCCTCGGTCAACCGCCACCAGATCCGCCCATCAAACCCGATCGCCCGTCCATCCGGATCGGCACTATTGCCACCCGCGACTCCTTGTAATAACGGGTAAGTGGTTCCCGGCCCGGCGCGCAAATTGACCGCGCTACTCCACGCGACTCGGCACGGATCACTTAACTGCATTCGGGTCAAAAATCCCGTCCCCGGCTCAAATGGGATCAATAAGCCGACCGTGTTAAACGGCAGTTCAATCGGACGCGGCAAGAGATCCAAGGCGGCGTAACGTAGGCTCAAATAGACATACGGTTCAGCGTTCGGCATGATCTCAATTGCCCACTGTTGACCGACCTCTAAACGTTGATCGTCATTGAGGGTTGCTTCGCCTTCCAATATGCTGATCGTCGTGAGGGGATCGGAGGTGCTTTGGGCGTAGATCGTGCCGTCAAATGTGATGCGATGATCATTGATGACGATCGTGGCTAAGGCGGGGCTTTGGATCAAGAGTCCGTCCGGTGGTGTGCCAAAACAGCTTTCAGGGTTATCGGAATCGGCGCTGATCAAGGTCAAACGTTGCCATGTGCCGTATAAGGGGCCCTCTACGCGATCGGTTTCCGCTAACAACATCCACTCAAATTCGGCCGACAATAACTCCGCCTTGGCCCACCCTAATCCGGTGCGCCCTTCAATTAAGATCCAAGACGCATCTGCATTGCGTCCTATACCGCGTCCAGTATATCCCCATTCTAAAGACTCCATCACCGACGCATCTTCACGCGGTTCAGCACGCAAATTTAGGCCCGTGCGTGTGGATACCCTCACCGGCAAAGCGATAAAATCGGCGTTCGGTTGCCCCTGATTGGTCACGGTGATCGCACCAAAGGCGATCATCGTCAAACGCCCATCTATCAGATCGGCACGCGGGGCCCATTGACGGAGCGGATACACCCCGTCCTCAAATGATAATGCCAGCGTCGTCTCGGCATCGATCGGGAGGCTGTTACCCGTAGGATCACAGAGTCCATCTTGATCACGACATGCGCGGGCGATCCCATCTATTGCAGATCGATAGGCAGCGGTACACAAGGGGGTCTCTTGGGCCATGGCGAGTCCGGTAAGGATAAATGCGACGATGGCCCCAAGAAACAGCGTTTTAACTTTCACTGGGTGCGGAGTCCTCATCCGATAAAAAGTCTGGTTCACGATTCGGGGTCTCGGCCTCCGCGATCACGGGGATCGGTCTCGGAGTCGGCGCGCCGGACGCTTCATGATTACTCATGGAGATTTTGCCGTCGATGAATGCGCCTTCTTCGGTGGTGAGCGCCATAGCGACAATATCTCCCCAAACCCGCCCCGTCCGCAAGATCTGGACTTTTTTCCCGTTCACGTTACCGCGCACGGCCCCGGCGATCGAGATATTCTTGGCATTAATGTCCGCATTGATCTTGGCAGTTTCGCCGATCAACACGTTGCCGTTGATCTCTAACGTGCCACTGAAAGACCCATCTAAGCGGACATTGGAGGTACTGATCAATTTGCCTTCTAGCGATGAATTCGCCCCTAACACGGTCTCAAAGCCGATCGGTTGTGGCGCGGAGATCATCGGTTGTTGTGGGGGTTGTGGGTGTGGGATGCGCGTTTCGATAATTTCGGGTTCTGGTTCTGGTTGACGGCGATTGCCAAAAAAGGACATAGGGATCGCTCCTTTAAATCCGAACACTAAACTTAACGATAGCAAAAATTCGGCTAAAATGCAAAATCAGCGTAAACGCGATCCGCTATAATGGGGGTGTTTTTATCAAAACAGGAGTGACCCATGACCCCCGAAATTAACCGTTCTAATCCGCTTGTGCGTTTGATCGCGATCTTATTATTGATCTTGGTGATCGGATTCGTGATTGTCCGTGTCTTTACCCTGCCGATTGAGATCCGTCAGCAAACTTATAGCGATACAGCGGCTGAAGTGAACACCGCTACCATAAACATTTCTGCGCCAATTGAAGCATTGGTCGTGAATGCCTTATCCCCCGTGAGTAGCAACTTATTTGAGGCCTCGGTGGAATCGATCAACGAGATCGATTATCAAGTAAGCGGTCGTGAGGCCAAAAGCGTCCGTCTTGCGGAGATCGGTGAGGTGAGTATTCCATGGCAAGCGACGATCTTCTCTGGCTTTAATGCGAATCAGCTCAACTGGACATTGAACCTTAACCAATATGTGCCGATCGATTTACAAGTCAGTAGTGGTACGGGGGCGGCATTTCTCAACTTGGCTGATGTGAATTTGAGTCATTTGGATATTCGCAGCGGCACGGGAGCGCTAAATTTAGTTTTACCTGCCCTTGAAAGCGCCTATCCAGTTGTGATCAATGCGGGTACGGGCGCGGTCGAGATCGCTTTAGAACCCCAGATCACGCTAAACCTCACGATCAATGCCGGCACCGGAGATACAACGATCAATTTGCCACCAAATGCCGAAGTTCAATTAACCGCCACAATCGGTACGGGAGCGATCGAATTACCCTCCGGTTTACAACGCACTGGTGGCGATCCGATCACGGGGATCTGGCAAACGGCTAATTTTGCCAATGTCGCACAACCGATCACGATCGCCTTTACCGGGGGAACAGGCCGTTTAACGGTGCGTTGATCGCCCGCACATACAGGGGAATTTGATCTTTACCCAAAGAGATAGTTAGCTATTTTGAGTGTGAGCATGACCAAAATGCGGTCATCCATTTTCTAAACCCAACACGACCGATGTAATATCAGCCGGGTATAATGCGATTGGTGTTGCCTCTGGTGTTGAAGCGTTAGATCTGCTTGCGCCCTTTACGCAGATCCTCTAGAAAATAGAGGAAAAAGATCAGGCTAAACATCACGGTCGGATACAAGACGAGACAGCACATTGGCACACCGATGACCAAAAACAGCGGATGTACCACGAAACCTAAGATCAAAAACCCAAGCGTGAATAGGATATGAGCGATCAGACACATTCATAAACCTTATGAAAACAGGATTGCGAAACTCGTTTAGAATAGAGTCAATTCCATCCCATCTATGAGGATAGACAAAATGCTCTTAAAAAACAAACGAATTTTTGTGATTGAAGACGACGCGGCTAATCTTGCGATCGCTTGTGTGTTTCTACGCCAACAAGGCGCAACTGTCTACTTTGAACGCTGGGGCTACGAAACTCCCACACAACTCTGTTCCCTGTTGCCGATTGATGTGATCTTATTGGATCTGATGTTCCCCAACAACGTCAATGGTTACGATCTGTTTGATGCGATCCGCGCTCACCCAGACCTAAGCGCGATCCCGATCGTGGCCGTCACCTCCGCCGATCCCGATCGCGAGATGATCAAGGTGCGGGAACGCGGTTTTAACGGTTTTATCAGCAAACCGATCTCCCCAATCTTTCCCAAATATATCGCCGAGATCCTCAACGGGAAGGCGATCTGGCTGGGCAATAGTCTTGATGTTCCCAACTAATCCCGATGAGCGACGCAACGTTAAGCGCGATCGAACGCTTCACCGAACGCTTTGAGCGTATCACCCAGATCGAAGATTTGCCGGAAGTGATCCGCACCTATCCCGGTCTTGAGGCGGTGTTGAGCGTTTCTATCCTAAACCTTGTGCGCCATACCACCCAATACCGCGTCGATCTACCAATCGCGTGGATCGATGCCGCCCGTGCGCCGCATCCACTCACTGAACACGCCGCTTTTCAGGATCAACGCTTGCGCGATCTTTGGGAAATTGACGGCGCAGATCCGTTGTTGGTCGGGGATATTGAGCATCTGGTGGGCATTAGTGATCGCGTTTTGATGTTTTATCGCTACCAAGCGATCCGTGCGTTTGCGCTCTTGCCATTGGTGATTGATGAGCAGATCATCGGCTTTATTCATCTCACTTGGCAAACGGTGCAGTCTTTCCAAGCCACTGATCACCGTAACCTCACCTTGTTAGCGCGTCAAGTGGTCTGGATTCTGCAAAGTTTACAGCTTTCGGCGCAACTACAAGCGCGGGTAGAGCGCACCGAATACCTGTTGTTATTGACCACGATCCTCTCGTATGCCACTTCTGAAAACGAAATTGTCGAGTCGGTTGGCACACATCTCGCTCGTTATGAGGTGCATCAAACGATTTTGCATTACCTCGATAGCGATGATCACGGCAACTTGACCACGATCACCATGTCCGGTATCTGGGAATCGGTGATGCGTGTGGATCGCATCACCCGCTTGTTTGATCCACACCCGATCCCCGCATTTTTGCAACCCTATCTCATCGGCCGCGATCCGATCATCATCCCCGATACATCGGCCACTTTTGGCGCGCTCCCTACGTCGGTCACATACGCTTATGGTGTCAACGCACCGACGATTGTGATCTTACCGCTCTACACCGGACGCATCTGTCAGGGTGCGTTATTTCTCGCGTGGAAAGCGCATTATCTGCCTTCACAAGAAGCGCGTGACGTATTCGCGGCATTAACCCAGATTGTCGCTCCTGTGGTCGCAAGTCGTCGCGCTTATCTGGTCGCTGAACGCGCCCGTTTGCAGAGCGAGGCCCGCGCCCGTGAGTTGGAAATGGTCTCAAAGGTGAGCGCCGCAGCCAGTGAAAATCTTGACCTTGATCACCTGTTACAGACGGTGGTCGATTTAGGAAAATCGGGCTTTAACCTCTATCACGCGCAAATCTATTTGGCTGATCAAGACGGTCAAACACTACATTTGGCTGCTGCGGCCCGTGATGACAGCGGACGGGGTGACAGCGCATGGACTCCGGTCACGTTATCGCTTGTAGAAGATCGATCGTTGACGGCACGCTGTGGACGGGAGCGACGTGGCATTATCATCAACGATGTGACACAAAACCCCGATTTTCAAGCGAATCCGACGTTTCCAGCGATCCGTTCGGAAATGGCCGTGCCGATGATCCTCGGTCAACAATTGATCGGGGTGATTAGCGTGCAGGCGCGTGAGGTGGAGCGCTTTACCCCGAATATCTTGCTGGTGTTAACCGCCTTAGCCAATGAGATCGCCGTTTCGGTGCAGAATGCCCGCTTGTACGCTGAACAACTCAAAGTCGCTGATGAATTACGCAACCTTGATCACCTCAAAAGCCAATTTTTAGCCAATATGAGCCATGAGCTTCGCACACCCTTAAACGCGATCCTCAATTTTACCTATTTTGTCGCTTCCGGGGTGTTCGGGCCGGTCAATGAAAAACAGGTGGATGCACTCTCCAAAGTCACCGAAAGCGGACGACATCTGCTCGGCTTGATCAACGATGTCTTAGATTTTTCCAAGATCGAAGCGGGCATGATGCAATTGTTCTTGGAGGACTTCGCCCTTGATGAACTCTTAGACGGCGTATTGGCCGCGACTCAAAGCTTACATCGCTCCCCTCAGGTAGAATTACGGGCCGAAATTGCCCCCGATTTACCGATCATTAGCGCGGACAAACGTCGCTTGCGTCAGATCCTACTCAACTTGATCTCGAATGCGATCAAGTTCACCGAACACGGCACGATCACCCTCGTGGCACAAATCGCCGATGATCATGTCCGGTTTGCGGTACACGACACAGGCAAAGGTATTCCACCTGAAGAACATGAGGCGATCTTCGAGGCCTTTAAACAAACCCCTGACGGCCTGATGCGCGGAGGGACGGGACTCGGTTTGCCGATCTCACGGCGCTTGGCCGAAGCGCATGGCGGTCACTTGTGGGTAGAAAGTCGCGTTGGGCATGGCGCTTCGTTTTATGTTACTATTCCCTTGTCAGCCAAGGGACGGAACTGATATGGTCAGGTTTTTGTACGTTGAAGATGATCTCTCCAGCCAACAGATCATGCAGGTGTTGTTGATCGACATCATGGGATTTAGTGACGTGATCCTCCTGTCGGATAGCGAACAATTTGCCCAACGCATGGCCGCGCTTGATCCTGTGCCAGAGGTGATCTTTTTGGATATTCACGTCCGCCCCTTAGACGGCTATGCCATGTTAGCAGTATTACGCGATTTACCCCAATATCAACAAACCAAGATCATCGCCCTGACCGCGAGTGTCATGTCTAGCGAGGTCGAATCGTTGCGGACGGTCGGTTTTCGTAGCGTGATCGGTAAACCGATTAACCCGATCACCTTTCCAAAGTTGTTGACCGCGATCTTAAACGGATCGGAAGTGTGGGACATCAGCTGGGGATAAGCGATCCAAGTGGCGGCAGTGACGGCAGCAAAGCGAAAAAATTAATTCGGCGACAGCGGCAACGTCGTTAGGCGGATCGTAAGATTGCGCGTCAACCCCAGAAAACCAAGCCAAAACAGCACATACAAGTTTCATCTGGTACTCCTCCCCGTGATCACGATCATCTTGAAGTGATGATAGCACAGATGAGCGGAAAAATCGTAACATTTGTCTGTATTTTTAGAGAAGATAGAAAGAAAAAAAGAAAAAAGAAGAAAAAGAAAACTACAGAGGATACGGAAGTAACCACAGAAAAACACCCCACCACTGGAGACGGAGCAGCCCATCCCACGCACACCAGTTCCCTCCCCATATATGGGCTGAGGGCTAGGGTGGGGTTGGACGCAAAAAACTTTTCTGTACCTACTTACATTAAAGATCCACCGTTTGATCAACGCGAATTCAATTTTGATCCGCTTGATGCTACAATAAGGCCAAAGCGTAGTCATGGATATTAAAAAGATGCGTCGTTTTAGCTTTTTGATCTGGTTGGCACTTGCCACCATCGCCTGTAACCTAAGTTCATCGGCGAATTTACCCCCAACGGTTGCGCCACGTTACACCGATCAGCCGATTGCCACGTTGGGCTATAGCACCCCCGCGCCGGGGACTCCGTTGGCTTTTGTCACCCCCGTAGGCACATTGCCGCAACCGGCCGGCTCTGCTTTGTATACGATGCTGAGTCAAGTGGAATCAGATCGTTTGATGATGCACGTCACCACCCTACAAGGCTTCCATACCCGCCATGTGGACTCGGTGGGGCGCACCGACGGCAAAGGGATCACCGCAGCGGCGGAATACATTAATGAGCAGTTTGAGCAGATCGAACGCGACTCCAATGGCAACTTTAGCAACCACGGCTATCATGAATTTAACATGACGTGGAATAACACCAAACAACGCAACATTTTCGGCGTGATCAACCCGATCGAAGCAAACTCGCAAGCGATCATCGTCGGCGCGCATTACGATAGCCGCACCAATGACCTGAGAGACGGCACCAGCGCCGCGCCCGGTGCCGATGACAACGGATCGGGGGTCGCCGCTGTGATCGAATT
This sequence comes from Anaerolineae bacterium, assembly GCA_025454525.1. GTDB lineage: Bacteria > Chloroflexota > Anaerolineae > Aggregatilineales > Phototrophicaceae > JALOOG01. The sequence continues at coordinate 8,582 of JALOOG010000076.1, read as the reverse complement.
GGCCCGCATTTTGAGCAAATACCCCTCCCGCGCCCCGATCATCTTTGTCCTGTTTGCTGGGGAAGAACAGGGACGCTATGGGAGCATCGCCTTTGTGCGCGATTACATCCAACGCTATAACATCCCGACCATGGTGATGATCAACCTTGATACGATCGGCAGCACCCAAGACAATAACGGCGTGGTCAACGATAGCGAGATCCGCTTGTTTGCCGATCCGAAACGCCCCGGAGCGCGCTACATGGCCCAGATGATCACCTTTATCGCGGTGAATACCAATGCCGATCTCGAATTGGTCTTACAAGATGCCATGGATCGGGAAGGCCGCTTCGGCGATCATCAATCGTTTAATGATGTCGGCATTCCAGCTGTACGCTTGATCGAGGCCCATGAGGACAATCGACGGCGGGAGGGACTTGATTTTGTCGAATATGTTGAGCCGGATTACTTGCGAAAATCCACCCGCACCGTGTTAGCGATCGTGGCCTCATTAGCCAATGGGCCGCGCCCACCAGAACCGGGTCAGATCGTCGTGCGTGACGGAGAGTCCGGCGTGCGGCGCTTGGTCTGGGAACCCGTGCCGAATGCGGTTAGTTATGTGGTGGCGTTGCGTCGTCCGGGATCACGCACGTTTGATCAACTGTTCCGGGCGTATAGTACCGCTTATGATTATGAGGGGTTTAACTCGGCACAATTTGAGGCCCTCGCGATCGCGGCGGTCGATGCGAGTGGCATGATGGGGCCACTTTCGGCTGAATATCGGATTCCGTAAACGGGGTTAAAGATGAGTGTAGAACCGATCTCACCGACAGAAGCGCAACGCATCTTGTATGAAGCGATCCGCCAAAAATTAGGCCCTAAATGGGATGATGAAGAAACGGGTTGGGCGATCATCAGCGAACATCACTACATGGCCCGCTTGACCAAAGGCCGCCAAAATATCGACTTTTACGTCGATCTCTTGGGGCAAGTGACCATTGAAGAAAAAGAGATCTCACCCGCCCAAGACTCCGGGCGGGTGTTTGCCTTTTTGTTTTTGATCGGCGCGATCTTTGTGGCGTTATTGATCTCGTGGTTGACCGGATTACGCTAATCTTCGTCCGCTTCTAACCAACGGGATTGATCCGCCGCCACGAGACGGGCATCCGCCGCAAAATAACGTTGCCACAAGTCCCGACTGATCGCGATCGGATCACAGGCCACGCCTTGATCATCGAAATACTCGCATAAGCGGGTGATGTCACGCTCTAAGATCCCGCGGGCATTGGTGTTATTTTGCGCCGGGATCACCTGTGGGAAGTCGATTAAGACCAAATTCCCCTGCCAATAGAGGATGTTATACGCGGAGAGATCGCCGTGAATCAGGCCATGTCGCAACAATAATTCCACGTTATAGAGCGCTTGAGCGAACAAACGCGGCGCTTCTTCTGTCCCCAACGTCACATCCTGTAACAACGGCGCGGGCATATCCGCGTCCCCGATATATTCCATTAAGATCCCGTTTTCGGCACTCGAATACGGGCGCGGCACGGATGCGCCGATCGTGTGGAGTTGTTGCAAGGTGCGATATTCATACATCAGCCATGAGGTGTGCGCCACTTGCGTCCCAAAGGCGCTCTTTTTGCCGATCGCCCGCATGATCCGATGTTCATTGTTTTTGACCGCATTGCCTTGATCGTTGAGAACCGCCCGCCCTTCACGATACACCGCATCATTCCGGAATTGGCGTTGCGTGTGCGGACGATACACCTTGACCGCTAACAAGCTTGCGCCCGTGTTCGGATGCGCCTCGCAGGTATACACGCTGGCCTCTTTACCGCCGCCTTTGATCTTGGCGATCACGTCGGTGATCTGCTCTTGATAGAAAAATGGTTGCAATGAGGACAGCAGCCATTGCGCCTCAAATTTTGCCGGCTTATAGGTGATGTTTAAGATCCCGCCGGCCGCGATGTCCTCATCCCCGGCCAGCTCATAGTACAATTGGACTTGCGATTTTTTCGGCTTATGATGCGCTTTCGGCTTGCGTTTGCGGCGTGATTGCCGATCTTGTCCGTCAAACAGAGTCTCATAAGCGTCGTAATCGTGGTGTTTAGGCATGGGATTGATCCTTCATGTGTTCGGTTAAAAGGGGATTTTCGAGAATACCGACGGTTTGAAACCAGATCGGTTCCGAGTTGGGATTCCGTTGGATCACCATGCCCAACCGCGTCATGACCCGCTGTGAGGCAAGGTTATCGTGTTCGGTGGTGGCGATGATCCGTTTTAAGTGCAGCACCCGAAAGGCGTGATCGCAAAGCGCATGAGCCGCCTCCGTAGCATAACCGTGTCCGCGATAGGCCGTGCCTAACGCCCAAAATAACCCGATCTCCGGGGTATACAGGCCCGTGGCCGCACCGCCGAAATAAGGGAGCGTGTCGAAAGGTTGATAAGACGGCACGAGTCCGATCACGCCGATCACTTCACCGCTTTCGGCTAAAGTGATCGCCCGATCGCCGTAAGGGGGTTGCCCCAAGGCGGCTAACTCATGGTAATTCGCGATCGCCCAATGCAACCAACGTTGACGGGACTTGCGACTCATGTCCGAGTCAAACGCCTCATTCAACAACGGGTGAATCGTGTCGAGATCCGTGTGGATAAACGGACGAATGATCAATCGATCGGTGTCGATTGTTTTGATGTTCAAGTTCAAGTAGATATGTCCTTAAAATTCGTAAGCGATGTGCTAAAGCGCGTCAAGCGTTCCCGATGAGCATCGGCCGAATGTTTTAAGGTAAGTTGGGGAAGAATGGAACAGATGATGAAGGCTGTTTCCACGCCGAATCCAAACTCACCGACTCCAGAAAAGAGCGGTGGGGCTAGGGTTCACAGCGTCAACAGCGAAAGAGGTTGAAAGATGATCAAAAACCGAGATCGTGTTTAGCTGATGCGCCCCATCCCCAACACCCGGGCCGCCACCAAAACCAAAATCTTCGCCATATTCAAACCTCCTCAACTTAAATCGGGGAAAAATCAAACACTCAAAACAGTCTAACACGGATTTTTAAGAGCGGTCAAGGGGTCAAAACAAGCTATTTCATGACCCCTTAGAAGTAACCTCAGAACAGGATCCCACCTATGGAGACGGAGCAGCTCATCTTAAGCGGGCCAGCTCCCTCCCGATGTATGGGTGAGGGCTAGGGTGGGGTTGAACGCAAGAAACTTTTTTGTACCTACAGATCTATCCATTAGAGGGTCGCTAACCAACCTCGAATCCGTGCGCTACACCAAGTCATCTTCATCTGATCAAATTGGGCCAAGGCGGGCAATAGTTGGGCTTGTGCTTCGGACTTCATCTCACGTTGGAGGTAATGCTTGCCGAGATCCATCCGTGTTTGTGCTTCGATCACCTGTAGATTACGCGAGTTCACCATCTCTAAGACACGCTTAAATTTGTCTTCTGCGATCGCATAATCGGGGCCATCCGGTTTCAAGGTATACACGCGGGCGCTGGCACGCATAGTCCCAGTTAGCGCGATAAACTGATGCGTTTGAACCGCCAGTTGTTCGGCCTTTGCTAAACCGTCCAATAGACTCGCGTCCCATTCCCCCGCCAACATCTTGGCCTCAATGCGGATCGCCTCAAACAAGGGACGATAGATGCTGATCCCGCCGCGCTCCGCGATCGCTAACGCGGTATCGAGTCCATACATCCCTAAATCTAAATTGCCCATATCGACCGCTAACACACCCAAGAAACCAGCCGCAAAATAGACCACCCCAAAATCGCGCAATTCAGACGCGATCGCTTGCGCCTCTTGTAGGATCGCGATGCCTTTATCGCTGCCATACCCCGCATAGGCGGCCCCAATCACCGCTAACGTGCCAGCAATGCGGTTTTTCCCTAGTTTTTTGGCCAATTCGATACTGCGCTGTTCGTGAAGTAACGCTTCTTCCCAGCGGCCGGTGTGGATCATCAAGCCCGAAAAATTCGCCAAGGAGCCGGATTCAAGCTCGGTATCCGGGTATTTTTGCAGTAATGCTAACCCCTTCCGCATCATCACTTCGGCCGGTTCAATGTCGCCTGTGTTAAACGTCACACGCGGGATCAGGTTGTATGGGAGTACCAACAATTCTTCAATGCCAAGGCGTTCGGCGATCAGGCGACTCTGATTCAAGTTTTGTAGCGCTTGGCCCATCTGGCCGACGATGTAATAAAACCCGCCGATCCCACCATGCACCCGCGCCAATAACACCTCATCATCTAACGCTTGGGCGATCACCAAGGCCTTACTCAACAACCCCAACATATTTTGTTGAAGCGTTACCGTGCCGATCCGTGCCAACTTCACGATCACATCCACTTGATTGCGTTGATGTTCGGGCGTTTCGGGCAGCTCGCTTAACAACCGTAACGCTAACTCATAGTGACCTTGTGCGATGTTATTGGCCCCGGCTTTAGCGGCTTGATCGGCGGCTAATTCTGCATAATGTAGGGTCTGTTCACGATTGCCGGCCATCTGCCAATGATGTTCTAAGCTGACATAGTATTCGCTGTTATCGGGGTACAATTTTTCTAAGGTTTCGGCGATCTGTTGATGCAAGCGCGGCAATTGTTCATCGGGGATCGTGCGTAACACCCCGTCGCGGAGCTTGTCGTGTGCAAATTGCCATTTCCCATCGTTGACTTCTAAGACCGCCGCGTCATCCGCTAAGGATAACCACTCATCCACATGCCAACCGAACACCGATCGCATCATGTTGAGATCTAATTGTCGCCCGCTGACTGCGGCAAAGCGTAACAGCGGTAACACATCTTCCGGCACAAAATCTAAGCGCCGCCGCACGATCTGTTCGATCCCGCCAGCAAACACTTGTGCGGGTAAGGTCTGCACACCGATCTGATCCAGTTGACCCACTTCTTCGGCCAAGGCGCGCACCACTTCTACAATAAAGAGCGCGTTGCCTTCGGACTCGCGTTGCAACAATTTCACGACATCTGGCATCCGGCCGGTGCGTCCGATCATCGCCTCACTGAGATCGGCGATTTCGCGTTCGGATAAGCGCGCTAACGAGATCACTTCGGCCTTCGGCACCAATTCCGGCAGATTGGGGCGTTCATCATTGCGATACGTCCCTAAGATCAACACGGGTAAATCACCGACCAACTCGCTGAGATAGGCCATTAGGGTGATACTTTCCGCTGCCCAATGCAGATCTTCTAAGATCAGCAGCAGCGGTTGGGTTTGACGTTGCACGATCGCGGCGACGGTTTTAAAGAGGCGCATTGATGCTTCGGCGGGGCTGGCAGCCATGGGGGCATCTGTGACCTCCACGCCGATCAAGGTGCCGATGTCCGGCACAAGCGCCTTGATAATTTGCGCTTCTTCAGTGGATAAAGGCGTAATCACGCTCAATAAGCGCATAATTGAGCGCCATAGGCTATACAGTGCGCTCCCCTGCGCGGCAGATTGGCCTTTTAAGACCAACATGCCCCGTACCCGCGCTACAATTTCGATCTCTTCGATCAAACGCGATTTTCCCACGCCGCTTTCCCCACCGATCAACCAAGTGCTGCCGCGTCGATTGTGGGTGTCATCTAACAGTTCATGAAATAAAGAGAGTTCTTGTTGTCGTCCCACAAAGCGGGCCGCTTGTAAATAACTTTCACGGATCGCGGGGGTCTCATGGGTGCTATAGCGCCCGATCGCACGATAGTATAGCGTTAAGACCTCGTTGGCATCATGATAGCGATCGGCCGGGTTTTTCGAGAGTAAGCGCCCTAAGACCTCTAACATCCGACTTGGGATGCGTAAATCGCTTAAATCGATCGGCGCGGTGATGATCTGTTCCACCAATTGCGTAATATCGTCAAAGGAATAAGGATAGCGTCCGGTCAAGATCTCATAAGCCATCAAACCCACCGCATGGAGATCGGAGGCTTGAGTCGCGCTATGCCCTTGTAGGATCTCTGGGGCCATGTAAGCGAGTGTGCCGACCACTTGATCACTTTGGTGCGCGTAATCTTGGGCCACGGCCAATCCAAAGTCTAAGACCTTGACTTGTCCCTCTTTAACCAACACATTGTCGGGTTTCAGATCGCGATGCAAGACACCACGCCGATGTAAATAAGCCAATGCTTGTAACAGTTGGATCATCAGCTCTAATTGTGCTTGAAACGAGAGATCGCGTCCGGCCTGGGTGAGTGTGGGCGCATGTTCAAGCAGTTCCATAGTAAAATAAGGGACGCGCTCTGCATCGAAGCCATAATCCAAGACGCTGATGATGTTCGGATGACGCAACGATGCAAGGGTTTTAAACTCTTGCGCCAAGTTCAATCGTACATCGGTGCTTCTACCTGCTGTGACATCCCGATCTTCTTTGGCCGCAATGACGCGCTTTAAGGCGATGTTCTCTCCATTCAATCGATCATAAGCCCGGTAAACGATCCCCATCCCGCCTTCGCCGATGACATCGAGTAATTGATACCTTTTCCCAATCAGTGGCAATTCTGCCATATCGCCTTTCCAAATCTTTATTTAGAGTGGTGAAGGTGTTATTTTCTCACTTTTGTTGAAATAAACCAAATTTTTTACGTCTCTTAGATTCCACTTACTATCGCGAAATCGTGAGGGGAATGAGGGCGATCTTATGGGTGAGAGTGGAGATCGAGGATCCGATCTCCACTCGTTAAAGCTAACGCAGGGTTTCAAAACAGGCGCGATGATGCTATTCGATCACCGCTTCAGTGAGACAATCTTCCTCAAGACAACGCACATTTTCAACGTCCTCACCCGCTAACAGATCCGCGAACCAATCGCGGAATAACACCTCATCGCTGATCACGGTGTAAAATTCTGGACGCGCTAAGATCGTGTGTTCTGTGCCACCTGCGATATACGCACGGAAATTCGCATGGTCGGTCTCTAATTGATCGAAATTGGCGTACATCAGGTCTTGCCAAGGATCAGTGATATTCGCCGCGCTGATGCTGTGGAAAAAGATCTGAACTTCGTCGGCGGCGTTGGTAAATTGGGCAAAAGTTTGATCGGGATATTGTGTGGCACTGCCCGTATAAAGCGCGTTGATCGTGAAGTTCTCTGGAGTGATCGCCTCAAAGGGTTCGACAAAATCCGGAAGATTGTCGTAGATATTCCAACTCGTTAAGACCGGCCAACCGATCGGAGTCACCCCTGCGCCAGCATCCCCAAACTGCACGACGCGGGCATTGGGATATTGTTCAATCACAAACGGCGCATAGTAGATCGCGCCGTATGCGCCTGCGCTACTGCCCGTGATCAAGATCTGGGAGGGATCGCTGAAATTGTGATACACCCAGTCTAACACGGCCGAGGTATTGTTAAAGCCGTTGTGGTGGATCTCATACTGACCATATTCGACGATCGCATCCCCGATATGCACATCCGCCGTGCAGTAGGGGACAAACACCGCATGATAATCGGCGACCGGATTGTCTTCATTTTCAAAGTCAAAAATGCCGTTGTAAAAGCCTAATTCTTGTTCAGGTGTGCCGATCGCGTCGTCAAATGTGGCATTATCACGACTGCACATCACATCGTTCCAGCAGGCCCCGCCGCCTTGAAAATAGATCATCACCTTATCGCTCTCCACCGAGGCGGGACGGGCGAAAAATTGGAAAGGTGTCTCGCGAGAACAACCGGTCTCACCGGCGGGGGCTAACACATTCCACCCCTCTTCAAGATCGGCTAAAACGGGCAGATCGGACTCGTCATCGGCATTGATCACGGTGAGCATTACCAGGAACAGCGTCACCAGCAAAACTAAAAACAGTGGGCGTTTTAAGTTCATAAAAAATCCTTTTGGTGTGGGTTAGATGTCTCTAAGTTTAAGCGATCGGGGGAACAATGATCAAGTCAATCTCAATCTAGGGATGGAAGGCGTAATTGCATTTAAGAAAAGTATGTATTATAATAAATTTCATTCGTGGTATGAGACATGAAAAAATCCGATGATGAATCTGCTTCACCATTCAAACGTGCGGGTATGTGGAGTTACCTAAGGTGTGGGAAGTATGTCATAAATCAACCTTAGAGGCCAGCGTTGACCATGTGTGGGGGATGACTCCAACAAGTTTAATACAACGATACCTTCGCACCCCACAACCGTCTTTAACGCTCACTCCATAAGCCAATCCAAGAAATTAAAGGTGTACCAAGATGAAGCTCTATCGACATTTTAGTTTGATGGCCGTGGTGTTGATTTTAATCGGTTATCTTGTTCTCACTCAATGGGTGGACTTTGACCCTAGAATCCCTTCATCCCCTTTTCCGTCAGAGGGAATCACAATTTATAACCGTGAGGTAATCGAAGGGTACACTTTGGATGAGACGGCCCTGATAGAAAACGCACGCTCCGGCCTAAATATTCTCAAGATCGAACAGGAAAATGTGTATTATGTACGGGCAGGTTACTGGCGAATTAGCAATCAAGATCCCACTTACCGAAATACACCCGATCATCCCATTATGATCTACAGTGTAAAGGGGGAGTTTGGTCCGATGTTTGGATTAGCAAGCCCACCCGGATCTAATCCCGCTATTCCGACCCCAACCCCGGCCCCGCTC
>JALOOG010000204.1 GCA_025454525.1 Anaerolineae bacterium | reverse complement strand
CCATAGACCTCATGCCAAATCCATCCATCACTTTCGGTAAACTTGCCGGTGACTGGGATCGTCTGATTTGGTGCGACTTGGGCGATCACCCGTGCTTTTAGGGCAGGTTGTTCATAAAGGCGGATCGTATCAATGGTAAAAAACATAGTCGGCTTCTATCTTTGAGTTTAAGTTGGGGGGAATTATAAAACGGGTGCATCAGATCCGCGAATTTAAGGAGTAGAGGTAGGATCAAAAAGTGACACCTCGTGGGTGTCACCTTTAGTGTCATTCGTGACCGAGCCGAATTAGCGGCGGAATTGGTACACGATATTGGAGAAGATGTTACCGATCGCTGGCCCAAGCAAGCTGAGGATGACGATGACGACGACGGCAACCAGAACCAGGATGAGGGCGTATTCGACTAAGCCCTGACCTTCTTCGCGAGGTTCGTAAATCATGATGATTTCTCCTTATGACGTATAAACTTGACTGCCTTATGCAGTTGAATAGATAGTAGCATACTCCCCAACACGAGTCAACTTAATTTACAAGATTTTACAATTCATTGAACCTTTTCTACACAACTTTTAAAACAAGAGGCTTAAATCAGTATTGAGTGAACGCTTGTGACCCTTTGTTATCTCAATACTTCATACATTCGCTCATTCAACGCGATTCACTGAATTTTTTCTTAATCTCTTGTTCTAAATCACGCGCATAAGTGGCATAGTTGACCTGAATGGTATGACGTGGTGAGCTAATATATTGACGCGCCACCGAATCGCGACGCTGTTGGATCGCCTGATACATCGCCTCGCGTGAAGGTAATAGCGACTCATTGGTCAATAATTGCGCGATCCACTGGGATTGCAACTCTGCTAAAGGCATAATTGCACCCAACGGTTGCACCAATCCCACAAAATATAATCCCGGATGATCTGGATGTACGACATGCTGATACAATGGGATAAAATTGTCGCTGACTTCGATAAAGTTCGCATCAAAAAACGGAAAACACACATTATAACCCGTCGCGTAGATAATCACATCAATGGTTTCTTCACTGCCATCTGTGAAGCGCACCGAATGCGGTTTGATCTCCGAAATATTCGGTTTCATTCGTACTTTGCCATGTCCCACATAATGTAACAAATCTGATGAGATCGTCGGATGTTCCGATAAGATTGGGTAATCTGGCACAGGTACGCCGTAGCGCTTTTGTGACCCACGTCCAATCCACACCAAGAGCTTCATTGACCATTGTTGTACCCACAAGGGCATATAAGCAACGGGGGAATTGGTCATCAAATCGGTGGGCATCCCTAAAATGTATTTTGGGATCACATGTGCGCCACGCCGTGAAGCCAAAAAGACTCGCTCTCCCACCCGGGCTGTATCACAGGCAATATCTACGCCGGAATTGCCGATCCCCAATACCAAGACGCGCTTTCCGATCAAGGGTTCGGGTTCTTTATAATCATGGGCGTGCATCTGCACCCCTTCAAAACGCTCTGAACCGGGGAACGCGGGGGTTGGCCAACGTGGACTCCAATGATGTCCATTGGCAACGATCACCGAGCGATATGGCAACACACGGCCATCACTTAAATGAACCAGATACCCACCGTTTGCTTGTGGCTCTACCCGCTCTACCGCGGTTTGAAAGGTGATCCGATCGCGAAAACCAAAATGATCCACATACTTTTCAAAATAAGTTAAGATGTCACTGTGATGCGGATAATCGGGGTAATCATCAGGCATGGGATAGTCTGAATAAGCCATGCGCGTTTTTGAGGTGTTGATGTGTAGGGTGCGATAGGCCGACGACATGCCATTATCGTTACGATAGCGCCAATTTCCACCAATCCCCGACCCTTTTTCATAACAATCGAATGGGATTCCACGCTGATGTAAGATTTTGGCTGCCACGATCCCAGATGATCCCGCTCCGATGATACATACATTGTCCATAATCGAGTCCTTAAACAAATCACTTTTATTGAATCGTAAACCGATTTAAGGTGCATCGCAAGTCGGTTTAATGGAGAGAGCGATGAAAAGAATGCAGATGAGATAAAATAAGGACATAAGTACCTATTCACATGGTTACGATCCAGAAGTACAAGTGAAAGCGGGCATGACCTATATGAAGCAGATGTACAGTGATGAACTGTGACCACAAGCGGTCAAGCCGTTTGTGTTTGCTTGGAACCAGTGGTAACTCTACAAACTCATTTTCCGCACTACCCTGCTTATCTCAACGCTAGTTTCACTATTTCCTTTCAGCGAATCGCGTTGCGCTTTTGACAATCGCGAGTCATGATCTTAGACGTGTTGGATGATCGATCAGGAGTGATCAAGTCATGGCAGAGCGTACTCCACCCCCTAAACTTCCGAAATGGGTGTTAGATGTACAGGTGTTTTTGTTGCGTAGGCAATGGATGGGCGGCCTCAATCGACAGTTGATGGTGATCACCACGACAGGCCGGAAATCCGGTAAAAAGTTCACGATCCCGATCGGATTTGCACCGGATGGACGCGATCTGTTGGCGTTTAATTTGGGTGGGGGATCGAATTGGTACAAAAACCTGTTAGCCAATCCCCAAGTCAGGTTAGAGGTGATGGGCGAAAAATTTGAGGCTCATGCTGAAGCACTCAACACCCCTGAACAACGTCACACCGCGATTGAGGTTTATAAACGAGAGCGTCCAGAGATGTTCGCACGCTTTTTTGAAGCGGATGCTTCAGAACCGACCGATCAATTGTTGGAAAAAATGAATAAGGTAATATTTGTGCGTTTTAAACGCGCCTAATATTATGAAACACGGGATGCCGTTGATCCGCATCCCGTGTCCTTAACTTTTTTTAATGAAAAGTGTCTTATCTCGATCATAGGTTAAAACCAGATAAGTAATCCCCCCAAAATTTAGGGGGGTAAACTCATCAAAGCATGTTAAGGCTTAGAGCGGAGCGGATCGCCTTCGGTTTCAATCTCTAATTCGGTTTCGATCTCGGTAACTTGAAGGTGAGTGCTGCCGTCACCGGCCACTTCGGCCTCAATGTCCAAAGTCCCTTGCGTTAAGGTGATCGTTTCGGGCGCGGGTGTCGATTCCGTTTCAGGTGTGATCACTGGTTCAACTACGGCATTCACCGGGGGTTCCACCGGCGCGGGCGCTTCAACGATCATCGGCGTGATCACTGGCGTATTGGCAACGGGTGTAACCGCGATCGGTTCAACCACGGTTTCCACTGAGGTTTCTACCGGAGTTTCTACCGAGGTTTCGGTTTTACGGCGGCGTGATGTGGTGGTGGTACGTGGTGCAACAGGTTCAGCGGGTGTCACCACTTCGGTGCGCTGTTGTAACAGGGTGATCTCATTTTGTTCTTCGGGCGTGTTGACCTCCGCTTGTAAAGTGGTTTGTTGTAGCGAGATCTTTTGCGCGGTCGGTTTTTGTGAGGACTCTAAGATAGCACGCAAGGGCCCCAATTTTGCCTCATCTACTTGGCCATTTTCATCGTAAATATCCAAGTTAAATTGTTCGGCAAATTCACGCACCGGATCAATGTCTTCACCGTCTTGATCTTTGCCCAAGGCGATCTGACCCCATTGGTTAACCTCATCTTGGAACACGGCTTCCACACTTTTTACCAATTCGGGGAACACTTTTAACGCGGTAGAAGGATCGACTTCATCCAGATCCGGCGAAAGTAAGCGGGCGCGTTCCAAGCCCAAGATCGAGTCGCGATAGAGGGCAGATTGACGATCCCATTGATACAACTGGGTAAATGAGCCGATCAACGCGGCAAAAGCTGGGAGCAGAGCGGTTAGTAGGCGGAGCGATTGCGTCCATTCCGGGGCATCGGGGCCGGTGGCCATCGTGCCGAAGGCCGCTAACAGGGATGAGGCGGTCATCAGCAACGCGCCTAACTTAAACATCAATTCGGAGTTTCCGTCCGCTTCTTTCGAGATCGAATTGTAGTAACCGAGTTGATATTCCACCCGGCGGGCTAAATAGAGCCGAAGCAGGACATCCGCAGTAGCAGCATCTAAACGGGCCCCGCGCCGACGTTGATCGGCGTTACGGAGCTTGTTTTTGGTTTGTTCCGAGATATTTTCTAAGTTGTAATTAGACATTTTCGCGCTCTCTTTCGCGGATCTCCATGACACGCTCCCGCATCCGATTCACCCGATCCGGTTTATCAAAAGGTTCTAAGCGAGCCAGAAACTTAAAATACAACATGCGTAATTCTTCGGTCAAGCGGCGATAATTAGCCCACCGTTTACGGGGGTCAGATTGATTTTGTAATAACGTAAAGTAACTGGTGACAGCACTGATGATCGTGGTCGCGATGCTAAAGCGTAATAAGGCACTATAATCATCGCTAGAAGTGCCGATGTAACTGGTGAGAACCGCGAAAATCGTGGTCAAGAAAGTGCCGAACATGAACACCCATTGATACAGATAAAAACGATTTTGATAGTAGCGGGCCAATTGGTTATAGCGCCAAAAGACGGGCATCAAATGTTCATCTAGATCGCGCACATCTTGCATGATCAACGGGTAATTCTCTAAAGTGTCTTGCGTCCAATGTTTCGCGGAGATAAAGCCTTCATAATACATCTGCTGCCAATATTCATCCTCAGACGGGCGCTCCCATTCCTTAGGGAATAAGACTTTAGGCCTACGCCGAAAGATAAAAATATTGCGGATGTTCTGTAAATAGGTGTTACGTTTACGTTGTGGTGCGGCTGCTGCCATCCCCCCACTCCTTAAGTTATCAGCCCGATCGCGCTCATCGCACGCTTATTTTGATTAAATCGTAACATAGTTTTATAAACCGCGCTACAGATCCGTTGTATGAGCAGTTTAGAACCGTAAAAATCCCTTTAGAGATCGCTTTACCACAACCTCACCGTCAATCGGCGTAGAACTTACCCATGAGGTTCTGTTCGGAGATGGGTGAATAAGCGACGGAGATGGGCGTGCCGGTGATCATCGATGAAGGGTAGCAGGATTTCGGCCTGATGGATGAGATCCAAGTCGGCGTGTGGATAAAGACGCTTAAAGTCCCGACGATGGGCGGAAGCGAGGCGCTGGATGTCTAAAAGGTTTGGTGGGTGCGGGTAAGATACTAAGTCCTCGATAAAGAGGATCGCGGCGTTACGGCGCTCTTGGTCAATGGGATCGGTGAGCGGAGGCAGGGTCTCTAAGGCGGATTGGGGGAGATGATAGGGATAGGAATAAGGATCTGAATAAGCCTCGGTTGATGTTGGTTTAAACGCATCGGGTGCTTGGGTTGGGTCAAACGCGGGATTTTGTGCTTGGGTTGAGTCAAACACGGGATTTTGTGCTTGGGTTGGCTCAAACACGGGATGAGTTTGAGCGGGTGCTTGGGTTGGATCAAGCTTGGAATCGGTTTGATGCGGGGGGATTGTTGGGTCGTAGTCGGGGTCATCCCAGATGAAGCGGAACTCACCGGGTTCGGGATAACGTTTGGTGAGGCATTTGTCTACTTTAACTAAACAATCGATGAAATGGATGACGGATTTCATGACGTTTTGAAAATTGGAGGTGTTGGGGTGGGCGTGGGTGTGGGAT
>JALOOG010000075.1 GCA_025454525.1 Anaerolineae bacterium | reverse complement strand
GTACCATTTTTGAAGAATGATTTCTTCAAGACCATCAGCATTGACATCCTGAATTAAACTGTAGCTTGGTGTACCTTCTGACTGCGAAAGATAGAAATTGCGCTCATAATAGGGTGTAGGCAGGTCGACAAAGCGGTACTCATCCCCCTCTTGAACCACCAGCCAGCGATCCGAATAATCATCTCGATTAACAGAGAGCAGCAAGTCATCCTCAATTGCATCTGTGAGATTATGTCGCTTGGTAAAAAGTGTGTAAGGCCCGAACTCTGCCCGCTCCATCGTTTTTAGATCAACCGCGTTCTCCTCCACCCATCGAAGCACAATCCGTTGATTCCATGCACGGATGTTGATAAAGGGTACATAATTCACATATCCAATCACCTCCCCCTGATTGAGAGTCTCGTATGCCTGAATAAGCTCTGTTGTGCTGGTCAAATTCTCATAGAGATGCAAAAATCTGGTTTCCATGAGATGCATAAGCTCTTTAGGCATGTGCAACCTGTATGCTTCTTCGTCAAACATATGTGGTAGCTCACCTCTGTTCGCCCACACTTCTGATATATGCGCGAGGTACTCATCAATGTCTGGAATGCGGAGACGATAATCGTTGTTTTGTGCGCCGACTGGTGCAAGAGTCAATATCAACAGCCAACAGACCAAAAAGGTATTTTTTTGCATCGCTCTACCTCATAAAGCTATCTTCAATTCTATTGTATCTAGATCCCCTGTTTCTGTTTTATACGCTTTAGCTCGCCCAAATAGCCATGCTCATCTACTCTATCAACAAGATGGATTAGAATTAGAAGTATCTTACCGTAATAGCCTGTGCTTTATCGTTCAATCGATCTGACAACGACTGTTCCAGCTCACACCTTGCTACTGCTGATATGCTTTATTTGTCTCGCAATTTGTATTCACAAACCATACAGCGCGAAGGAGTGAGCATTATACGAACAGACCCCTAAAGGCGTAAGTTGTACGGATAGTTGGTCAACACCTCGACTCCGGTTCCCGTGACCAGCACATTGTCTTCAATACGAACGCCACCTAGCCCCGGAATATAGATCCCCGGCTCTACGGTAAACACCATGCCCGGTAACAAACGATCCTCTACCCCCGGCGCAATTTGAGGAAGCTCATGCACTTCTAGCCCTAATCCATGTCCGGTGCGATGGATAAAATATTCACCATAACCCGCCGCTTCGATCACCGATCGCGCCGCTTGATCGACCTCACCACATTCCACACCCGGTTTAATCGCCGCGATTGCCGCTTGATTCGCTGCGACCACTGTATCATAGATCTTCTGCATCTCCGGTGTAGGGGTTCCCAGACAAAAAGTACGGGTGATGTCCGCGGGATAATGCTCATACATCCCACCAAAATCGATCAACATAAATTCGCCTTCTTTGAGGACGCGATCTGTGACCCCGCCATGCGGCAAGGCACTGTTTTCACCGATCTGCACCAAGGCCCGAAACGCCAACCCTTGACTCCCACGAGTCATTAGAGTTTGATCCAACAACGCGCCGATCTCGCGTTCACTCATGCCGGTTTGCACCTGCTTCAACGTCTCATCTAACGCCGCTTGTGAGATCCGAATCGCCTCTCGCATCGCTGCCACTTCGGCCGGCTCTTTTTGGGCGCGGATCAATAACAATCCATAACCATGTTCTTCTAACTTCAAGTTGAGATCAGCCTCTAAAAAGGCTAACCATTCAAATAAGCGCATGGTTTTTTCGTCCACACCCAAAGTTTTAATCTGGAGCGCTTCGACCGCGCTGTTAAATGCGCCTTGATACCCGTCGGTGTCATTCCATACAAAGGTGCGTGCCTCCAGATCATTCCGTTGTTGTAATTGTGGGACTTCCAATTGCGGCACGATCATTGACAGTTCTTGATCGCGGAATAAAGCGATAATCGGACGCTCTGATAGGTGATAATTTAAGCCCGTAAAGTAGTGTAAATTTGCGCCGGGGACGATCGCGATCGTGTCCGAGTCAGGGAGTTGTTTCAATTTTGCCCGGCGGGCGGCATAATCCATCGACATCGTAAAATAATCCTTGTTAAATTGTCCAATCTATGGATTGATTATAGACCGTCTTGGGGACTTTAAGGAAAAAGTCATGGTATTTCTGTTACGACGAATGATCCCACTTTTTGCGCTGTTAGGCGTATTGTTAGCGTTAGATCTGCATTATCAAGGCATCGCATGGCGGTTCTTCTGGTCGCAAACTGGAGAAGAAGAACCTTTGGCACAAGTGCGCGGCATGGTGGAATGGGTGGGCAATTTGACCCGTCCACAACCGCTAAATGACCCGATGATCCCAATAGATCATGCCAATGTGAACCCCTATGGCATCAATACCTTTTTGCATCAAGAGGTTGAAGCGGTCAAAGTTGAAGAACAACTCCGGTTAATCGCAGCGGCGGGTTTCGGGTGGATTCGTGAGGAATTTACGTGGGAAGAGATCGAAGTTGATGGCCGCGGTCAATTTACCGATAGCCGTAATGATATGGACGGTGACGGCACTATCGACACGATCAGCGGCTGGTTAAAATTTGATCGGATCGTGGATCTAGCCGAAAAATACGATCTTCGCATTCAAGCACGGTTGAGTAATCCACCTGCATGGGCCAAAGCCCCCGATGTACACTCACAAACCCCTCCCCAAGATTTTCAAGATTTTGTCAATTTTGCTGTGGCGATCGCCCAACGTTATCAAGGGCGCATCACCCACTATCAGATCTGGAATGAGCCAAATATCTTCCCAGAATGGGGGACAAATCCCGACGGCACACCCCGCCAAGTCAGTCCAGAGGAATACACCGATCTGTTATGTCGCACTTATCACGCGCTGAAAGCGGTGGATCCCGATCTGGTGGTGATCAGTGGAGCGCTTGCACCCACCTCCGAGTTATGGGGGACGAATCTCAACGACTCGGTGTACTTAGAGCGTATGTATCAGGCCGGCGCGGGGGAATGTTTTGATATTTTGTCGATGCAAGGTTATGGATTAAACAGCGGCCCCACCGATCGCCGAATGCGTCCGACCAATGTCAATTTCGCCCGCAATCAATACATCCGGGAACTGATGATCCGGCATGGAGACGGACATAAACCTATTTGGATTAGTGAGGCCGCTTGGAATCCAGTGCCAATCGATTCGGAGATCCCCATTGCCAATCAATTTAATTTCGGCCAAGTCACCTTAGAACAAGCGGCCCATTATATGCCGATCGCCTATCAACGCATGGAACGCGAATGGCCTTGGATCGGGGTGATGAACTATTGGTACTTCACCCAGCCTAGCGATGCCCGTAAAGGCGAAAGTTGGTATTACTTCCGCATGGCTGAACCGGATTACAGTCCAGAAAAACCGACCTACACCACCCTTCCCATTTATGAGGCGATGAAAGCCCATATCACCGGACAAACACCGACCTTATATCAAGGTGTGCATCAAATGGATCACCATTGGGCCGTTACTTATGCTCCCAATAGCCAAGTTATCTCGTTGGAAGATGCGCTTTTCGGGGAAGCGGTCGAGACTACCGGACTCCAATTCGTAGCGCAAGGCAGCGAGATCCGCTTGACGGGGCGCGGTGGCGCGTTGCGTGTATGGATCAATGATCAAGCACCTCAAATCTTAGCGTTACCGTCGGATCAATGGGCGACTGTAACCTTACATTCAAATCTGTTGGTGGAAACGCTTACCGTTCGCCTTGAGGCAGATACGCCCCTGATCATCGATACTGTAAGTGTGATCGATCACGGGATCAGCCGTATCTACCCGATCCCCTTGGGGTTAATTCTTGCGATCGGAATCGGGCTTAGTGCGTGGTATTCGGTTTACCGTAACAAACCGTAACCATAGACCAACGTAAAAGGCCCTGTTATACTTTTCCGATTGATCAAGTCCTCTTACCTGACATTTTCGACATCAATCAAGGGGTGTCGTCTGGAGCGAATATGAGTAAAGTACCCATTACAGTCGCGTATGGCGATGGGATTGGCCCCGAAATTATGGCCGCGAGTTTGCGGATTTTAGAAGCGGCGGGCGCACAATTAGCGATCGAAACGATCGAAATTGGTGAAAAGATCTTTTTAACCGGCAACACCTCCGGTATCCCTGAAAAAGCCTGGGAATCGATTAAACGCACCGGCATCATCTACAAAGGGCCGATCACCACCCCACAAGGCGGCGGTTTTAAGAGCATTAACGTCACGATCCGTAAAACACTGGGACTCTATTCCAATGTGCGGCCGGTGATGTCCTATTATCCATTTATCGACACCCGTTTTCATAAAGTGGATATTGTGATCATTCGGGAAAATGAAGAAGACCTCTACGCCGGCATTGAACATCGTCAAACCCATGAGGTGTATCAAACGCTCAAATTGATCTCACGCCCCGGAAGTGAGCGGATCAATCGCTATGCCTTTGAATATGCTCAACAAAACGGACGTAAGAAAGTCACTTGTTTCACCAAAGACAATATCATGAAGATGACCGATGGCCTGTTTCATAAGGTGTTTAACGAAATTGCCGCGCAATATCCAGAAATTGAACACGAACACAAGATCATCGACATTGGTGCGGCCCGAGCCGCTACCCGCCCTGAAGATTTTGACGTGATCGTGATGCCAAATCTCTATGGTGATGTAGTATCGGATATTGTGGCTGAATTAACCGGATCGGTGGGGTTAGCGGGTTCGGCGAACGTGGGAGATAAATATGCCATGTTTGAGGCCATTCACGGCTCTGCTCCAGATATTGCAGGCATGGGGATCGCCAATCCGTCCGGATTATTATTGGGCGGTGTGATGATGATGGTTCACATCGGACAAAATGATGTGGCCGAAAAAGTGCATAACGCATGGTTAAAAACCATTGAGGACGGCATCCATACCGGGGATATTTACCGCGATTCCACCAGTAAACAGCGCGTTAACACCGAGGCGTTTGCAGATGCCGTGATCGAACGGTTAGGACAAACGCCGCAACAATTACCGGCCGTCAAATACAGCGTCAGTCAACCGATCCGTGTGACTTATCAACAAAAATTCCCTCATGTGAAAAAAGAATTGGTCGGAGTCGATCTGTTCTTACACTGGGATCAACAAGGGCGCGATCCAAACATCATCGGTGAAGAATTAAGCAAGCTGAACGGCGATCATCTGCAATTGATCATGATCACCAATCGCGGTCAAAAGGTATGGCCGGCGGCTTTTTCCGAAACGTTTAACACCGATCATTGGCGTTGTCGGTTTATGTCCCCCGGCGAAATGCCGATCAAACATCACCATATCATCAGTTTGTTGCAACGGGCGGCCAATGCAGGATATGACTTTATCAAAACCGAAAACCTGTATATGTTCGAGGAAGAACGCGGTTTCTCGTTGGGACAAGGACAATAGGAGTCGTAACCGTGCTTGCGACCATTAGTACTGGAAAAGCGAGTCCCCATTTTGCCTACACCCCGCCTCAAACCGTTTACGGTGCGGTGCGTGTTTTGGTGGTGATCGCCGACATTCGACCAGAGACTTTAGCGGCCGTGTTACGGGGGTTTTGGCGGTTCACTCCACAAACCCGTTTATTGATCACCGAACATCCCACCCTTGCGCCCACGATGATGAATGGCAACATGCGGCCGGTGGATCTCGGTGAGTTACCGTTACGTCCCTATGAGTCACGCTTGCCAGATCAAAAAGGCAAGGTGATCGCTTCTACCTTGTTAGCAGAGGTGGGCGCGTGTATCACGCTTAATCGTTATCATGATCCGGCGATCGCCCCTTCCTTAGCCGCGATCCAAGCCCTTAGCAATGGGGCCACAGATCCGATCACATCCTATTTTAGCATTGGGCATCTGTTTGTCGGGGGATTGGTAGAAGTCGGTGATCAGATCGTGTGGGGTGATGATCTGATCGGAGTCGATCAGCGTGTGGCTCAATTAGCGGGTCATGCCCCCTTTGAAGTTGCGAGTCAGATTCAAGCGTTGAACCCATTGCATTCCTAGCAATCTCTCGCTTGAGTCGATCAAAAGACATCCCAAGGCCTTGGGATGTCTTTTGTGCTTTAATTAAAGAGAGTAAAACGAGTGACGAGTGGTTAAAACGATGAAAGTACATTTACGTATGACAGGCTGCCGCCTCAATCAAAGTGAGATCGATCTCATGGCACGCCAGTTTGAAGCACAAGGGCATCAAATCACCGATGAAGCCGATCAAGCGGATTGGTTTGTGGTCAATACATGCGCGGTGACACAACAAGCGACCAGCAGCAGCCGTAAGCTGATTCGCGAATTACATCGCGCCAATCAAGGGGCGGAGATCACCGTTACCGGCTGTTACGCACAAATTTCACCGGAAGAAGTCCAAGTGATCCCCGGTGTGACACGGATCATCGATAACATTGGCAAAGATACGCTAGTAGAACAACTCACCGGAAAACCGGCCGAATCCTTCGATTATGAACCGATCAGTCGGGACGGCCGCATCAGTCGGACGCGGGCCTTTGTGAAAGTTCAAGATGGTTGTGACAACGCTTGTACCTTTTGTGTTACCACGATTGCTCGTGGTGCGGGGCGCAGCCGTCCCATGCAAGACATCTTGGATGAAATCCGTTACCTAGAGGCGGCAGGTTATCAAGAGGCCGTCCTCACGGGTGTGCATCTTGGCAGTTATGGACACGATTTAGGCCAATCAGATGGATTGTTTCAATTGGCACAAGCGATCTTACGCGAAACCGCGATCCCACGTTTACGCTTGTCCTCCTTAGAACCCTGGGATCTTAGCGAAGGCTTTTTCTCGCTCTGGCAAGATCCGCGTGTCTGTCGTCATCTGCATTTGCCCTTACAGAGCGGATCGGATCGCACCCTTAAACGCATGTTACGACGCACCAATCAAGCGAATTTTAGCGCCTTGGTGAGTGCTGCGCGTGAGGCTGTGCCGGAGATCTGTATTACCACCGATGTAATCGTCGGTTTCCCCGGCGAAACCGAGTCAGAATTTAGCGAAAGTTATGCGTTTATCGAAGCGATGGATTTTGCCGGCTTGCATGTATTCCCCTATAGCAAACGCCCCGGTACAGCAGCCGCCCGAATGCGAAATCATGTGCGTGATGAGGTCAAAAAAGATCGGAGCGCACGCTTGATCGCGCTTTCAAAAGCAGGTGAAGGCCGCTTTGCCCAACGCTTTATTGGACAAACCTTCCCGGTATTATGGGAGCAGATCGCGGGGGTTACTCAGGAAGGTTTCATGAATGTCGGGTACACTGATCATTACATTCGGGTGCGTTGCATTCATCCGCGAGTCCTCACCAATCAAATTTTACCGGCCTTGCTGTTACAATACACGGATCACCAAATGCAAGTTTTACCGATGATCGAAGAAGGATAAATAACACGATGGATCCCAAAGAAGTATTAAGCGCCGCTCTCAAAGAAGCGATGAAAAACAAGGACGCGGCCCGGCGTGATACTCTGCGCCTCTTACAAAGCGCGATTAAACAGGTGGAGATCGACACCCAAAAAACCCTCTCGAATGAGGAAGTGATCAATATCTTGCAGAAAGAAGCCAAAAAACGCCGCGAATCCATTGAGGAATTAGAAGGCGCTGGGCGCGATTCGTCCTCAGAAAAAGACGAGTTGAAGGTGATCGAAGAATTTTTACCGCGTCAACTTTCCTACGATGAGTTGAAAGTGATCGCCCAAGCGATGATCGCGGAGTTGGGTGTGACTTCCGGTAAAGAGATCAACAAGGTGATGTCTCCACTGTTGGCCCGGGTCAAAGGCCAAGCGGATGGTAAATTGGTGAATCAGGTGGTACGCGATCTTTTAAACGGGTAAGTCACGGATGGGTTAGATGTTACAGGTCAATCGATAAGATACGGATAAACTCATGATAGTCCCTCTGGCGCGTTTGATGGAGCGTTATCTCAATTTGCCATCGATCCATACCATCCCGATCTTGACTCGATTGGCGGTCACATTGGCGGCCTTGATATTTTTAACGGCCGCCACTTTGATCATCGCCTTAGAGGCCGTGTTTCCCGTTCAATCGGGCGGCGCACAATTAGAGATCGGCGATGTTGTGCAACGCGATCTTCATGCTCCCGAAACGCGCACCTATGAGAGTCAGATCCTCACGGCACAACGCCGCACGGAGGCCGAACGCAATGTCCGCCCGATCTACAATCCACCCGACCCGAATGTCGCACGCGCTCAAAGCCGTTTAGCCACCCAAATCGTAGACTTTATCACCAATATCCGCCGCGATCCCTATGCTACCAACGCGCAACAACGCGATGATTTACGTCAGATCACTGCGCTCACCTTAAATGACAACATCATCGATCAAATCTTAGAAATGTCGGATGATGATTGGACAGCGGTCTCGAATGAGGTGACGCGCCTCTTAGAACAGGTCATGCAAGAGTCGATCCGTGAAATTGACCTCACCACTACCTTAGAGCGATTGCCCGTACAGGTGAGTTTACGCTTTAATGATGTGCAACGGGCGGTCATCGTGGCCATCGTTGAAGACCTTGTGCGTCCCAACATGACCGAAAACATTGAACAAACCGAACAGGCCCGCGCCGCTGCTGCCGATGCGATTCCGGTGGAACGCCGTAGCCTACAACGCGGTCAGATCATCGTGCGTGAAGGCGCGCAAATTCAACCCCTTGATTATGAGGCGTTGCAAATGTTGGGCTTATTACAACCAGCCGAACAACGCTTTCAACAGATCACGCAGGCGATGACCGTCGGTATTACCGTGATGGTGATCATCGGCTTATATCTATTGCGTTTCCACCCCTCTCTGTTATATTCAGAACCGCGTTTGTTGGGGCTTTTGGCACTGATCTTCTTAGCGACCTTGTTCGGGGCGCGTTTAGCGTTAAACAGCGAGTTTTACCTGTTCCCATCCGCTTTATTGGCCTTGTTATACGTCACCTTGATCAACGCGCAAGTGGCGATCTGTGGCACCTTAGGACTTGCGATCTTGATCGGTGTGATGGCCAACAATTCGTTAGAGTTAACAGTGTTAGTCTTGGCCAGCGGGTTAATCGGCGCATTGACCCTACGCCGTCCCGAACGACTCAACAGTTATTTTGTGACCGGGATCATCATCTCCGTGATGAATATGACAGTAGCGACGATCTTCAACCTCACCGCCCTTCCAGAGGTAGGGAACGCGGTTGAAATGCCACTCTTGCTGTTATATGGTGCGATCAACGGGTTGATTACGACTGCGGTTGTCGTGGTGAGTCTGTATGTGATTGGGGGCGTATTCAATTTGCCCACAGCACTACGATTGATCGAATTAGGACAGCCGAATCAGCCTTTGCTCCAACGTTTATTGCGTGAAGCACCAGGGACCTATCAACATTCGATCCAAGTCGCTAGTTTAGGGGAGCAGGCGGCCAACGCGATCGGGGCCAATTCGGCTTTAGTCTATGTGGCGGCGTTGTATCATGATGTCGGCAAGACGATCAATCCGGCCTTTTTTACCGAAAATCAACAGGATGTCGGCAATCCGCATGATGTCCTCAACGATCCCTATCGGAGCGCGGCGATCATCATCAGTCATGTCACCGAAGGCGAGGCATTGGCACGGAGTTATCGCTTGCCGAATCGCGTTCGCGATTTTATTCGTGAACACCACGGCACGACGCGGGTTTATGTGTTCTATCAGCAGGCCGTGATCCGTGCGGGTGATGATAATGATGCCGTTGATGCTGCCGATTTCACCTATCCCGGGCCGCGTCCGCAATCCCGCGAAACCGCGTTGTTGATGTTAGCCGATAGCTGTGAGGCCACGATCCGATCCATGCAACCCGAAACGCCCCAAGAGATCGAAGAAGCGATCGATCGCATCATTGAAGGCAAACGCCGCGATGGCCAATTGGATCAATCGGGATTGACCTTAAACGAGTTGAGCGTGATCAAACGCATCTTCACCGAACTTCTGAAGGCGATGTTCCACCCGCGCATCAATTACACGGAAGTGATCTCTAAAGCCCGTCAGCAATTCGGCGAAAAAGCGCCCACCCCTGAACCTCCACCAAAAGCGCCGGCCCCTTTGCCCGCGGATATGGATGACGAATCCCCCTTACCCGATGTGCCACCTTTGCCACGTCCCAACGGTAAAGCCCGCCTCACAGGGGAACTTCCTTCCGTACCATTATCACCAGAAGAAAGCATATTCAATGAGCCTGAGTCCTAATATTGAAATCTTAAACGATCATCAGTATTTGATCGATGAAACGCGCTTACACCGTGCCGCCTCTATCGTCTTAGAACAGCACGATCAAGACGCGGCCTTGACGATCGTGATCACCAACGATGATGAAGTGCGATCCTTAAACCGTCAATTTCGCGGCATTGACACACCGACCGATGTGTTATCGTTTCCATCAGAGGAATTACCAGAAGAGATCGAACCCCTAGAAGACGAATCGCCCTATATCGGGGATCTGGTGATCGCTTATCCCTATGCGTTAAGCCAAGCGCAACGTGAGCATCATTTACCCCAAGACAGCTTTGATCTGTTGGTGGTACACGGCACATTGCATTTATTAGGTTACGATCACGACACCCCAGAACATAAAGCGCAGATGTGGGCCGCGCAAGAACGTGCCTTGATCGCGTTAGCGATCCCCGTGTCGATTGTGCCGGCCTTAGAGGGAGATCTCCATGACGAATCGGGGACGTAAAGTCTGGGACGCACTTACCAGCACCATGAAGATCAACCCGGATGCCTACAGTCCAATCACCAGTCATAATCGCGTGGTGAGTCTAGGTTATGCCTTGGCTGGTTGGTTATATATGTTGCGTTGGCAAAAAAACACCCGTATTCAGGCGGTTGCCAGCGTCTTAGTGATGTTGATCTCACTCTGGTTACAGATCTCATTTATCGAATTAGCGATCATCATCTTGACGATCACCGTCGTTTGGATGGCAGAGTTCATCAATGCGGCAGTAGAAGCGGTCGTCAACCTTGCCTCACCGGAATTACATCCGATGGCCAAAGTAGCCAAAGATGTGGCGGCGGCGGCCGTGTTATTAGGGGTTGTGGCGGCGGTATTGATCGGGATCTTGATCTTAGGGCCGCCCCTGTTGGCGCAAATTGGCCTTTTGCCCTAAAAATAAGAAAGGTGATAGGAGTATGCCGTGAACGATTATTCAAGCGAAGATCCGACCCCACGCAAAAAAAGTCGGGCGCGTGAACGTGTTGAGCGCCGCCGTCAAACTCATGCCCATCCATCTGCGACCACGCCGATCCGACCGATCCCTTTAGTGCGTCGTCCACGGGTCAGACAAGTGATTCCCGCGGGGATTCAATCCTTCAGCCTAGAAGATTTACCGCTCAACACGATCCGCTTGGTGGTGATCTTAGCGGGCGCGGCTGCGTTGATGATCGGGATCGTTGTTGTTTTGGGGCTATTTAAAGATGATGAGGCCGTGTTGGGTCAAAATGCGATCTGGATCGGCACGGAATGGACATATCAAGATCACAGTCCAGAGGCGATGGCCAATTTCGCCCAAAAGTTACGCGATCATCAGATCGGGAGTGTCTATGCCTGGGTGAGTTGGCTCAAAGAGGATGGCCAATGGGCCGGTACTCGGAGCGGAACCAACGAATTTGCCGAGATGGAAGCGAGTGTGATGTTATTCGTCCGGCAATTTAAAGCCGCCTATCCCGAATCGCGTTTATATGGGTGGATCGGCGTTCCCACCGAAAATGCGTCTATTCCCTATCGTTTAGGCGATCCCACGTTACAAGAGACGATCGCGACCTTTAGTGATTATCTGGTGCAAACCTTAGGTTTTGACGGGGTATTTTTAAATGTTGAACCCGTCTGGAATCATTATTCAGAGGATTTCTTAGCACTTCTAGGCACCGTGCGACGCACCATTGGCGATGATGCGTTGATTTCAGTGGCGATCCCGCCAGATTGGACTCCGATCAATGCCAATATCCCCAAGCCCGCACAAGTCGCCCCTGGCACCGAATGGGACAAAGCGTTTAAGCAACGGGTCTCTTTTTTGGTGGATGAGCTTGCGATCATGGCTTATAACAGCGGCCTCACGAGTCCGTTTGATTATATTGAATGGATGGCTTATCAAGTCGAAAGTTACGCGATCGCCTTAGATGAAGTCGATAGCGGCGCACAGATCATGATCGGTATCCCAACCTATGATAACGAATTGCCGGGGCATAATACCGCTGTCGAAAATGTGTCTTCGGCGTTATCGGGGGTGCGCTTGGGCTTGGAACGATCAGCAGGAGCGGCGAATCAAGTACAGGGGGTCGCCATTTACGCGGGATGGGCGATGGACGATACCGAATGGTTACAATTTAAAGAAGGATGGATCAAGCCATAGATGCCAACTTTTATCCGTGTTTTAACCTCACAAGATCTCATTCCGGTGGATTACCAAGCGGAATCATTAGCCCAAGCAGCCGATCATGAACCTGTAGACGGTGTGTATACGGTGACCAATACCTATCATGTCACTCAAGTATTAAAGATCGATGCTCACCTAGATCGTATGGAAGACTCGGCAGAACGGGCGGAATTTAGCTTAAAACTAGATCGTTCACGTTTACGCGCCGCCTTACGCACGATGATCTTAGAAGCGGGATTCGGGGATGTACGCTTTCGGGTGACAGCCTCAAAGTCTTGGCCAGATCAATTGATTTTGTCGCTTGAACCGTATCAGCCTCCCGCATCCACTTTAACAGAACAAGGGGTGCGAGTGATCACCGTGCCGAATAGCGCCCGTTCTAATCCGGCCGCCAAAACAACTGATTGGATGCACGAACGTAAGGCGATCGCCGATCGATTACCGTCTGGGGTCTACGACGCAATTTTAATGGATGATACGGGCAATTTATTAGAAGGACTTGCCGCTAACTTTTATGTGATCCGCGATCAAGATTTAAGAACGGCCGGCGCGGGGGTACTTCCGGGCATCGCACAACAGATCGTGTTAGAGATCGCCGCTGGCCGCTTGTCAATTACCCGAATACCGCCGAATATCGCCGAATTACCACAATTTGATGAGGCTTTTTTGACCAGTAGTAGCCGTGGCATTATCCCGATCATACAGATTGATGATCACACCTTAGGACAAGGACAACCGGGCCCCAAAACCCGCCTATTACAAGCCGCTTATGCGGATTGGGTTGCAACGCATCTTGAAGAACTCTAATCAATTCGTTACACATGCTTGAAAGAGCCTTTAACTTATAACGGCTCTTTCTCAATGTCCTCTGCGCTCTCTGTGGTTTAAAGCTTTTCACAGAAAATTTCCTGATATTATTTATTATATGAAATCCTGTACACTCGCATTTTGAAACGATCCCTTTAGAGATCAAGTTTCTACCTGCACTTTTTATCACAAGTTTGCCATAATAGGAGGCTTAAATGATGTTGACCTTCTCTTCTACCTGTTGGATAAAACTGCATGACGCGAATTGCTGCTGAAAATCTCACAATTGAAACCTCTCCAGACCGTTGGCGAATCTATCTCAATGGCGATGGGCAGGAACGTTTAATTCTTGAAGCAACCCGCGGAGTTCCGCTCCGTTATGCGGCGCTTTTTGCCCAACGGCGTAACTTACCTGACAATGCGCTTCCCACCAATCAGATCAAACAGGTGATCTTAGGGTGGTCACAAAGCGATCAATCGTGGCATTTAGGGCTGTTACTGATGCCTGATCTTGCCCAACAGCGTCAAAGCCGTTGGTGTGAGATCGCTCATTGGTTTGATCCCGACTCACGGCAATACGCGGCCATTGCTGAACAATCAGCACGCGCTTTAGCCCAAACGCTTGATCTCCCCTTTCGCTTGATCCCGCCACAAATCGAAACGGTGAAAACCCCGATCATCGCGCAATTACCTGCCCTACCGCTCAAATGTGGTTTATGGACAGCCGATCGTGACGGTGAAAACATCGTGTTTACCTTATCGCAACGTTGGACGTACACCAAACTAGGGCGGATCATCTGGTATAGCTTTTGGGCGGTGATTTACGTTTTATTATCGGTGGCAACCTTAACCACACGCCTTGCGTTGCCCAATTCGGGCGCGATGTTACCTAATCCCCAAGTGTTGCCATACTTGGGTTTAGGCACAGCGGTGATCTTGTTGTTGATCGTGCTTTATGGGATTTACGAGATCCGCACCACACCTAATCGCCTTGTGATCGCGTCAGACGATCAAACGATTAGCGCTTATCGTGACGGCCATCAACGTTGGCAGTATAGCGTAGACGACATGGTATCGATTTACGTCTCACAAGTCGTCGGACAACGTGGCAATCGGCGCATCGTCTATCACGGGGAGATCAATTTACAATTACCTAATGGTCGTTTTCATTCCGTCTTGGTGCAAACTGAAGAAGAAGAACGGATTGAGCGCAATTCTCGTGATGAAAAATTGCGTGAGGAGATCACCGCTTTAGATGCAGCTCAGATCGATACCGACCTCCAAGCGGCCGCTCTGTATATCGCTCAAACCTTAGGCGATGTTCCGGTCTGGTACGACCAGCGGACACAGTAAAGTTTTTCTTAATTGTGATTACTCTGAAAGATCATTACAATAGATTTAGGATCTGAAATGTAACATAATATTTGTGACTCTTTTCGGCACATACTCAGGATAAGCAATCCGTGCATCGTGTTTTCATCCAACCCATCGTATTTTCATTCGGACTTTTGCTGATCTTCGCGCTGATCACCAAGATCAGCGCAGCGTATCTTTTTAACCTTAGTCTTGTGTTTTCTGTGATGATGTTATGTGGGCTGACGCTCTATTTTGCGGTGCCTAGGTTACGTAAATCGCGCTTGATTCTCGAAAACGAGTTTTTACTTCATCAGATCGCGGCTCATACAGCCTCTATCTACCTTGTATTTGACCCCAAAACAGACAAAATTTTATTTGTTTCGCGCAACGTTGAGCAGTTTTTTAAATTCAACGTAGATGCGCTTTTACATAACCCGCGTCTCATGTTCCAGTGGGTTTATCCAGAGGATCTGCCCATTTGCCAATCGGCTTTAACTAAGTTTGAAAAATGTGGGACATTTTGTGATGAGTTTCGGATATTTGTCCCAGAAGATGGCCTGCATTGGTTTCGTTTGCGCCTATCCCTTATAGAACAAGGCCTTGTGTTGGCATTATGTGAAGACATCACCGAACAAAAAACCCAAAAGTTACAGTTGTTACAACAAGTTGAGCGTTTAAAAACCCTTAGAGATCAGGAATTGGTCGATTTTCAAAATCGGGTGGTCGATCGGGTATCGCATGAATTACGGACTCCCCTCACGGTGATCAACTCCTCTAGTGAGTTATTAGAGCGTTACGCAGATCGCTTAACTGTGGAAAAAACCCGTGAACATTTACATCGCATTCGTGAACACACCCAACAACTTAATTATCTAGTAAATGAGATTGCTTCGCTCAAAATCTATCGGGATCAGCATGTTTATTTTCAGCCGGTCGAAACCCCACTTCCTGAATTTACCCAAAAGTTGGTGCATACGCTTCAAGAACATTATCATGATCACCTGATCGAATTTAACTACTTAGGGGACACATTGGCTACTGTAGCCATAGATCCCAACTTATTTGAACGGATCTTCACACAATTATTGAGTAACGCCGTGCGTTATTCACCGAAAC
Organism: Anaerolineae bacterium; assembly: GCA_025454525.1. Taxonomy (GTDB): domain Bacteria; phylum Chloroflexota; class Anaerolineae; order Aggregatilineales; family Phototrophicaceae; genus JALOOG01. Next base: position 3,743 of record JALOOG010000075.1, on the reverse strand, counting down.
AAGCGCGGATCGCGATCGAATTACGGCTATTTTCTAAACATTTGGTCTTAAGCATTTCCGATCAAGGCATCGGTATTCCAGAGATTGACCTCAAACACGTTTTTCAACCCTTTTATCGGGGAAGCAACATCGGCGCGATCCGTGGACATGGTTTAGGTTTAACCATTGTGCGCGATAGTCTAAAACTACATGGTGGTACCATCTCTATTGACAGTCGTTTAAATCAGGGGACTTCCATTGTTGTAGAGATCCCGCTCAAAGCTGAACTTGTGGTCAACTGAATTCACCATTTCGATCGTTTCATCTTAACGTTACGTTAATGCGCTCCCTTTATACTGGCGTAACTTTAGTTAGCGCACACTCAGGATCAATTATGTCTCAGGAGCGTCCACTTATTCTTTTTACCAATGACGATGGGATCGCATCCCCTGGTCTTTGGACTGTCGCCGAAGCTTTCGCCGATCTGGGCGAGATTTTAATTGTTGCGCCTCAAGAACAACAATCAGGAATGGGGCGTAGCCTTCCGGTGGCCAGTCGTGGTCACATTTACCCGCGTCAATTGTTATTAGGCAATACTGAATACACGGTTTATGGGGTTGATGGCACACCGGCCCAAGCGGTGCAACATGGTGTTTTAGAATTGTCTTCACGGTTGCCGGCCTTAGTGGTTTCAGGGATCAATTACGGCGAAAACTGTGGCAACGGGGTCACAGTTTCAGGTACGGTGGGCGCTGCCTTAGAGGCCGCAAGTTTAGGGATTCCGGCAATTGCGGTCTCTCAACAAACCCAAAAAGACCTACATTTAACTTACTCCCCGGAAGTTGATTTTAAAGCGGCAGCCTATTTCGCCCGTAAATTTGGTGAATGGTTATTAGATGTCAATACTCGGCCTGATGATGTAGACATCCTTAAAATCGATGTTCCGGTGAATGCGACCGAGCAGACTGAATGGCGTGTAACGCGCTTATCGCGTCGTCGGGTCTATTGGCCCACCCGCCCCGAACGAGTTGCCTTACAGGATGTTGGGCCGTTGGGGTATCATCTCAATATCAATCCGACGGACGCTGAACCCGACTCGGATGTTTACGCTGTATTACATGACGGAGTTGTCTCGGTAACACCGATCAGCCTTGATATGACTTCGCGCACCGATCTGCACCATTTGAATCAATGGTTTAAGGGTGAGACGGATCAAGCGCCTGCGGTAAATGGGACTCACAAAAAGCAAAAACAACGCTAAAATAATCGCATCACCAGAGGAGTTAAGCGGATGCTTAGGCGATTTTTGCTGTATCTATCGATTGCAGGATGGGCGCGTTGGATCGTGAGTCAGTTAGGGGTAGCACGGCGGGTCGCACGGCGCTTTGTGGCGGGTGAGACCTTAATCGATGCGTTGACTGTAACTGAACGACTCAATCAATCCGGCTTATTGGTCACCTTGGATTACTTAGGTGAAAGTGTCAAAAGTGCAGCAGATACAGCCGAAGTGGTCTCCACTTATCAGGCAATGCTGCAACAGATTCACGCCAAAAAGCTGCAATCTAGCGTTTCACTAAAACTAACGCATCTTGGTCTCGATATCAGTCAAGACCTATGTGTCACCAACTTGCGCCATATCCTCACGACTGCTAAAGAACATGGCAATATTCCGGTTACGATTGACATGGAAAGCAGTGATTATACCGATCGCACCTTACAAATTTACCGCACCTTGCGCGATGAGTACGATTTCAGCAATATCGGCACGGTGATCCAAGCATATTTGTATCGTAGTCGTGAGGATATGGAACAATTAAGCGCCGAAAACGCCCATATTCGCTTATGTAAAGGGGCTTATCTTGAACCCGAAAGCATTGCTTTTCCCGAAAAAGCGGATGTGGATCGCAACTACGCCGAATTGGTAGAAGTGTATCTCGCGGCCCCTACCCAGTCGTATTTGTGTATCGCAACCCATGATGAACGTATGATCCAAGCGGCTGAACAGACGATCCGACAACATCAAATTGTGCCAAGCCGTTACGAGTTTCAAATGCTCTATGGGATTCGGGGGCCTAAACAGTTGGAATTAGCGCAAGCGGGTTACAAGATGCGGGTCTATGTGCCGTTTGGTGAGGCATGGTATCCCTACTTTATGCGTCGTTTAGCAGAGCGTCCGGCGAATCTATGGTTTTTCGCACGGAGTTTATTTAGAGCTTAACCTCATCAGGGGGCGATAACGCCCCCTAACTCATAGACTTGTCTTACCCCATGTTATTGATCACAGCATTAGCAAACTCACTCGTTTTGACTTCGGTCGCGCCTTCCATTTGACGCGCAAAATCATACGTCACGATCTTTTGATCAAGGGTCTTTTCATAAGCTTCGGTGATCATCTTACCAGCTTCGATCCAACCGAGATGTTCTAAGAGCATCACACCACTAAACAACAGCGATCCGGGATTCACTTTGTCTAAATTGGTGTACTTAGGGGCAGTTCCGTGCGTTGCTTCAAATAAGGCCACTTCGTCACCGACATTTGCCCCCGGCGCAATCCCTACGCCACCAACCTCTGCTGCAATCGCGTCGCTTAAATAGTCGCCATTCAGGTTGGTCGTAGCGATCACGTCGTGTTCGGACGGGCGCAACAACATTTTCTGGAACATAATATCGGCGATGCTGTCTTGGATCAGGATCTTACCTTCTGGTACGATTCCGTTATGGTTTTTGGCCACATCATCCCAACTGATGATCTCGTTGGGGAACTCTTGGGCTGCCACTTCATAACCCCAGTTCATAAACGCGCCTTCGGTGAACTTCTGGATATTGCCTTTATGCACCAAAGTCACGCTCTTACGTTTATACTGGATCGCATAGCGAATCGCAGCCCGCACTAAACGCTTGCTCCCCATCTCACTGATCGGTTTGATACCCAGTCCAGAGCCTTCAAAAAATTCCGCGCCCATTTCTTCGCGTAAAAATTTGGCAACCTTGGCGTTTTCGGGGCTACCCGCTTCATATTCGATTCCGGCGTAAATATCTTCGGTATTTTCGCGGAAGATGATCACATCAACATCTTGCGGATTCTTTAACGGACTCGGTACACCTCTAAACCACCGCACCGGACGGATGCAAGAATACAGATCCAGTACTTGGCGCAACGTGACATTGAGACTACGGAACCCCCCTCCCACCGGAGTCGTTAATGGACCTTTGATCCCGATCAAAAATTCACGCAACGCATCAAATGTTTCTTCTGGCATATAATTACCATCGTAAACACTGGCAGCTTTTTCGCCGCAATAAATCTCCATCCACGAGATTTTACGATTGCCATTGTACGCCTTTTCGACCGCCGCATCCCAAATCCGTTTGCTGGCCGTCATGATGTCGTAACCGATCCCATCGCCTTCAATAAAACAAACAATAGGATTATCAGGGACATGCAGTTTACCATTACTGGCGGTGATCTTTTGTCCCTCTTGAGGCACGACGATCTTATCGTAAGCCATAACCACTTTTCTCCTACCAAAAAATTTAACAAAACGTCATCCGCATTATACACTTGCCCCCTCATTTGTGCATCAATTCCATATCGACCTCATCAAATTATCCAAAAATCTCGAACTTAACTTGCATAGATGCTCATGATCGGCAAAAATTAAAGCAAGATAACTACTACATGTCTCGACATAGGTTGCGCTATGCAAACGCCTTTACCTTCCAATCAAAAGTTAGTCGAATTTAGCTCTCAAATTCCTTGGCAG
>JALOOG010000015.1 GCA_025454525.1 Anaerolineae bacterium | reverse complement strand
TTGGTGAGAGTATATGATTAGTAGGTAGACTGCGTTGACGTTTTAAATCAGAACACATAAATTTTGGATGCGATGGGGGAGTGTTGATGGGTATTCTGGAGTTTGTTCGGTTTAATTGAAATGCTTTATCTACTCGTTTCGCCTGTTCTGCTCTTTCACTAGGTGTTATTGGTTTACTGAATATCTGTGGTTCGGATGACGATGGAATGGGTGAGCTTGATAGATATTTTGGAGTTTGCTTGGTTTACCCGTTTGGCCTGCTCCGCTCATTCACTTGGGTTTTTGGGCTTACTGAGAGTATATGATTAGCAGGTAGGCTGCGTTGGTTTTAAATCCGAACACGTAAATTTTGGATGCGATGGGGGAGTGTTGATGGGTATTCTGGAGTTTGTTCGGTTTAATTGAAATGCTTCATCTACTCGTTTTACCCGCTCTGCTCTTTCACTAGGCGTTATTGATTTGCTGAATATGTGTGGTTTATCAAGATCAGAGCAGGTAAAACTTTTACTAAATTGCGCTAGTATTTTAAGTAAATCATTTACGAAATAGATAATTTTTGTGTGACAATTATGGGTGATAGATGATGGATATTTTGGCTTTTAACTAAAAATGTTTTGCTCATTGCTGCTTGGTCACAGATAGGTAGGCTAAAACGCAGGCATTGTCTGAGATGTTCGTGTGAGGTTTTCGATGTGGTATGGTTGTGCTTTCTCGCCAGTGCTTTGGCTAATGAATTGTTTTTGCTCCGCAATCATCTATCCTCTTTTTAGCAAGGTTATTTAAGGGGTTTGTGTTCCTATTCGACATCAAACAGCGAATAGGAACAGATTGTGTGTTTTTAACGACCAATGGGAGTTGCAAGCGATAAACCGATTAGCGCGGTTAAAATACCTATATGTAATGCCAAAACACCTATCAACTCTAAAAATTGTGAACCCACGAATACATCGATTATTTGGACAATCAATGCAAGAATTACAAATCCTATTCCGGCAATAACCGGTAATCCCCGGCGTTTTGCAATGATGTCTGATAAACGATCCAATAGCTTTGAGAGAAATGTCGAACGATCAATACGCTCTAAAAGTTTCATTTGGTTTTTACCTGATAGATCTTCAAACGCTCGTATAGGTCGGGGGGGAGTTGTACTACCACTTTTACACCTTCTGGTGTGTGTTCCTGAGATTTAATCGCGGATTGGGCGAATAACAACGAGAGAATATCGCCACGATCATAGGGTAACAATAGTGTAGCGTGTTTTAGTGCGATATTCAACGCTCGCTCAACTGTTTGTAATAGTTCATCTAACCCCTGTTTGGTTTGAGCGGATACTCTCACTTGTGCAAAGTAACCTTCTTGTGTTTCAAGCGCTGGTATCTCAACGTTTTTTAATCGATCTGACTTATTCCATACAAGAATGCGCGGGATCATCGGAACGTCAATTTCCGCAAGCGTATCTTCGACGGCTTCAATGTGCTGTAATACGTTTGGATGCGAGGTATCTACGACATGCAACAATAGATCCGCCTCGGTCACTTCTTCTAAAGTTGCACGAAATGAAGCGATCAGGGTCGTTGGTAGTTTTTGGATGAAACCTACGGTGTCTGTAAATACCACATTTCGACCTGAAGGAAGTTCTACTCTGCGTGTGGTGGGATCAAGTGTCGCGAATAATTGATCAGCGACATATACATCTGCACCTGTGATTGCATTCAATAGGGTAGATTTTCCGGCATTGGTGTAACCTACTAAGGCAACTACAGGTACCCCTGAACGACTGCGTTGTTGACGGTGACGGCTACGATGTTGACGAACACCATCAAGATCCGACTTAAGTTTTGAAATCCTGCGACCAATTTCACGCTTATCGACTTCAAGTTGTGTTTCGCCCGGGCCGCGTAATCCTACACCCGCTTTTGATCCACTGCCGCCTGTTTGACGTGAAAGATGTGTCCATTGACGGGTAAGGCGCGGTAAACGGTATTCATATTGAGCCAATTCTACTTGTAGTGATCCTTCGCGTGTCTGGGCATGTTGTGCAAATATATCAAGAATTAGGGTTGTGCGATCTAGCACTTTGATGTTTTCCCCTAGACGTTTCTCGATTTCGCGTTGATGACGTGGAGTCAATTCGTCATCAAAGATCACTGATTGTGCGCTTAATTCGATGAGTTGTTGCTGAATTTCTTCTAGTTTACCAGAGCCGACAAAAGTGGCAGGATCGATATTTTGAACTACTTGTGTTGCTTGGCCTACCACAGAAATTCCTGCGGTTTTCGCAAGCAATTGTAGTTCGCTTAATGAGTCTTGCATACTCAATAATGGGCGACTACCGCGAACGGTTACCGCTACTAAATATGCTTTTTCCGGTTCTTGCTGAATGATTTGAGGTTCATGCATATTGATGTGCCGAATACCAAACTTTGAGCCGATTTAAAGACTCATCGATACGTTCATCAGACATCCCTACACTGATGCGTAGATAATTTGTACCACCGGGGCCATAAGCTCCACCAGGAGCAAGTGAGACATGCGCTTCGGTTAAGGCGCGTTCAACATAGGTTTGAGCATCTGTGTGTAAGGGGGTCGCCCATAAGTACAATGAACCTAGCGGTTTATCTGCCTGTAAACCAATATCTGGAAGGGCGGCTAAAATACGATCACGGCGATTTTGGTAAATGCGATTGCGTTCATCTAACCATGATTGCGGTGTATGATCAATGGCATCAATACCCGCTTCGTAGATAGGGTGAAAGTGTCCGCTATCCATATTGCTTTTGATACGTAGAAGGGTTTGTAAAGCTGTTGGTGAACCGACAGCTGCACCTAAACGCCATCCAGCCATATTGTGACTTTTAGAAAATGAAATAAATTCCACAGCGACATCGGACGCACCTGCAATCTGCATGGCGCTTGGTGCCATATATCCATCAAAAACGACTTCACAATATGGGTTATCTGATACCAACAAAATGTCATACGCTTTGCAAAAATCAATTGCACGGCGATAAAAATCTAAGTTGGCTACCGCTCCGGTTGGATTATTAGGGTAGTTGATCCATAACAATTTCGCTTTGTGTGCAATGTCCGTTGGGATGGCATCAAAATCAGGTTGATAATGATTCTCTGGAGAAACAGGTAGCCAATGAATATCTGCACCTGCTAGGCGCGCTCCTTGCATATAAGAGGGATAACCAATGTCGGGAATCAAAACAAGATCGCCCTTATCTAGATATGCTAAAGACAGATTGACGATTCCCTCTTTGCTCCCCAGTAACGGTAGAACTTGCTTTTCAGCATTCAGCTCTACATTAAATTTGTGTTGGTAATATCGGGCGATCGCTTGACGAAACGAGGGAATGCCACGATAACCAGAATAACCATGATGATCAGGGTTCTGGGATGAGCGATATAAAGTCTCGACGACATGGGGAGGAGGAGGCATATCCGGGCTACCGATGTCCAATCGGATCACATCGATTCCGGCTAATTCCATTTGTCTTAAGCGCTCCCCTAAAACTGCAAATACGTAAGGGGGAAGGGTATCTAAGCGCGCCGCATGTAAGGGCATGATTAAACTCCGTGTATAAAGTATAAAAAAGAAGATCTAATTCATCACAATTGATGATACAAAAGAAGAGTCATTCGCGATAGAGGCGGCTAAATCTTCTAAAGCGCGATCCGAATAACTATTGTAGCGATCGCGTTTGCCTTTTACACGCTCTGGTAACTCTGGCATGATTCCGAAATTGGCTTTCATGGGTTGAAAATAGTTAGGATCGGCATTGGTGACATAATGGCATAAAGCGCCCAGCATGGAGGTCGGCGGTAAAATCCATTCGGAACGGTTATGGAGTACACGCGCTAAATTGACTGCTGCGACTAGACCTGTAGCCACATTGCCAATATAACCTTCTACCCCAACAATCTGACCCGCAAAAAAGAGATCGGTACGGTGTTTAAAGGCCATGGTTGGACGCAGTAAAACAGGAGAGTTGATGAACGTATTGCGGTGCATTTGACCCATACGAATAAACTCTGCATTTTCGAGACCAGGAATCAATCGCAAAATTTCTTCTTGTTGTCCCCATTTGATATTGGTCTGAAAGCCCACCAAATTATAAAGTGTGCCGGCGACGTTATCTCGGCGTAACTGCACGATCGCATAAGGGCGCTTTCCGATACGCGGATCACGCAATCCAACAGGACGCATTGGGCCATGCGCCAACGTGTCATCACCGCGATGCGCCATTTGTTCAATTGGTAAACAACCCTCAAAAAATTTAGGATCTTCGCGCTCAAAGTCACGTAATTCAGTGGTTTCGGCGGATTTAAGCGCGCTGACAAAACGTTGATACTCCTCTTTGTTCATTGGACAGTTGATGTAATCATCATCACCCCGATCGTAACGACTGGCGCGGAAAGCAATCTCCATATTGATCGTGTCGGAAACGACAATCGGAGATACTGCATCATAAAAGTATAGGTACTCTTCACCCGTTAAATCAGCGATCGCCTTAGCGAGTGTTGGAGAAGTCAAAGGGCCAGTTGCAATAATGGTGGGAGTAGCGGGTATAGAAGGCATTTCATCCCGTATGAGCGTAATCTTAGGATGTTGGTAAATGGCATCGGTTACGGTTTGAGCGAATAACTCACGATCTACTGCTAACGCTCCACCGGCCGGAACGGATGAAGATTCGGCACATTCTAATAGTTTGGAGCGCAATAAACGGAGTTCGTACTGCAATAAACCGGAGGCCCGATCGCGTAACTTCGATCCTAAAGAGTTGCTGCATACCAACTCGGCCAAACGATCCGATACATGCGCGCCCGTGGTGCGTTTAGGACGCATTTCGTAAAGATCGACCTCAAAACCACGTTCCGCAAGCTGCCACGCCGCTTCACTCCCCGCTAAACCGCCCCCAATGACCGTTACTCGCATAATTTCCTCGAAATCAAGTTTGATTTTAACTTCAGTTTACAGAGTTTGATTCAGTTTTTCCAATGAGAACTGATGATACTTACGAATTTTGTCAAGATGCTCATCTTTTTGCGGAGCAATCGCTAAAGCAGTCGCGTAAGCTTCACTCGCAAGCTGATAACGCGCTAAAGCAAAATAAGCGCTTCCCAAAAGATCATACATCCGGTAATCATGCTCATGTCCGTCATTTTGCGCTACTTGTAAAGCATGTTGAACCGCATCAATGGTCTTTTCATAAGCCCCTTGCTGATAGTAAGCACGCGCAATTCGATAGTAAATGGAGATCTCCCAAGGATGATAGGGATTAAACTGCATCACAAGATTATAAGCATTGATCGCATCATCAAAGCGTCCCACTACACAATAGGCATCCGCTAACATTTCGTAAACACGCGACCAAGTGACATCAACCCCTAAGGGGCGCTTGCTAATCTGCAAAAACTGCTCTAAATAAGTGATGAGATCTCGTTCTCTTCCGGCAATGTGACTCAGAAGTTCACCATTGGTCAATAACGCTTCGGCGAGTCCCATTCGGCGATCTGACCGTCCAGAGGAAGCGAGATTTAAGGCCATTTGTGCGGCCTGCAAAGCTAATTGAGGTTGTTGGGTTTCACGATATACCCGGCTGCGGAGAATATAGACTTGAATGAGCCACATCTGATCTTCTATCACCGGATATGTGTCCACGGCCTTCGCAAGAAATGCCAAAGCACGTTGGAAATCACGTTGTTCATAGAAGGCAACAAACGCCAAACGTTCGTAACAATAGGCGGTTAAAGGCGGTAAATGGCTTGGCATGAGTAATGACTGCTGAAAATGATCTACCGCTTGGGAAACGTTACTTTCACTCAGAAATACCCGTCCTAGTTGGTAGTAAACCCAGCCAAGGTTGTGATATTGGGGAAAATCACGGATGATTTGATGGTACAATTGCAAGGCTTGCTCTGCATGATTACGATCTGCAAACCCAACCGAGGACAACTCGAAACGTGCAAAATGACAATCTGCCAACAACTCAATATTCTCAGCTGTTTCTAACAAATCGGCGGATAGGGTGCGAGCCTTGAGTAGATCATCAAGGGCGGCCTCTGGACGAGCATTTAAGAGGCGAGTACGCGCACGGTAGATGAACAATTTGGCCTGCTGGGATTCAGTGGTGGCGGTGCGAAGATGTCGAGCGATGATGATCTCAGCCTTTTTGATCTCGCGTTTTTTCAACAAAGCATCAATTGTGTTCAACTGGTTACGCATACAGCCCTCATGCCTACTTTCTCTTTTAAAATACACCAGTTGAAATTGTTTGCCAATTGGCAAGACGGTAATTGTTAAAGGTTACATTGAAATGTTAAATTATCGAAGAACATTAAGATGGATGCTGCTCCCGTACTTGATGGGGACGGTGATCTTAATTGTGATTCCGGCGATCGTTACTTTAATCTTGGCGTTTACACAATACGATTTGCTATCACCACCGAGCTGGTATGGATTCAATAATTTTCGCGATCTGGCCCAATTTGATGATATCCTGCCAAGAGCGATGTTGAACTCCTTGCTATTTGTCCTATTGGCTGTACCGTTACGGATCTTAGGCGCATTGGCTTTGGCGCTCTTTTTAGAACATCGTAGAAGGGGAGTTGGACTTTATCGAACCGCAGTCTATCTACCCACGCTTATCCCTGATGTCGCTTATGCTTTGATCTGGCTATGGGTGTTTAATCCGATTTATGGGCCGCTCAACCAAGTATTGGAAGCCATTGGAATCGAGGGGCCAGGTTGGTTAACGGATGCGCGTTTTGCACTTCCGGCCATTGTCCTGATGTCGGTGTTTCAAATCGGTGAGGGGTTTGTCGTCTTGTTAGCAGGGTTGCACAATATCCCACGCGATTACTATGACGTGGCAGCGGTTGATGGTGGTACAGGATGGCAAAAGTTTCGGTATATCACATTTCCATTATTGCGTCCTTGGCTGATCCTGTTAACGCTACGCGATGTCCTACTGACCACGCAAAACACCTTTACTCCGGCTTATATCATGACAGGCGGCGATCCGTATTATGCAACGATGTTCCTACCGTTACACATTTACAAAGAGACGTTTGAGGATTTTCGTTACGGCTCAGGGGCAACCATGACCGTGTTGATGATCTGTGGTGTGAGTGTCATCTTAATCACGGTATTCGTGGTGTTAAAAGGGTGGCGGAATCAAAATGCGTATGATTAGAAGGATTAGAACGATAAGCTACCATTTGGCGGCGATCTTGGTCTCATCGGTTTCTGTTATCGCGATGATTTGGGTGATCTCTGCATCACTTCGACAGCCGGGATTACCCCCTCCACCTGTGATAGAGTGGATTCCTAACCCGATCTCATGGAGCAATTACCAACGAGCATTTGAACTTATTCCGTTAGGTCAATACCTGTTAAACTCGTTGTTGGTAATTGGCATGGCAATCCCGCTAACGTTGGTTACGGCCTCTTGGGCCGGTTTTGCTATGGCGCAGTTCACCCAAGGCACACAAAATCGTTTGATCTTGCTGGCGATTATTTTGTTGATGATCCCAGTCACCAGCTTATGGTTAGCGCGTTTTGTCTTGTTCTCACGGTTAGGGTGGATTGATACCATTTGGGCGATTATTGCGCCTGCAATGATGGGATCTAGTCCGTTGTTCATTCTGTTATTCTACTGGACATTCCGGCGCATCCCAAAAGAATTGTATGAGTCGGCGGTGTTAGACGGGGCAATGGCGATCCAAATATGGCGGGTGATTGCAATGCCCCTAGCAAAACCAACGATTGTGACTGTAATGGTATTGACGTTTATCCTGTATTGGAGCGATTTTATCAGTCCATTGCTCTACATAAAATCAACGGAAAAATACACCTTGTCAGTAGGGCTACAAATGCTACAACAATTGGATAGAAGCAATTGGCCGCTGTTGATGGCCGCGTCGGTGGTGATGATTACACCAATTGTCTTATTGTTCGGGTTGATTCAACGCTATTTTTGGTCAGAAAAAGGGATTTTTAACAACTTATGAACATCCACCGACAAACATTACAGATTTTTATCTTGATCTTGGTATTGAGTTCAAACGCCTGTTCGCCTAACACTTCAGAATCCAATACGGAGATCTCGTTCATGATCTTTGGTGATCCGGCAGAGCGAGCCGCTTATGAAGCACTCGTTACAGCATTTGAGTCGGAACATCCCACGATCCAAGTACAATTGATCCATATCCCAAGCCAAAGTGATTACCGCGCCCGAATCGGTGCCGATTTTGCTGCCAATACGCCGTCCGATGTGATGCTGATCAACTATCGACGTTATGCACAATTTGCAGCGCGTGGGGTGCTTGAACCCTTAGGCGATTACTTGGATAGAAGTCCCTTGATTCAAACAGAGGATTTTTACCCAGAGGCACTAGAGCCGTTTTACTGGGAGGGAAAATTGATCTGTATTCCGCAAAATTTATCTAGCTTAGTGGTGTACTACAACAAAAATTTGTTTGATGCGGCCGGCGTATCTTATCCTAACAATGATTGGACGTGGGATGATTTCCTAGAAACAGCTCAACGCCTTACACAAGATCTTGATGGAGACGGTAACACCGATATTTACGGACTTGGCACGGAAGTCTCGATTGTGCGGTTAGCCCCGTTTTTGTGGCAAAATGGCGGAGAATTGACCAATACTGACTTTAACCCAACTGTGTTGACACTAGACCGATCTAACGAGGGATTAGAGGCATTGCAATGGTTTATCCAATTGCAAACGGTTCACGGTGTTGTGCCGAATGCAGAAGCTGAATCGGCTGAAGATAGTGAAAGCCGTTTCATGAACGGTAGAACCGCGATGTATCTGAATAGCCGGCGGGGTGTGCCAACCTACCGCGAAATTACCGCGTTTGATTGGGATGTGGCACCGTTACCACAAGGGAAACAACGCGCCGGGGTGCTACACGCCGATGCGTACTGTATGCCAAGCATGATTGATGATAAAGAGGCGGTTTGGACATTTATTGAATACGCCAATTCACCGGCCGGACAAACCATTGTGGCACAATCTGGGAGAACCGTACCGTCTTTACGAGCCGTCGCTGAGTCGCCCGCGTTTCTCGACCCCAACAAAAAACCGTTGAACAGTCGCGTGTTTTTAGATGTGATCCCAGACCTGAAATTTTTACCGATTATGTCCACATGGGTTGAAATTGAGGAAATTCTCACCGAAGAATTGCAACTGGGCTTTTATAACGACCCAGCACCGCATGACATCGCGTTGATGATGTCTTTTCGCACCTTAGAGTATTTTGATCCGCCACAACGCTAAATAAGTCTAGGGAATACACCACGACACTAGATAACCCTAGGGGGTAACATACCCCCTAGACCACACCAAACACAATTGAAGCGTTTTGCCCGCCTAAGCCAAAACTGTTCGACAACACATAACGTAAATCACGCATCACGCGAGCCACATTCGGCACATAATCCAAATCGCAGTCTGGATCTGGGGTGTGATAGTTAATGGTAGGGTGGATGATCTGCTCAAAGATTGTCATGATTGAAGCAACCGCCTCAATTGCGCCCGATGCACCAAAAGTATGACCAATCATGCTCTTGGTGGAACTCACCGGGATCTTATAAGCCTGTTCCCCAAATACACGCTTGATTGCTAATGTCTCCATCGCATCATTGGCCGGAGTCGAGGTTCCATGGGCATTGATATAATCAATTTGATCTGGGTTTAAATGCGCGTCTTCTAAGGCCCATCTCATCGCCCGAACCGCACCATCTCCTTTAGGATCCAACGCTGCCACATGAAACGCATCGGATGAAGAAGCATGTCCCAAAACTTCGGCATAAATGCGCGCCCCACGCTTCAAAGCATGTGCCAAACTTTCTAAGACCACAATCGCTGCGCCTTCTCCCATGACAAACCCGGAACGAGTACGATCGAAAGGACGACTAGCCGCTTCTGGATGATCATTGTACTCAGTGGCCAATGCGGTCATCGCATGAAAACCCGCAATGGTGTAATCCTGTAAAATCGACTCGACCCCACCAGAGATTACAACATCCGAACGTCCATTACGGATCAATTCGGCCGCCTCACCGATCGATTGCGTCCCAGCCGCACAAGCCGTGGAAGGGGTATTTAAGGGCCCCAAAGCCTGAAAAAACCGACTAATATAATGAGCCGGCATGTTCGGTAAAGCGTTGATCAAGGACAATGGGTTGGGTTTACGATAGCCGCGGGTACGGTATTCAATGGTGGCATTGGTCGATAACTCATGAGATCCGAGCGTTGTTCCCACCACTACACCGACTCGTTCGCCTAAATGCTCAATCTGATCCACGCTTAAACCCGCATCCTCAACTGCATGATGCGCGGCCACAACGGCAAATTGAGAAGCACGTCCCATCCGGCGTGCCTCTTTATAATCAATATAAGCGGAGGAATTAAAATCACGCACCTCTCCGGCAATTTTAATCGGAACATGATCGATTGGGATAGTTTGAATCCGACAAATTCCCGATGTTCCCGCTTTTAAACTTTCCCATAAAGATTTAGCCGATCCAAGTGCCGTTACCGCCCCTAATCCAGTGACGACCACCCGCGGACGACCATTTCGTAATAACTCCATAGCTTTTAATCCCCTTTATCCGCTGGTATCAGCGTGATTTGTTCGGCAATGCGGTCTACAATGCGACCTTGCGCGGCCTTGCGAGCCTGAAGGATTGCATTTTTAACGGCGTTGGCATTCGATCCACCATGGCCTATGATGACAACCCCATTGACTCCTAAAAGGGGCGCACCGCCAATTTCACCCGTATCAATCCGCGTTCTGACCCGTGCTAAAGCCGGCCGCAACAACAAACCACCGAACTTACCGATCCATGTGCGGGTGACTTCTTCACGGATGAGACTACCCAGATAACGAGTAGAAGCCTCAAACGTCTTGAGTAGAATATTGCCCACAAAACCATCTGAAACCACGACATCCACTTGGGGATAAAAAATATCCATGGGTTCAACGTTGCCCACGAAATTTAACGACGATTGTGTGAGCATCTCGCTTGTGAGACGGATAAGATCCGATCCCTTGCCTTCTTCCTTGCCATTAGAGAGCAAGGCAATACGCGGAGAGGGAAGCTCTAACGCCTGTTGCGCGTAAATGGATCCCATAAGGGCAAATTGAACCATCCAATCCGGTCTAACATCCGCATTTGCACCCACATCTAAGAAGATAATCGGCTTATTCTGAATTTTAAAAATAACCGAAAGGGCAGGGCGCTTCACCCCTGCAATCCGCTTTAAAATACCCAACATCGCGATAGCATGAGCCGCACCTGTATTGCCCATGGTGACAAACGCATCGGCGTGCCGATCTTTAATCAATTGCATTCCAAGGTGCATCGAGGACTGCGGTTTACCTTTGAGGATAACACTTGGCTTATCATCCATAGAGATCACTTCAGCAGCAGGGATAATCTCTATAGGAAGCCCCTTGGTCACATGCTTTGCTAACTCCGCTTTGATGCGATGCTCATCACCTACCAACTTTACCGCAACTTCCCGCGCAGCCATGACCGCTCCCGCAACATCTGGGATGGGATGGGCATCCGTTCCCATCGCGTCTACCGCAATTTGCATTCGCTTCAGTCCTCGTCATCACATCAAAAAAGGCGCACCGCGCGCCCAAGCTCACAAGGGGATATTTTAGCAAACTTTACCAAAGAATCACGGGATTGACAGGACGATCATTCTCCGTATAATCCATATTATTGATTGCCTTGGTGGCGGAACTGGCAGACGCGCATGGTTGAGGGCCATGTCCTTCACGGGGTGGAGGTTCGAGTCCTCTCCAAGGCACACCTAAACTAAAACCCACTTTTCAAATGAGAAGTGGGTTTTTTGTCGCCGCTTGCGAGACGTTAAGCTTAGATGTAAACTCAAAGCATTGTGTGACGAGATACACCTACAGGGAGACCTCCGCGATGAGTGATACCACCCATCCAGAACTAACACGAGCGTTTCAACTCATCGAGAACGAACAGTTGGGTGAGGCGCGTACTTTACTTGATCGTTACCTCGCCGCCCATCCCGATGATGTAGACGCATGGTGGTTATACGCTCACGCTGTCGCTGAACCGGCCGAAGGACAACGCGCCCTTGAAAAAGTCCTCGCACTAGATCCTGCGTATCCGGGTGCAAAATCACTTCAAGCACAATTGTCCAAAGTCACCCAACCGTCTACACCAACGGCGGCGATGACGATTCCAGCACGCATCGAACCGATCCGAGCAAATACAACGCCTGATTTTCTCGATGATCTGGACGAAGATGACTTTGAGGATGATTTCGACAGTGAAGACTCTCCAATCGAATCAACTAACCGCCGTTGGTTATTGATGATAGGGGTAGGGGCGATAATCTTGGTGGTGATTGGGATCGCGCTGCTATCAGTGTTGAATAATAATAACGTGACCCCCACAAGTACACCGCCTTCCATTGCGAATAATCTGACTCCAACCGTCAATAGCACTTTCCCGACCTCCACACCAAGTAATGCCTCCGGAGCAGAAAGCGCAGTGATCTCGGCCTTAGGAGGCTATGCGCTTGCACCAGGCAGTGAGACTCCTAGCATTGAAACCACCTCAGCCGGACAAACGCTGACCGTCTCGGTGTGTAGCACGCCTTCCGAAGTCATCAATACTTTGTTTAACGTGATGGAGATCCTAGCCGGTCAAAATAGCATCATTAGCACCGAAGCCGAAGCAATAGGGGTGCGCGTGGTGAACTGCCAGCAAAATAATCGCGAACTGGTCAATGGCGCGATTCCACTCAGTGTCGCCCAACAATACAGCAATGGCGAAATAACCACTGCGGAATTTCGCGCCCGTTTCCGCCCAATGTGAACCCATATAGGAACGATCTTACCTGAAAGCAATCGGGTAAGATCCGTTTTTAACCCAATGATCTGATGAAGGCAGTAAAATGTGATGTCCCAACCTGAAAGGATTGAGATCGGTGATCTTGACATCGATCTATCTGCATATCGCATTACCCGCAATGGAAAATCGATCCGACTCACTCCGACGGAATGGTCTCTATTAACTGAACTCATCCGCCACAAAAATCAGGTGCTAAGCCATGAAACCTTACTCAAACGGGTATGGGGAGATGAATATCGCACCGAAAGCGATTATGTACATACCTATATCAGCCGCCTACGGCGTAAATTAGAAGAAAATCCGGCTGAACCACAATACATCCTCACTGAACCGGGAATAGGCTATCGACTTCAACGAGAAGGAAGTAAGCGACTGATCGATGCTCCGGGAATAAATACACCCACTAAGATTAAACGGCTCACCGTGATTAACCCATTCCCACAACTGATCGACTCACGTTACGTAGGACGCGATAAAGAACAAGCGGATCTGGTACACCTGTTAGAAGAGAAAGCACGCTTGATTAGCATATACGGACGCGGCGGTATCGGGAAAACAGCGCTTGTCTGCAAAGTCTTAAATGACATCCTAAGCTCCGACCTGTCTACCCGTTTTGATGGCATGATCTTATTAAGTGCCACCAGCACCGGCATTAACTTACTACGCATCCTCACCGATTTTAAAAAATTGCTTGAAGACACCGAATGGATGCCAGAAACACTGCTTGGCGATAAATCTCATATCGCGCAACAAATTACCGCGCTATTGGATGCAATTAACGGTGGAAATTACATCCTACTGTTAGACAATCTTGAAACTTATCAGACGGCAACCGGGGAATTAGAAGACGAAGCGCTAGAACTGCTCTTACGCATGACCCTACAACAAAGTAGTTCGTTGCGAATCATCGTCACCAGTCGCGAACCCGTCGCATTGCCCAGAGCCGCCAAAGTCTGGGAACGGATCATCCCGTTAGAGCGCGGATTATCCCCAACTGAAGGCGCACAACTCCTTAGCAATTGTGACCCAGACGGCAGCGCCGGACTCCGCGATGCAAATAGCCAACTCTTACACGAAATCTCGCAACGCACCGGAGGGTATCCGCGTGCCTTAGAGGCCGCCGCCGGATTCCTATTGGAAAATCCGATCCTGACACCCCAAGCGTTGATTGATGATCAAGGGCTACTGGCCGGCGAAGTCAATGAAAGTGTGGTTCACAGCATCCTCTCGCAATTGGATCCGACTTGGCTACGAGTCATGGAGATCGTGGCCGCCTTTGAACAACCGATTACCGCGGAAATGATTAGCGATGCCGCCAACGCTTACCTAGCTCCGACTCAAGTACGCACGATTTTAAATCGTCTGGTGCGCTCTTTTTTTCTACGGTATAACCCAGCGACCGGACGACTCTCAACTCATGCGATTGATTTAGCCTATTGCTATTCACGCATCCCACAAAATGCCCAAGAAAACCCAGATTATTACCTCGCAAAGGTGCATCGAGAGATCTCTAGGGTCTACCGCAAACATCAAACCGACGAAATCCAAAGCGAACACGTTGACGCACTCTACTATCACTTACGAGAGATTGATCACCTGATCTACGCAGGCGATTACAGCGAAGCCGCACAACTGCTCATTGATCTTGATCTACGTTACCTCTCACGTTGGGGATACTACGCCGCGCTTAACGAACGTTACTTGAAATTAATCGACAAGGTAGACGATGCACGGTGGTCACGTCAAATCTTGCTACGAACCGGGGAATCCTATCAAGGCATCGGACGCTTTCATGAGGCAGAAGCTTGTTACCAAAAGGCGTATCAAATTGCAATCCTCACCGATGAAACTGGGGATCTGGCACTCGCTGCCAATAACCTTGCATGGATTAAATACGATCTAGGGCTGTTTAGTGACGCACAAAATTATTTTCAGGAGGCGATCCGACAATTTGAACGGGTACAAGACATCGCCGGAATTGCCAACGCCCAAGGTGGGCTAGGGTGGGTGTCCTATTTGCGCGGTGATTATGATGCTGCCGCGGCTAACTTTGAGCAGGCATTGACGATCTTTCAACAGATCGGCGATGAATATGGGTATGCGGTCAACGTCGGGGATCTGGGAGTCGTGCGAATGGCCCAAAAGAATTATAACGAGGCTATTCGACTGCTTCACGAGTCGCTGATCATTGCAGACAAGAATCACGCCCAACGCGAGACCAGTTACAAGGGAAGTTACCTTGCAACCGCGTACCTGCTATCCGGCGATCTGGAGTCGGCGGAACGGGTAATCCGGCAGATCTCACAAAATGAGGAAGTCCCTGTAAATCAGCCGTCGGTTTTGGCCCTACAAGGGGTGATCTTTACCCGCCTTGGACGACCTTCCGAAGAAGTGTTTATCCAAGCGATTCAAACAGCCGATCAATTGCTAGAATTTACGCCGGGGCTGTATCGCGTGCGTTATGCCCGCGGACTCGCCAACGCCGGACTCGCCCTCACACAACCGGCCGCGCTAGAGAATGCCCAAAAAGACTACGCCGCCGCCGTGACGATCTGCAATCAGGCCGGGGTGGTAGGAGCGCATCGCAGCCTATTAGAGTCCTTGACGATTGACCAACCGAGTTTAACAGAGCTTAAACAGCTGTTGTCCTGATTGTACAGGATTTTTTCAGACAACTTCCCGAACTTAAAAAGCCCAAATTGAGATCGGTCGTCTATCCTATCGGTATAAACAAGTTTACGCCGATAGGAGCAGAACGATTATGACTTTCAACCAACTCCACATCCCAAATGTTGATCAGATCTATGAACCCAATTTCCAAGCCGCTTATGAGTCCGGTCTCGCCTCATTCCAACGTCCCGCCAGCAAAGATAGCCCGCGTGTCTTGGCTTGGTTGATCGATGTGCAGGTCGATTTTGTGTTCCCCGCGCCGATTGGACGCTTGACCGTGCCGAATGCACTTGAAGACACCCGCCGCACCCTTCAATGGATCTATCAAAATGTGCATCAAATCACCCAAATCGCGGCCTCACTGGATACCCACACCCCCTTCCAGATCTTCTACCCGTCATGGTGGCGTGATTCAAACGGGAAACATCCCGCACCTTTTACAGTGATTAGCGCGGAAGACGTGCGTAAAGGGATATGGCAACCGACGACCGAACCAGTCTGGTCGATCCGTTACTTGGAAGAATTAGAACAACACGGCAAAAAACAATTGATGATCTGGCCCTTTCATTGTATGGAAGGTACAAACGGGCGCTCGCTCGTTCCGGCACTCTCGGAAGCGATTATGTATCACAGCGGCGCACGCATGGCCCAACCAACTTATCTCACGAAAGGCACGATTGCCCATACCGAATTTTATTCCGTCGTGGAACCAGAAGTGAAATACAGCAAACACCCTGAAGGCGGTCTCAACACACGCTTCTTAGATATGTTGACCCAATTCGACTTGATCTACATCGCCGGACAAGCCCGGAGTCATTGTGTCCTCGAAACCATGCGCTCCGTAATGCGTCACTTTGCCAACAATCCAGAGGTGATCCGCAAATTGCGGTTCTTAGACGACTGCACCTCATCGATTGCCGGCTTTGAAACTCAAACCGAAGCCCAAATCGCTCAATTTGTGGCACAAGGTATGAAACTCGTTCAATCAACCGATGCAATTGGTTAAAAATGGAGTATGCAAAGATGAGCAGCCAAAATCTACATAACCTGTTCCAAAATGTGCAACAAAACGGCATGAGTCACCAATCCGTAGACCTGCTAATCCAAAACTTGAACGGACAAGCCGCCTTAGGCTGTATCGGCGCACAAATTGACGAATTGAATACCGATGATGTCACCTTGTTAGTGGTGATCCTTGACGAAAGCGGATCCATGGGCGGAGTACGCAATGAGGTGATCGACTCGTTTAACCAAATGACCCGCGCCCTCAATGACTCCAAAAACAGCGATAGCATCTTGATGAGCGCGTGGAAATTCGCTGATCAGCCACGCCTCCTGTTTGGATATACCCCCATTGACCGCGTGAAAGACTTAACCAAAGCGGATTACGATCCACAAGGGTCTACCGCCCTTTATGACACGATCTTAGACGGCTTTCGCGGTATCGTTGCCTATGGCCAAGATTTACGCAATAACGGGCTTCGCACCCGTGCGATTATCGTGGTGATTAGCGACGGTGAAGACAATGTATCGAAATACACCGCTTCCGCCGTACACACCGTCTCACAAGACCTGATTAAACAGGAATACTACACCTTAGCGTTTGTCGGTTTAGGGCATCCAGCCACCTTCCAACAGATCGCTAAAAACATCGGCTTTAATCAAGTGCTGACGGTCAACAATAGTCCCGCTGAGATCCGCCGAGCCTTACAGATGATCTCTGGGAGTGTCATCCGGGCAAGCCAAGGTGTGATTAATACCAATGGCAACGGCTTTTTTACACCTTAAGCGAATCGCCCTAATCAGGGCGATTCTTTTCGCAAAGGACCTAGGTTTATGCAAAACTACCATATACGAGCCGGCCAAGTGATTGGACGCGATCACCTGTTACGACAAGCAAATTGTCAAGACAGTTACGCACTGATCGAACATGAAGACTATATCATCGGCATTATCTGTGACGGCTGTAGTCAAGGGGAACGCTCTGAAGTCGGAGCGATGTTAGGTGCCGAATATCTCTCACGACGGGCCGCCCAACTGCTAGAGGAAGGACATAATGCACATGATCTTCCCGAATGCCTCTACCAAGACACCTTAAGCTTTTTAGAGAATTTATGCACCTTAATGCCGGATCTACAACGCCGCATTTTTGTACAGAAATACCTCTTGTTCACGGTAGTAGGGGTGATTATCCACCACGAAACAAGCGTGCTGTTTACCGCCGGAGATGGTTTGCTGGTGATTGATGACTTTAAGACCATGATTGACCAGAAAAATGAGCCGACTTATCTCGCTTATCACTTGGTCAAAGGACATCTTCCACCCGCTTATCAGCTCCCCACCGGCTTTGAGTGTCAAACCCTCGCTAAAAATTGGCAACGCCTCGCCATTGGAAGCGACGGCTTTGAATTAGATCTAGTTTCAGAGCTGTGGGGGCAATCTCATCCTCGCGGCCTACAACGTAAGCTCAATTACTGGTCTAATCAAGAGCGTCGCTTTAAAGACGATACCACCTTGATTGTGATCGAAAAGGGTAACTAAAAGATGGATATTGTGATTGATGGACAAAAAATCACCCTTAATAATCAAGATACTATTGGCATCGGCGGAGAAGCCACCGTTTTTAAACGCGGCCAAGAAGCGGTTAAGATCTACCTGAAACCCGATGTCCAACGTGAGCAGAAATTACGGGCGATGCTCCCAAAAACACCCACGCTCCCGTCAACCGTGATCTCACCCCAAAAGTTAGTGCTAAATCAGAAGCGTAATCCCCAAGTGATTGGTTTTACCATGCGGCTACTAGAAGGGGAGTATACCGAAATTCGACAACTGGCATCCCGCAAGTACCGAGCAACTAGCGGGATTAACACACAGGCGATTAGCCAACTGTTTATGACCACAGGAGAAACCCTACGCCAAATTCATCAAGCCGGGATGGTGGTGGGTGATCTGAATGATTTAAACTTGATGTTTAAAGGCTCCGAATTGCTTTTTATTGATGTCGATAGCTTTCAATTTGAGCAATATCCCTGTGCAGTAGGCACAGAAGCCTTTATCGATCCGTTGTTATATGGTGTCGATCTGGGCGCAAAACCGGCCTTTCAACCGATCCATGACTGGTACTCGTTCGCGGTCTTACTGTTTAAATCATTGCTTCTGTCACATCCTTACGGAGGGGTGCATCCCCATGTCAAATTGTTAACCCAACGGGCGCATCAAAAGATGAGCGTGTTCTGTGCAGATGTGATTTATCCGAAGATCGCCTATTCTCTGGATTTATTGAGCGATGATCTCGCAAATGTCTTTGATCAATGGTTCACACAAGGCCATCGAGGAGAATTTCCATTAGATCAATTACAACTTTACGCAGCATCCTTACGAAAATGCGCCTTTTGCGGTGAGCCTTACCCGATGCAGCGCGCCCGCTGTCCACACTGTGCTACTTTAATACCAGCCGCGACTCTCGCACAGGCATCCAACGCCCGCACCTTGTTACGCACGACGGGTAAAATTGTCGCATGGACGATTGTTGATCATGAAATCCGGGTGATCTGTCATGAAGACGGAAAAGCGGTGTTATATACCTTGACGGGAGAAAGACAAACCGGACGAGTCGAACTCTTTAACGCGATCCCGAACGCAACCTACGGTTTTTTTGACCGTTATATCATCATCTCACCCAACATCGAGTCGGATGATCTGTTTATCATCGATACCGACGGTGGTAAAGCGATAGGAAAGACCAAAACTTCCACCGGACTCTATGGCAACCGTGAACGCGTATTCGCCACCAGCACCAAGGCACTTTACCGCTTATCCAATGGCTACTTGATGCGCGGTGAAATGCGCTTTGATCAATGGGTGGAACAAGCGATCTTGGCCATTGTAGAAGGTCAAACTTGGCTACGGGTTGATCCCAAGCGTGAGCGGATCGTAGGATATTTCCGAATATTTAATCAATACACCTACTGGCTTTTGAACCAAGGGGAACGAATCGATCTAGCCGTACCAGAATTGATGAGCGGAGAGTTTTTGATCGAAGCGACCGTCAAATTTAGCGAAAGCAGCTTGCTCTTACTACGACTCACTCAACTGAACGGGGTTGAACAGATCCGCCTTGACGAATTTAACCTACACGGAAACCTGTTGAACTCACAAATCCGGCAAGAGATTGACCTGTTTAACCCGTTGGATAGCGTGACGTATGCGACCCATCAGCTGTTGTTTGC
Organism: Anaerolineae bacterium; assembly: GCA_025454525.1. Classification (GTDB taxonomy): domain Bacteria; phylum Chloroflexota; class Anaerolineae; order Aggregatilineales; family Phototrophicaceae; genus JALOOG01. Next base: position 37,059 of record JALOOG010000015.1, on the reverse strand, counting down.
GACGGATCAAGGAGTCATCAAACAACACTTGCTAACCCAACAACAAACCACGTTTCCCCAAACGGAAAAAGTGATCCATGGGGGTGATCGGTTGTTTGCCTATGGACAAGGTTTAATCGCGCTAAATGAGCAACGTCTAATTTACCTCACCGTGTGACCAAATGGGACGTAAACCTACGTCCCGTTTTTACTCATATTAACTTCACGCAAAGGTGGTCATGTGACTACCGAAGAAGATACGCCCTCTCACCCATTCCCACAATCTCCATTTTGGCATATTCTGATTATAGAAATTGTAATCTTAATTTTGAAAAACCTAGCACGATCCATCTGTATAAACAACAAAGGATCTCACCCATGACTGACTCTCAACGTCGTTTGAAAGTATTCACTTGGCACGTTCATGGCACCTACTTGTATTACCTCTCCCAAGTGGATTGTGATTTTTACCTGCCATTGAGTCAAGAACGCGGGTTCGGCTATGGTGGACGCAGCGGGCCGTTTCCCTTTGGCCCAAATGTCTATGAAATCCCATTAGAACAACTTCATGATCACGATTTTGATATGATTTTGTTTCAAGCGCGACCCCATTATGAACACGATCAATACGAAATCTTCTCGGAAACCCAATTGACACTCCCTAAACTTTATCTTGAACATGATCCTCCAAGGGAACATCCTACCGACACCCGTCATATCGTGAGTAATTCCGATCTTCCAGTTGTACATTGCACCGACTTTAACCGTCTGATGTGGGATACCAACGGTGTGCCTACCTTGACCATTGATCACGGGGTGGTAGATCCGGGCTATCGCTATCAAGGGACATTAGATCGTGGGATTGTGGTGATCAATAACCTCCATTCCCGTGGACGGCGTTTAGGTGCTGATCTGTTTGAGTACATCCGCAAAACGATTCCGGTAGATTTAATTGGGATGAATGCAGATCAAGTAGGCGGGATTGGCGAAGTCCCTCACAATGAATTGCCAGATTTTATCGGGCAATACCGCTTTTTCTTCAACCCGATCCGATACACCAGTATGGGACTCGCGATTATTGAAGCAATGCTCACCGGACTTCCAATTGTCGGTTTCCAAACCACCGAACTTGTAACCGTGATCCAATCAGGAAAAAATGGTTATCTCTCCCTTGACCCAGATCGTTTGATCCAAGATATGCGGCAATTGTTAGATGATCCGGATCTCGCCCGCCGATTAGGCCAACATGCCCGCCAAACCGCCTTAGAGCGCTTCAACATCGAACGTTTTAAGACGGAGTGGTTACAAATTTTTGAACAACAGAGTCTGAAAGCAGTCAAACAGTATGAAGCGTAAAATTGGATTGATTAGCGAACACGCCTCCCCATTAGCCACCCTCGGCGGGGTAGACAGCGGCGGACAGAACGTCTATGTGGGTGAACTCGCCCGACAATTAGGTGAATTAGGCTACCTTGTCGATGTCTTTACCCGTTGGGACGATCCACGAATGCCGCAAATCATCACATGGTCAAACAATGTGCGTGTGATCCACATTAAAGCCGGCCCGATCGCCTTTATCCGTAAAGAGGATTTACTCCAGTACATGGATGAGTTCACTGAAAACGTGATCGGTTTTGCTGAATCCGATCCTTATCAACTATTTCATGCCAACTTCTGGATGTCTGGGTTAGTGGCTTGTCAGATCAAAGCACGCTTAGGCATTCCGTTTGTGATTACCTTCCATGCCTTAGGCAAAATTCGTTTGTTGCACCAAGGCAAAGCGGATCAATTTCCCAGTCAACGCCTTGAGATCGAACAACAAATCGTGCAAGAAGCCGATCAGATCATCGCCGAATGCCCACAAGATCAAGAGGACTTGATCGCGCACTATCATGCGGATGCCAATCGGATCACGATCATCCCATGCGGCATCAACCCACAGCAATTTCACCCAGTAGACCCACAGCTCGCCCGCATGATGCTGAACCTAGATCCATCCGAAAAATTGATCTTGCAGTTAGGGCGCATGGTGCCACGTAAAGGCGTTGAGACCGTGATCGAAGCCCTCGCGATCTTGATCAAACGGTGTCAGACCAAAGCCCGACTTTTGATTGTAGGGGGTGATTCGGACCAACCCGATCCGGTTCAAACCCCAGAGATCGGCCGTCTCGTGCAGATCGCGCAAACACAAGGCGTTGGGGAATGGGTGACATTCATCGGACGCAAGGGCCGCGATCAACTGAAATATTACTATTCAGCGGCAGATGTATTCGTCTCCACCCCTTGGTATGAACCCTTTGGCATGACCCCCTTAGAGGCAATGGCCTGTGGCACTCCGGTGATTGGATCGCGTGTGGGTGGGATCAAATACAGTGTGGTGGACGGTAAAACCGGTTTTCTAGTCCCTCCCAAAACACCGTTAACCTTGGCCGAAAAGCTACATGAAGTCCTGACCCAACCACAATTACATCAAATTTTCCGACAAAACGCGATCCGGCGAGTCAGCACACATTTTACTTGGACGCGAGTCGGACAAGCGGTGGCTACGCTCTACGAAAAAGTCTTGACTCGTAACAGAGGTGAAGGACAAATTGCGATCATCGAACGCTCTTTTACGTCATCGCTAGAGACGATCCGCAAATCCCATGAATTGTTGCGCTTGCCGATTCTGAAAGCGGCGCAAGCCATTGCTGAAGTGTTCACCGAAGGCGGTAAGGTGTTGATCTGTGGAAATGGTGGTAGCGCCTCACAAGCGCAACATTTTGCCGCCGAATTTGTTGGTCGCTTTATGGATGAACAGCGTCCCGGTTTACCCGTGATCGCGCTCACCGCAGATACATCGATCTTAACCGCATGGTCAAATGATTACAGCTATGATCGGGTCTTTGCCCGTCAAGTAGAAGCCTACGGCAAATCCGGCGATCTGGTGATCGGATTGTCCACCAGTGGCAACTCCGCCAATGTGATTAAAGCATTCCAGCAAGCACGCGCCAAAAACATCACCACGATTGCCATTTTAGGCAAAAGTGGCGGCGAATTGATCGATCACGCGGATCTTCATATCCTCGTGCCGTCGTATGACACCCAACGCATCCAAGAGTTACACATCCAAATCTTACATATCCTGTGTGAATTGGTAGAAACCGCACTCTTAGCACAAACACCGATCGAAACAGCTTCTACGGTTCGCATCTTACCCATTATGCAATCCGAAAGCGCCTAACTGAAAGGGGATCGAATGACTTCATTAACGGGTAAAGTAGCGATTGTGACCGGGGGCGGTCAGGGACTCGGTGAGACGATCGCTCATGCACTCGCTCAACAAGGGGCGATTGTGATCTGTGGCGATATTCAACACGAAAAAGCGACTCGCGTTGCCGAAACGCTCACCGCGGCCGGCTGTGTAAGTGAGGGGATTCGCCTTGATGTGAGCGACCCGAACAGCGTAGAGACGGGTATCCAACAGATTCTTCAGAAATACGGACGAATCGATATCCTGATCAACAACGCCGGCACCGATCACACATTGCCACTGGATGAATTGAGTATCGAACAATGGGATCGGGTGATCGGGGTTAATTTGCGCGGGCCGTTCCTCATGGCCAAAGCGGTGATCCCAACGATGTACGGACAAAGAAGTGGACATATTGTTAACATCGCATCCACCGCCGCGAAACGCATGTGGGCCAATGCGTCTGCTTATCATGCTTCAAAATGGGGATTATTGGGATTATCTCATGCCTTGTTTGTCGAAGCTCGTCAACACAAGGTTAAAGTGAGCGCGGTGATCGCAGGTGGGATGCAGACCCCATTTATCTTAGATCGTTTCCCAGATACGCCACTCTCAAACCTACAAGACCCGAAAAATGTGGCGGACACGGTGATCTATCTCCTCCAACAACCCGCCGAAACGATTATCCCAGAAGTCATGGTGATCCCGATGACCGAGACCTCATGGCCATGATCCGAGCGGTGTTTATCGACAAAGACGGCACCTTGATCCCAGACATCCCTTATAACGTCGATCCCACCTTGATCACGTTAGCGCCGAATGCCGGAGAAACACTCCGGCATTTAAAGCAAGCCGGATATGCCTTAATCGTGATCTCGAATCAATCAGGGATCGCACGGGGATTATTTGCAGAAAGCGCCTTGATCGCTGTAGAACATCGACTCAATGCGTTATTACAGCGCTTTGGGATCGCTCTAGACGGGTTTTATTACTGTCCACATCTACCTGACGCACCGATCGCCGCTTACCGTGTGGAATGTGCATGTCGTAAACCAAAATCGGGACTCTTAGAACAAGCGGCGCGTGATCTCGACATCGACCTGCATCAATCTTGGATGATTGGGGACATCGCCGCAGATTGCGAAGCGGGCAACCGAGTCGGTTGTCAGACCATTTTGATCGAAAAGCCTTATGACCCACAACGGGAGTTTACCCCACTGAGTCAGCCAGATTTTTTGATCGACGGATGGGATCAAGTCTCTCAGATCATCCTGAAACAGGAAACGATACGATGAAGCGGTGGATCGCACAATTTGCACAACAAAAAGTGATTGTGATCGGTGAACTGATGTTAGATGTCTACCTTAAAGGGACCTCTACTCGGATCTGTCGTGAGGCCCCCGTACCCGTGGTCAATTTACAATCGCGTGAAGATGTCCCCGGCGGTGCGGCCAATGCAGCCCTCAATTTAGCGCTAATGGGCGCACAAGTCAGCTATCTCACCGTCACCGGAAAAGATCACGAAGGTCAGATCGTCTCTCACCTTCTTAAACAAGCGAAAGTCGATACCGAAAGCATTTTCTACGATGCGTCTCGACAAACCTTGACTAAAAAGCGTGTGCTTTCTGGTGATCAATTGATTGTGCGCTACGATTACGGTACAACCAACTTACTTTCACCCACAGTTGAGTCGCATTTGATCGAACGATTGAAAAAGCTTTACTCAAATGCAGATGCGATCCTGATCTCTGATTATGGCTATGGGATCTGCACAGATCGACTCATCGATACGCTCAAAACGTTACAACAATCCGACAAAAAGCCGTTGATCGTGGATTCCAAACATTTAACCCGTTACCACGAACTCCGACCCACGGCGGTGAAACCGAATTATGGTGAAGCCGTAGGATTACTTCAACTCACCGAAGAAAAGAACGACACACGAGTCGATCAGATCCTTTCGCATCATCAACGCATCTTGGAGATTACCGGATCACAGATCGTCGCATTGACCCTAGATCGAGAAGGTGCGGTGATCTTTGAGCGTGATCGCGCCCCTTATCGCACTCATGCCAAAGCAACACCAGACTCACAAGCTGCCGGAGCTGGCGATACCTATGTGAGCGCACTCACCTTAGCGCTATCCAGCGGATGCGAAACGATCACGGCCGCCGAGATCGCGGCCGCAGCCGCCAATATCGTCGTTCGCAAAAAAGGTACAGCGACCTGTTCACAAGACGAATTAACCCAGTTTTTTACCCCTTCCTCGAAAGTGATTGCCAACCGTGAAGAACTCTCGCACCAAGTGACTACTTATCGGGATCTGGGAAAACGCATCATCTTCACCAACGGCTGTTTCGATAATTTACACCGTAGCCACATTACCTATCTTTCACAGGCAAAAAGCCTTGGTGATGTGTTGATTGTCGGGGTTAACAATGATGAAAGCTTGCGCTGTGTCAAAGGAACTGCCCCCACCACCGCCTTAGAAGATCGAATGCACGTCTTGGCCGCGCTAGATTGTGTGGATCATGTCGTGCAGTTCGGTGAGCAGACCGCTGATGAGCTGATTAAAGTGGTAAAACCCGATGTTTTTGTGAAAGGTGGTAATTATCGCAAAGCGTCGCTTCCCGAAGCGAAACTCGTCGAATCATTCGGCGGACACGTTGAGATCTTGCCGTACCTTATCGAAGTGGTGGGGGATTGAAATGCTAGGACGTAACCTGTTATGTGTGCGTTTAGACAATTTCGGCGATGTGATCATGACCACGCCCGCTTTTCACGCGCTCAAACAATCTGATCCCACGATCCGCCTAACATTGTTAACCTCACTGATCGGCGCGGAGATCGCCCAATTCATCCCGGACATCGATCAGGTGATCGCCTTTGAAGTGCCATGGGTCAAAAGCGATGCTTACCAAGGCGCAAGCGCACAAGTCCAAGCGTTGATCGAACGGTTAAAGGCCGAAGCCTTTGACTGCGCGATTATTTTCACCGTTTTTAGCCAAAATCCCTTGCCGGCCGCGATGTTATGTTATTTAGCTGATATCCCGATCCGAGTCGCGTATTGCCGTGAAAATCCCTATGGCTTACTGACTCATTGGCAACCCGATCAAGAGCCGTTTGTCCCGATTCAACATGAAGTCTTACGTCAACTGGCGCTAATCGAGTCTGTTGGAGTCGATTACATCGATCCCAAGTTACAACTCCGCATTGATCCCAGTTTACGCGCCTCATCCCTACACAAAATGCAAACTTTAGGGCTTGATCTGCATCAAGCATGGTTGATCCTTCATCCGGGGGTGAGCGAATCAAAACGACGCTATCCAACGGCCAAGTACCTTGAAGCCGGCCGACAACTCCGCACTCTAGGTTGGCAGATCGTCGTGACCGGAAGCACGTCAGAGATCGATCTGTGTGGACAAGTTGCCACAGGGGTGAATGGGATTTCTCTAGCGGGTCAACTATCGCTAGGGGAGTTGATCGGACTGGTTGCTTCGGCCCCCTTGTTGATCGCTAACAACACCGGAATTGTGCATATCGCGGCGGCGATGAATACGCCCGTGATCGTATTGTATGCTCACACCAATCCCCAACATACCCCTTGGAACGTGCCGCATCGCGTTTTGTATTTCGACGTTCCCCCCGAATTGCAGAGTCGCAATGTCTTGTTACGCCACACTTATCACCAATATGTCTCGCAACCGGTGATCGATGCAACACCGATCGATATTCTAAATGCAGTAAAGGAACTGACTTATGAATATACTGCCCAACATCCGTAAAATTGCGGTTTTACGGGCGACCGCACTCGGAGATTATGTGGCAGCGACTCCCGCTTTGTCCGCATTACGCAAAACCTATCCTGATGCGGAAATGGTCTATCTGGGTCGTCCATGGCACAAAAAATTTATCGAAGAGCGCCCGTCCTTTGTGGATCGTGCGCTCGTGATCCCAATTAGTTATGGAGTGCGGGTTGAACCCGATCATCCAGATACGCCGCCCGATCCGCATGAATTAGCGGCGTTTTTCCTACAAATGCAAACGGAACAATTCGACCTTGCAATTCAGATGCACGGGGGCGGCCGTAATTCCAATCCATTTCTCAAAAATCTGGGTGCAAAGTTCAACATCGGCATGAAAACACCTGATGCACCTGAACTGGATCGTTGGATTCCATACGTGTTTTATCAAAATGAATTGATGCGCTTAGTGGAGCTGGTGCGCTTAGTAGGTGCGATTCCCGATCACTATGAACCATTGATCACCTTAACAAATGCTGATCATCAGGCATTTCGGGCCGTCTTTCCTGATCTTCTTCCGGGATCGTATGGGGTGATTCATCCCGGCGCATCCGACTTACGGCGACGTTGGCCACCGGAGCGTTTCGCGCAAGTCGGTGATGCATTAGCTAACTTAGGCCTACAGGTCGTGATCACAGGTGTCGCTAGTGAACGTGAGGTGGTTGAAAGTGTGATCGCCGAAATGCGCTTTCCGGCGATTGATGCGTGTGAACGCCTTTCCATGGGGGGATTAGCGGCGTTATTAGCCCAAAGCGCGGTGGTGATCTCCAATGATACCGGCCCGATGCACCTTGCCAACGCGGTGAACGCGCCAAATGTTGGGATCTTTTGGTGTGGTAATATGCTGAATTGGGGACACTTTAATCGGAGTCGTCACCGTTCTTTGCCGTCTTGGACGATGCAATGCCCCTTGTGTGGCCAAGACATGATGATCCTCGATCCCCCTTCGGAGCATTGCACACATCAAGCTTGTTTTGTGGCCGGTGTGACGGTTGAATCGGTGATCGAAGCAGCTTTTGATCTGGTTGATTATGATCGGCGTTATGGTAGACGATTTTTATCGAGTCTGAAAAGCGAGGTAAGCGATCATGCCGCAGATTGATGTCTTGATTCCAACCTATCGGCGCGCTCATGCGTTAGCGATCACCTTAACCAGCCTCATTAGTCAGACTTTCCGTGATTTTCGGGTTGTGATCTCCGATCAAACCGAAGAATCGGACTTAAAAGACAACTCAGAGCTACAAACGGTCTTACGAGTGTTGCGCTTCCATGGGCATCCTGTTGAGGTTCATAAACATCTCCCACGTCGGGGTTTAGCGGAACATCGTCAATTTCTGTTAGATCAAGCGCACGCCCAGTATATCCTATTTTCAGATGACGATCTGATTTATGAATCAGACGCGCTTGAACGGATGTTAACAGCGATCCAACAATACAAGTGTGGGTTTGTCGGCTGTTGCGTGCCAGGTCTGAGTTACTTGGATGACGTGCGTCCTCATCAACAAGCGATCGAATTTTGGGATCAACAGGTAACACCGGAGATCATCCGACCAGATACCGTTGAATGGCAACGTTACCCACTCCACAATGCCGCAAACATCCTGCATGTGGCCCGCGATCTTGGTCTAACGCCGTTAACCCAACAGGTTTACAAAGTGGCGTGGGTCGGGGGATGCGTTTTATACGACACCGAAAAATTACGGACATCGGGCGGCTTTCAATTTTGGGAACAACTCCCAGATGAACATTGTGGTGAAGATGTCTACGCGCAAATTCGGGTGATGGAACGTTTCGGGGGGTGTGGTTTGATCCCAACGCGGGTCTATCACCAAGAATTACCGACTACCGTCGTTAATCGCACTGTGGATGCGCCGAAAGTATTGCAATATTAAAATCTTTATAAATTCCTCATCTAAACCTATGCTAGGTTGGTTATCATAGGGATAAAGAGAGGAGTTCACACATGATACCTCACGAGGTCATTCGTATTTTGGTAGCGGACGATCACGAACTCTTACGCAAAGGGATCACCAGCATGATCCATTTATGTTCAGACTTACATTTAGTCGGTGAGGCACGCAACGGACGGGAAGCGGTCGATCTATGTTATAAAACACGGCCGGATGTCGTACTCATGGATATTATGATGCCAGAAATGGACGGCATTCACGCCACACGTTTGATCCGACGACACAATCTCGCTATCCGTGTGATCATGATCAGCAATTTTATCAGCGAAGATCTCGTCCGCGAGACGATCGAAGCAGGTGCAATCAGCTATTTACTCAAAGATGTTTCCTTAGATGATCTCAATAGCTCAATCCGTGAAGCGTATTGCGGGCGTTCCGTCTTGACTCAACAGGCTGCCCAGATCTTGGTCGATTCCACTCAACATCACGGGCAACATCGACTTACGGGCAGAGAACGCGAAGTTTTAACCCTAATCGTCAAAGGCATGAACAACACCGAGATCGCCGATCGTTTGACGGTGAGTCAGTCAACCATTAAAAAGCATGTCAGCAACATCTTGATGAAGCTCAAAACCACCAGTCGCACCGAAGCCGCTGCCATTGCTATTCGGCAAAAGCTAGTAGCGGATTAAATTTTTCCATCCGGTATTACAAAGTTTATAACAAAAAGGAATAGCATATGAATCAGACCGATACTGAACAAAAGATCGTGATCTTAGGTGCCGGCCCCACTGGGCTAGGAGCGGCTTATCGTCTACAAGAACTAGGCTATCGCAATTGGGCGATCTACGAACGTAACAATTACGTCGGAGGTTTAGCGACCAGTTTTGTCGATGATGCTGGATTCACCTATGACATCGGCGGGCATGTGATGTTTTCGCATTATCCCTATTTTGACGATCTGGTCGACAAATTGTTAGGGGATAATTATACCGAGATCATGCGTGAAGCGTGGGTGTGGATCATGGATCGGTTTGTACCATACCCATTCCAGAACAACATCAGCTATCTGCCTAAAGAGATCGTCTTAGAATGTGTTTTGGGGTTGATCGAAGCGCAAAAGAACCCGGATGCACTCAAACGCGCCCAAAACTTTGATGATCTGATTGATGCACAATTCGGCGCGGGCATCGCCAAATACTTCATGAAACCCTATAATTTCAAAGTATGGGCGCACCCGGTCTCGCACATGAGTCGCGATTGGTTAGGTGAACGAGTCGCCATGCCGAATCTAGAGCGGATCTTAGGCAATATCATCTTAGATAAAGCGGACAAAGGCTGGGGCCCCAACAATAAATTTAAGTATCCTTTGTATGGTGGCACAGGGGGACTCTACCAACCCTTTGTGAAATACATCCGCGATCATCTCCATTTAGACAAGACCGCTGTCACAATCGATCAACATGCCAAACAGATCCACTTTAGCGACGGTGAGATCGTTGATTACGACTTACTGCTCTCCACCATGCCGCTTGATCTCTTGGTCACGCGCCTTGATAATCCGCCGGATACCGTGCGCGATGCGATCAAAGGTTTACATCACTCCAGTGGTTTGATCGTCGGAGTTGGGATTCAGCGCCCTTGTCCCAGTGAAAAATGTTGGCTTTACTTCCCAGAGGATCACGCGCCCTTTTACCGCGTCACCTATTTGTCGAATTATTCACCATACATCGTCCCTGATCCGGATAACAACTTCCTGTTGCTTTCCGAGACCAGTTACAGCCCACACAAGGAAGAAGACAAGGCCACGATCATCGATCGGGTGATCGAAGGCTTTTTAAACACGGGATTGATTGAACCTGCTGATCTTGATCGGATCGAAACCACTTATCTGATCGACGTAGATTACAGTTATCCCGTGCCAACGCTTGATCGCAATGCCGCATTAGGCACGATCCAACCGTATTTAAGCGATCATCAGATCTACAGCCGGGGACGTTTTGGCGCATGGCAATATGAGATCGGCAACATGGATCATTCGGTGATGCAAGGCGTAGAATGGGTGAATCGTTGGTTACTCAATGAACCCGAAGTCACATGGAACGATTTTTCACACCATGCCGCCCCAGTTAACGGCACGATCCACGGCACATTAGGCCATGGGCAGATCACCTCTCGCCGTTACCCCTACTCGGTTAAAACCGCTAACGGTTATGTAGACTGACCGCCAAAGACCAACATAAATTTTTACGCCGGAGAAACTGTTTTCTCCGGCATTGAAACCTTAATAAATTCCCTCTTTTCTTAAGTTGCAAACGATTGTAACATAGCGTTATGTTTGGATGACACACGATTTTACGTGTGTGAGGAAACGACTTTATGTTACCTTCTTCTTTATCTTTACCCAGTCAATCAACCATCGTTTTACCGCAATATCAGGGCTATATTTCCGTCGCACCCAACGGGCGTTACTTCCAAGATGAGATCGCACAAGGTTTTGTGATCATCGGGCATAACGATGCGATCACTTGGCCAGGTCTGGTCGAGTTATTAGAGTCATCCTCCACAGCACAAACGGAAGCCTACATCAAAGATTTACGCGCACATGGCATCAACACCAGTCGGATCATGTTGGAATACGCCCAATTTGAAGCCGGTTACTTAGAGACCGCACCGGGGGAGTTTTCTCCGAATGTTGTGCGTTTTTGGGATGAATTTATCCATTTAGCCGAACGCCATGGGCTTTATTTACTACTAACTCCCTATGATACTTTTTGGCAAGTCCATCATTGGGCCAATTATTCTTATCAGCGCGTGGTTGAACACAAACACGATTGGTTAACTTCACCCGACAGCATCGCTGCCCACAAACAGCGCTGGGAATTTGTGATCAAACGTTGGGGCGGATCACCCAATATCCTCGCATGGGATCTGATGAACGAGATTGAACTCTATTGGGGCGCGACTCCCGAAGAAATCGAAGCTTACATTACCGAAATGGCGACCTTTGTCCGTCAACTTGAAGTCAAGACGTGGGGACGTACTCACATGCTCACCGTCTCATCTGCTAGTGCCACGCCCTCCGGCAAATTAGGCAATGTGATCTACAATCACCCAGAACTTGATTTTGCAAATACGCATCTCTACGTCGGACTTGGCATCCGCGCCCCGATTGATGCCATTGAAGGCGCGGAGGAAATGATCGATGGGGTACAACTCTCATTACAAGCGATTCATCGTACTCGCCCATACTTAGACACCGAATCCGGCCCGATTGATCAATGGATCAGCGATCTTACGCTCGATCAAAAATATCACCATCATCTCAGTTGGGCGCATTTGATCTCAGGTGGAGCGGGTTCTGGAATGCGGTGGCCATACACACAACCGCATTGGTTATTACCCGAATTTCGCCAAAATTTGTTAGGCTTAGCCCGCTTTGCGACCGCAGTTGATTGGGTAAATTTTAACAGTCGTCCGATCAATGGACTCCGCTTAGGTAAACCGGGGATTCTCAAAACTGGTTGTACCGACGGTAAAACCGCGTTGTTATGGTTATTGCGCGATACCCGTCTTGAAAATCCACCAAGTTTAAGCGGTGTCCATGTCCATATTCCTTATGTCCTAACGGATGGCGAGTATCAGGTCGAATTGTGGGAAACCACACATGGAATCCTGTTCGATCAATTGACCGCTCAAGTAACCTATGGCAAAACGGCCTTCGCTCTCCCTGAACTTCCATCCGAGTTAGACGACATCGCCTTAATTTTACGTCAACGGCAAAGCTAACCGCGGTTTACCCGCTTGCCAGATCAAGCGATCCACACACATCCGGCGGGCGGTCATCGCGCTATCCCATGCGTGATAGACGATGGCCGTCCCCCCCTCTGGCGCGATCGTAAACGAATTATGTCCCGGCCCAATTTGTAGCCCCGGAATCGTCTTGAGAATCGGCACATCCGCCGGATCAGGGCGCTGATAGGGCCCCATTGGATGATCCGCAATCACATACGCCACACCATAATTCTCCAATTCCCACGCACCGCCGCTGTAAAAACAATAATAGCGTCCCTCATGATGCAACACAGCCGCACCTTCTACCGTGTGCCAATCGTAGATCCCACCGTACATAGACCGCGCCGCACGAAACAATTGCCAATCTGCATACGGCCGCACCACCAAGCTTGGTTCACCTGCCAAACGAGTCATATCAATCAGACGATCCACGACGATCCCCGTCCCCACGCGATGATCATCATCTAGTGTCAAAAAGTCTTTACAATAGTATAAGTACCATTGACCATCCCTGTCTTGAAAGGGATGTGCGTCAATGGTAAACGGTTCATCGGGAACAAGGGCTTGTCCCATCTCTTGAAATACCCCCGTGGGGGTATCGCTGACCGCCACATATAACTGATGATCTTGGCCTTCTACGCCACTTGTAGAGTAATACAGATAAAATTTTCCTGCATGATACGCCACTTCCGGGGCCCAAAATTCACGGCCACGACGAGGTTGTAATGCCCATCCCACCTGCTCCCATTGATGTAAGTCTTGCGAATATAAGATCGGAAATTGCGCGCCTTCCATTGATGCAGGTGCAGTCCCATACGCATAATAGGCACCCTCATGACGCAAAACAAACGGATCGGCGAAATAAGCAGAATAAACCGGATTCATCTAACTGACCTCTCATTCATAGCGATTGTAATTTCATTATTCTCTCACGGGTAGATTATTTTGGGAAGCTATTCTGTCTAAGTGTATAACGAAAGAGGTTAAAGATGAACATATGGGCCATTCTGCACATTAGACAATCCAATGATCGGCGGGAGCAAGCCGCTGCTTTACAACTGCTTCGTAGCAATTTAACGACCCTCTTGCATGATTTTCAATTCCGACAAGTTGCTGTGATCAGCCGTGATCCGAAAATCTTGGTGATTGCCCGTCAATATGTCGGTGTGAAAGTGATCCATGATCCACGCTTTGATGACCAACAACCCCTCAATTTCGACAGCGCTTGTTTTAAGGGGTTACATGATGAAGATACCGCGATCCTGCTATTATCGGGTGATTTACCCGTGCTTCAGACTGAAATCGATGAATTATTGCGTCTCGGTCGTAGTGATTGGACGATCGCTTTAAGCCCGCATCCTATCGACGATGAAACCGCCGCTTTGTTGATCAATCCAGCCACTTGTACCGATTGTTATTTTGGCACAGGCAGTTTTAACCGTAATTTTGCCGCCGCCAAAGAGGCCGGGGTGATCGCTAAAATCTATTACACCCCGGAATTAAGTCTACCTGATGCCGTCTAGGAGCCGATCATGAAACTCAGTGTCCTATTCGACCACATCCACAAAATTCTGGATACCATTCCCGGAATCGCATCCACCGCACACACCTTAAAATCCACTATCCATCGGTGGATTTTAGCAGGCGGTACACCATTGCGTCGGATCGCGGACTTTTTACATGGCGTTTGGATCGGCCATCCTTTGCACCCGATCTTAACCGACCTCACGATCGGATCATGGTTGTTAGGCACGGTCTTTGATGTGCTTTCCTTGTTTACTCGTTCACCGCGTCATCAAGATATGGCGGACACCCTCACCAAAATCGGCACGGTCTCCGCGGTTCCCACCGCGCTGGCTGGCATGACCGATTACTCCACCATTAAAAAAGAGGCTGCTTCCTTTGGCCTAATTCACGCCGCAATCAATTCAATCGGTTTAGCATTGTATATATTATCGCTTCGAGCGCGTGAACGGGGAGAGCGTGGTCAAGGGATCGGATTTTCGTTGATCGCGTTTAGCGGGTTAGCCTTTTCAGCATGGTTAGGCGGAGAATTGGTCTATCGTTTTCGGGTGGGTGTGAATCACGCGCCCACTACACCGAAACCAGAAGGTTGGACAGCCGTTTTACCCGCGGACTCGCTAAGCGCAGGACAATCAAAGCGAGTCATGATCAACGATCAAGCAATTCTCGTTTATCGCGAGGACGGCGGGATCTATGCGATTGGCGCGGTTTGTAGCCATGCAGGCGGCCCACTTGAACGCGGCACATTCAAGGGCGAGTGTGTGCAGTGTCCATGGCACGATTCAGTCTTTAATTTACGAGACGGATCGGTGGTACATGGGCCTTCTACCTATCGTCAACCGACCTATCAAGTCCGGGTGATCCGCTCACAAATTGAGATACGGGTAACACCAGAACAACAATTACAGAGATAAAAAAAGCCGCTGATTAGCGGCTTTTTTTGCTCCATACGGGTTTCGAACCCGTGTTTTAGCCTTGAGAGGGCTACGTCCTAGGCCCCTAGACGAATGGAGCAGAGACTATAAACATAGTACACGCGATTTTCAGGGGGGTCAAGGGTGAGGAAAACATACCTCACATTTAATTAGCGCTTAGGTATCGTAAACCCCATTCGCTCCCGCACCAGATCAAGCGTTTGTTCAGCCCGTTCTCGTGCGCGTTCCGCACCGCTTGCTAAGATCCCATCTAAGTAACCCGCGTCTTGGGTCAATTTTTGGTAATGTGATCGCATCGGGTTTAAAGTCTCATTCACCACTTCGGCGACCGCTTTTTTCAGATCCCCATAGCCTTTTCCGACAAATTGAGCTTCGATCGCATCGTGCGTTTGTCCGCTCAACGCTTCATAGATCGTCAACAAGTTATTAACTCCGGCCCGTTCCGGCTCATCACTAAAGCGAATCTCTGCAAACGAGTCGGTGACAGCCCGCATCAATTTTTTCTTCGATTGTTCAGGAGTC
Source organism: Anaerolineae bacterium (assembly GCA_025454525.1). Classification (GTDB taxonomy): domain Bacteria; phylum Chloroflexota; class Anaerolineae; order Aggregatilineales; family Phototrophicaceae; genus JALOOG01. The sequence continues at coordinate 21,359 of JALOOG010000015.1, read as the reverse complement.
TCGGTCAAATAGATCGCGTGATATTCAGAAGCTTCACTTTTGCTCATCTTCGCATTGGGATTATCCAAACCCATAATGCGTGCGCCGGCTTTTGGGATCATCACTTCTGGAATCACAAAGGTCTCACCGTAATGATGATTAAACCGTTGGGCCAGATCGCGGGTAAATTCCAAGTGTTGCCGTTGATCATCACCCACCGGGACAGCGTGCGCCTGATACAACAGAATATCAGCCGCCATAAGCGTCGGATAGTTGAGCAATCCCGCGCCAACCGACTCTTGTTGTTGTTTAGCTGATTTGTCTTTAAACTGGGTCATGCGATACAACCAACCCAGCGGGGCTAAACAAGTTAGCATCCAACCTAACTCCGCGTGCGCTGAGACATGCGATTGGATAAAGATCGTCGAACGTTCTGGATCGATCCCCGCCGCGAGATAGAGCGCTGCCACTTCCCGCGTTTTTTGACGTAATTCAGCCGGGTCTTGTGGGACGGTGATTGCGTGCAGATCTACCACACAAAAATAACACTGATAAACCGCTTGTTCCGCTACCCATTGCCGCAAAGCACCAATGTAATTTCCAAGGGTTAAATTTCCAGAAGGTTGAATCCCAGAAAGCACCCGTTTCCTTTGTGTTTCCATACCTATACTCATTCCTAAATAGGCAAAAAGCGCATTTTAGCCGAATTTTGAAGACGATCAACGATCCATATTCACAATCGCCCGGTTATGACGGGTAAGCGCTAAACCATAGACATCATGAAGTTCCGTTTGTACTTTTTCCGCCTTCAGCAAAAACTCATAAGCCTTCTCATAGCTTTCGCGTTTCGATAACAACACCGCATAGTTAACCCAAGCTCGCGCCAACACCAACGGATATTGTAACGTTTCAAGCAAGGTGATTGCGCGTAACATAAAATCCAGCGCAAGTTCATCGTTATTTTTCTGCATATAGGCTCGCCCCGTAATCATCTGGTTCAAGGCAAGGTTGAGCTTGTCATTTTCAAAAAACCTTCTGGTTTTGTCCGCCGCTGCCAATGCTTCGCTAGGCTTTTCTAATAGCAGATACGCTTCTGCCGTCAACATCCATCCTTTCGGACTAGGGGTTGTGTTGGTCAAGTATTCTAAGGCAAGCGTTCCATCGCGTTGTTGAAGTGCGATTTGGGCAAATTCTAACGCGATATGACGTTCAAGCGTGTTATCTTTAAATCGCTGCGCGATGTCTAAAGCCGATTGTAGCAATGCATTCGCTTTATCTAGGGCATTCCAATACCGGAATAAGGTTGCCAATTCAAGCATCGCCCGCGCTTGTTGTTCAAATCTGCCACTTTTACCGGCCTCAAAGATCGTGTGTTCCAACACCTGTTGCGCCGCTTGCCATCGATGCGTCCGCCATAACACACTGCCATATTCGATCTGAAAATCCAATTCCGTCCGGTTTTTTGTTTTCTCAAGGATCGTCAACCATCGACCGTAGTTATTTTTTTGCAAGGGAATCAAATAACGAATCCAAGCAACGCCAACTTCATAGGGAAGATCAGGATATTCGGTATATAACAACCATTCCATCACCGAAATACCCTCGTGGGGAGCGTGTTCGATAAAGGCGATAAGCAGACTCAATTGAGTCTGTAAAAAGCTTTGTAAGTCCTGATCTTTTCGCACGTATTCGATCGCGATTGTGCGTGCGACTGATTGCAAAACCGCCTGATGTTCGTCTGTCATGACCATGATGTGTTGTTTGGTCAGCGCCGTGATACCGTGGTGGGATAATTCCGGCCAAACCCGATAACACCAATTCAGATCAAACCCTTCTGCGGGCAACAATAACATCGTCACCCAAGCCTGTTTAGCCTGTTCTGTCTGGTTAACAAACAGATGTGAGAAAATATCGGTAATCGTCGTTCGCACCGTAAACGGATTTGCGTCATTTAACAGCGATTCATAGGTCAGCCGTAAAGCCAACGGATTACCACCGACCAATTCACGGATTAAATGAAGTTGGTTAGCCAGATCAACACCGGTATCCGCAATATACGGCAAGGAGTCTAGGTACGCGAATGTCTCGGCTTCATCCAATTCACGCATCTTCAGTGTAACGATCGGTTTTGTGAGTGCGATATGGGTCTCATGGATCACAAACACCGTCGCCGCACTTAACAACCCTAACAAATGATCCCATTCGTTCATCTTCATCGTTGCCGGATCATCAATGACGATAATCGTTGTATAATGCAAAAAATATTGCTGTAACTTAAGCTGATTCTCCTTAGTGAGTAACCGACTCCGAATTTGGGACTCGATCTCTTGCAGTGATCCTGGGGATTTTAACCAGACCAAGGCTTCAATTGGCTTTTTCGCACCGCCCATGATCTGTTGTCGTAAAAATTCCTGCACAAACACGGTTTTACCGTTACCCGTTGCCCCCGTGACCAAGATATGTTTAGGGAGATCACTCTCAAAAAGTTTTTGCATTTCCTCAAATGCATATTCTCGTCCGAACAATAGCGTTTTTTGCATCGTGGGTAAATTCGCCAACAACAATTGACGTTGGATTTTTTTGCGGATATTCCATTCCGCTTCGATCACTTTATTGGTGAGTGTCTCCAACGCATAGATCAATCGGCGGCGAATCGTGCGCGGATCAACACTGACACAATCCGCGAACAACTCAAGCGAAATATCGACATCCACCTCCACATAGTGATAGTACAGCAATGACCAAGCAATTAAGTTAGGTGAATTGACAATCGCGTCCTGCTTAATCGTTTCGATATGTTGCTGGCGCGTCGCGTTATCTTCTAACGTAGACAGCCGATGGATACGTCGCTGTTCTTTAAATTCTTGTGTAATCAAGTTTAGCAGGATCGAGTTGATCGCAAACACGCGCGAATTTTCCATCCGCGGCAAACTGGGATCACTCAAAAATTCATCAACGAGCGTCAGCGCATCTAACGGGCTTCGTCCCCGGCGAGTGGTGGTATTTAACAAGTCGTCTAAAGTGGTGCGGATCGCATCCGCACTAATGTATGGTGGTTCCATCACGTCTTTTTTTACCATTTTGCATCAGGAAAAGTATTGATATTTGCATGAGTGCCGATACGTTTGTACATCTGAAATCCTGTAAAAGGGTGTCCTAAGATCCCATCATGGATTGCCCAAGATCGCCGACGAATGGTCTGATACGCATCCGGTTGTCGAAACACATTTTCCGGTGTCAATTTACGATACAAAGTCCCCCCCGGTTGAAACTCACGATGAATACGCTGCATTTCACTATGACCACGTAAATAACTAAATCCGTATCGTTCAAAAATAATGGCGTTATGATAGGCTAACGGTTCAATCAAAAAGAGATCATAACCCATTTTCTCGACAAACTGCTCAAAAATCGGCACGGATTGTTTAAAAACCCGTAACCCCGCCCGCACTTGACCCGGAGCAAGTCCGGCCTCCATTGCGGCCTGTTCAGCAAACAGATTCCGGCCGCTAGTTCCAAAGTGGGTAGGCATCCCATGCACATCCACATCCGTATTAAAACGCGGTGCATCCGGATCGTTCACCACCGTCAATAACACGATCAACTGATGATTAAAGGTATCGGCCATGTGCAGATACAAGATCGGATCAATATCCGCTGGATGCCGTTTCACACTGATCTCCACCGCCCGACTACCCGGTACGTAACGAAAAAACACCGCCGGCAATCCATTACGTGTTAGGGTCTGCAAATCGATTCCGTAACTGGTTCCTAACCATTCTGGCAGCAACAAGCTATAGATCTTACGCTTTTCGTCATCAGCCAGAGCATTGATAGCACGAATGGATTGAGGAAACATCTAATACCGATCCTTTAATGCACGTTGAATTTCCCGATCAGAATCTCGTTTTGAAAGCGCCTCGCGTTTATCATACAGCTTTTTACCTTTGGCCAATGCAATTTCAACTTTTGCAAGACCCCGCTCTAAGTAGATCATCGTCGGCACAACAGTATATCCCCGTTCGCGCAATTGACTGATCACCCGTGCGATCTCTTTTTTCTTCAACAACAATTTTCGCGGCCGTAACGGATCGACGGCATCAAAGCGACTCGCTTGTTTATAGGGGGTAATATGCACACCCATCAACCATAACTCACCACCTTGTTCCTGTACAAACCCCTCACCGATGTTGATCTGATTAGCGCGAATCGATTTAATCTCCGTCCCTGTTAACACGATCCCCGCCTCATACGTATCCATGAGGTGATAATCGTGTGACGCTTTGCGATTCCGTGTGACGATCTTACGTCCCGTCATAACTTACATCCTAGTCAGTCTGAAAATGTTTGCTGTAAATAGCGAATCGCTTCTCCGATCTCCACATCCCGGCCATTGGGATCCGGGATCATCGCAATCGTTGGAGACAATCCTACACCATCAATTTTATTTCGATTCGGGGTAAACCATTCCGCCGATGTCACATGAATCGATGATCGATCGCCTAACTCAAAAATCTGTTGGATCGTGCCTTTACCGTAGGTTTGTTGTCCGATCAAAATCCCACGCTCCCGATCTAACAGCGCACCCGCCACCAATTCGGCCGCACTCGCCGTCCATTGATTCACCAACACCACCATCGGCACATCTGGCATCAACGGTTCACCCACCACCGGATATTCTTTTTCAGAGTCGCGTCGCTGTTCATATAATACAACACCGCCTTCTAAAAATTTACTTGCAACCTCAACGGATTCTTGTAACAACCCGCCGCCATTGTTTCGTAGATCCAAAATCAACCCTTGAATACCCTGTGCGCGCAAATCGCTTAACGCAATTTCCAACTCATCCGGGGTACGATTCGTGAATCGCAAAATCAGCACATAACCGATCCGTTGATCTTCGGTCAATACCCGCCAGATCACCGACGGTACATTAATCACACCAAATGGGATAAATTCGGTAAATTCCTCATTGGTGTCACCCAATATCCGCCGCACCGTGATCTCAACGCCGTTATTATCTTTCACTTCACCGCGCAACAGTTGATCAATCGCGTCTTGTTGGCTGGTGATCTCGATCGGCGTTCCATTAACGGCAACCAAAATATCCCCATCCATGATTCCAGCCGCTTTTGCCGGGCTATCTTCAAATGGATAGAGCAAATAATCCCCCATTTCGGAGCGTTGTAATTGCACCCCGATCCCGCCATACGTCCCAGCCAATGCATCCGACTCGCTTTGGGCAACCGGTGGTTCAATAAAAAAGGTATTGCGATCTTCCAACGACTCTAACATTCCTTTGATAGCCGCATACTGTTTTGTGGTATCATCTGGAAGTGGACGCAAGTAGTAGCGTTCAAGATAGGTGTTGACTTCATCCAATAATGGATACTCGTTTGTTGCATCAGTTGCAGCCAAATCTGGGATTTGAATGATGTCTCGCATGACAAAACCCGCGGCGAACACCACTGCCAGCATGACTCCCATCAACGCGCCCAGTGCGATCGAACGCCCGTATTCTTTAATCTGTGTATTCATGGGTTTCTGGTTATTGTGAACAGTCGATACGGATGATTGTAGCATTAAGCTCCATGAAACCCAACTGCTAGTCTTAATTTAGGATCATCAAGAGAGACGGATATGCCGACCACACCCAACGCCACGATTCTAGTTGCCGATGATACCGCAGCCACCACCTTATTTTTACAACGTGTCTTTGAATATGAAGGCTATCGCGTGCATTCTGTTCATGACGGACATGCCGCCCTTGAAACCGCTAAACAGCTGCTTCCCGATCTTATCCTATTAGATGTGCGAATGCCCGGCCTCAATGGTTTTGAGGTGTTACGTCAATTACGTGAAACACCCCTCACTGCCAGCATCCCAACCATTTTGATGACCGCCCACGGCGAAATCTCCGACACCGTGCAAGGTCTCAATCTCGGCGCGGATGATTATGTCCGAAAGCCTTTTCACTGGCGCGAACTCATGGCCCGGGCCGAAAGTAAGATGCGCGCCCGTAAATTAGAAAGCCAACTACAACGCCGCACCCATGAGTTAGAGGCCCTCTTACGGGTCAGTGAAGAGTTAAGCAAATACCTTGAACTTGATCAAGTCTTAGACTTGATCTTACGCCTATCATTAGAACTGCTTCCCGGCGATGCGACCACTATTTATCGCTTAGATCGCACCGGAAACATCACCCATTTATTACAGCATCTCAAATCAGAAGATAAACCCCTCCCCAAAATTGACCATCAAGCGTTTATCGACCAAATTCTCCCACAAAGCCATGAGATTATCTGGTCATCCGAGTCGCCGCTGATTCCCAATTTGCCCAACGGTTTAGTCGTCCCTTTGCAATACAGCGATGAAGGAGACAAATTATTGCAGATCGTGATGTGTATCCTCAGTGAGGAGATCCCTTACGATAGCAATCACGGACAATTAGCCAATGGCATCGCCCGGCAAGCCGCTTTAGCGCTTAAAAATGCGGAGCTTTACCAATGGCAAGCCAATTACGCCTCGCGTCTAAAAGTGACGGTAGAAGAACGCACCCGCGATTTACAATCCGCCCAAAATATGTTGATCCGTTCGGAGAAATTAGCCTCCGTTGGACGTTTAGCCGCCAGCATTGCCCATGAGATCAACAATCCGCTATTTCCGATTCGGGTGAACCTTGACAATATGCTTGAAGATCTTCAAGCGCAAAATCCCATCGATCAACGTGATATTGTGATTGCACAAGAATGCGTTGATCGAATCCATCGCATCGTACAACGTCTTTTAGAGTTCACCGGAAAAGATCATTCTCAAGTCTCGTTTACCCCAGAACCGATCCAAATCAACGAAGTGATCGAAAACGTGATCGCCTTGATCCGTAAGTCTATGGAACAGCAAAATCAGAAGATCGATTTGAATCTCGATCCTTTGCCGTTGGTGTTGGGTAGCAAAGACAGCCTTGAGCAGGTTTTTATGAATTTTGTGATCAATGCAAGTGAAGCGATGCCCACCGGAGGGCGCTTAACCATCAACACGCGCCAAGAAGCCCGTGAGATTGTGATCACCGTGAGCGATACCGGCAAAGGCATTCACGCGGACATCGTGGAGACGATCTTTGAACCCTTTGTATCGACCAAGGAGGACGGCAACGGACTCGGCTTATTCATCAGTTATGGCATTATTCAACATCATTATGGCAGCATCGAAGTCCATAGCGAATTAAATGTAGGAACGACGTTTACCGTCAAATTGCCGATCGGGGCTGAAGAATTAAAAAAGGTCAAAGGTTAATGGGCCTTTGACCTTTTGCAGTTTATTGATATTCACCACTGCTATACACGTAGACATTGGGGCCTTCCTCAATGTCTGCGGATGCCCGTGATCCCATCCCCTCCGCGACCCATTCAAAGAGCCATTTAGCATCGGTGATCGACAGATTAACGCATCCATGACTCCGCCGATACCCAAAACCGTCATGCCAGTAGGCACCATGGATCGCACGTCCTTCATCAAAGAACATCGTCCACGGCACTTCCTCTAAATAATAGAAGTCATCGCCGGGCGTTCCCCAAGACATATCTTCGCGCAAGCGCCGCCAATAGATGTTAAAGATCCCTTCACGAGTGGGCCAACGCGGTAAACCTGTAGCGATCAATGAAGCAAATACGGGCGTATCACCATCATAAGCGATCAAGGTCTGCTCATATAAATCGATCGCGATCCATCGTTCCGTTGTGACTCCTTCTGGACGTTCGATCGGCTGCACTTTGGCAACTTGGGTCTGATGCACCCATTTATCCACCCCGATCTGATACCAGCGCCACCCATCAATTTCCACCATATCATAGATGTATACACGGGTATAACGATAGGTCAACGGGTATTCAGCTTCATTCGGCTCACCCCCCGGCGTTTTGCTAGGATATAGGTTGACCAATAACCAAGCCATCGTATAGGGCAAGGGTTCTTCTGGTAACAACACCCCGGTAAAGTACGAGATGACTCCGTTAGAATTTCTCAAATGTTCAGTTTTAACCCATTCACCTTGATTGACTTCCGTCCACCCGTCTACGCTATTGATAGAGGTCAAGAAGTTAAAGCCAGCATCCAGCGAACGTAGAATATTGCCATTAGGCGCATCATAAATATCAATCCGCCCAATCACCTGTTTATAGGCCCGGTCATGTAATACCCGTTCATCGTAGCGCAAAGCGGTAACATCGGGTTCGGGATGCGCCTCGATTTCAGCCCTCGAAATCCCGCAATCATCGCAGTGTTGTTCTTGTGCTACCGCTATCGATACCATCAATAACCACACCAATAACGCAATTTGATAGATCTTGATCGTCGTTTTCATGGCGCATCCCTCATCCCTTCCTTAAATTAGCGATAATCACCGCTGCTATAGACGTAGATCGCCGGTCCCGTGTCATTTGCGACACTAAAATCAAACTCTGGTGCAGACCATTCATATAACCAAGCGGCATCGGTGATCGAAGCGTTCACACATCCGCGACTCCGACGATAACCGAAACCATCATGCCAATAGGCACCGTGGATCGCGATGTCATTGTCGTAATACATCGTCCACGGGACTTCTTCAAGGTAGTAGAACTCTGGCAACCCGTCTGCACCGCTCATAATCGTGCGTGGATAACGGATATAGACATGGAACAGGCCTTCATTCGTTGTCCATTTTTCCAACCCTGATGAGATCAATGTAGCAAACACCGGGCGATTGCCTTCATAGGCGATCAAGACTTGTTCATACAGGTCAATGCTGATCCAACGTTCGGTATCGATCTCGTCAAACCGTTCGACGGGTAACACTTTCGCCACTTGCGTTTGTTTCACCCATTGATCTTCACCGATCTGATACCACCGCCAACCGTCAACTTCAACAGTGCTATAGATGCTCACTAGGGTATAGCGCCATAGGAACGGATTTGCATCCGAGGCCGCGCCGCCGGGGGTTTTGGCCGCCCGTAAATGCGTGAGTACCCAAGCCACAGTGTAAGGCAGCGGTTCTTCTGGTAACATAATTCCAGTAAAACGTGAGAGGGCGACATCGGTGTTAAGTGCGTCCGCCCGCACCCATTTATTGGTGTCAATTTGCGCCCAACCGTCTTGTTCGTTTAACACGGTCACAAAGTTAAAACCCGCGGGCAATCCCCCAACGATATTCCCATTCGGTACATCAAAAATATCAACCGGAGTCGTGACCCGACGATAACGCCGATCATACAAGCGTTGCTCATTCACAGGTAAAGGGTTTACATTCGGCGCGGGATAATCGGCAATAGTGGCGGCATCAACGCCCCAAGTTTGACTTTCGCAAGTGCCGCCTAATGTGCAGATCGGCACAGACTCTTCTTCGGTCGCTAAAATTTGTGACATCCCCAACAAACCAAACGCTAACGCAAGCAAGGTCAGTACATTTTTCATCATAAGTCTCCTCAACATCGTTATAGCTCTACCATAACATCAGATGCCGCTCACGATCAACGCTCTTTGACCTACGCTTAACCTACGCTTGCCAGACGATAAGGCGGATTACGGGATCGTTTCAAAACTCGTAGCAAAAAGTCGTGACAAATGTTACGAATTTTTCGCTCATCCGTGCTATGCTTTGTCTAGCATGAATGGTGTTTTTAGGAGTATTTGATGAGCATCCGGTTTGAGCGTGTTTTTGCGGTTTCGTGTTGGGTTTTCGACTGTAGAGCGTAATCTTACGATCCCTCTAACCACGTTGCCGCTGTCGCCGAATTATTTTTTGGTCTTAGCCGCTGCCGCGATTCTTAAAGTGATTGTCTTGCGCTTGCGTGAGTATATTTTGCCTATATTGGCTTTTGCCCCTATACTTGGTTTGTAAGGTTTATACTTTTGGCTAAAAAGACGCTCGAAGAAGGAGGGCGCACCTATGAAAACAAGAGCCAAAGTTCTGTCGCTCGTTGTATTGGTGGCTTTGCTCACGGCAATTTTTCCGGTGAGTCAAATTGCCGCGCAACGTGCCTCATTTGTTGCCCCGGTCATGGTGGTCAACACAAGCTTTTTAAATGTTCGCACCGGGCCCGGCATCCAATATAGCGTACTGGTGACGGTGGTCGGCGGAACAGCATTACCGGTTCTAGGGGTTGCCCAAGATCGGGTCTGGTATCAAGTATCGACGGTGGTCGGTGCAGGTTGGGTGAATGCTCAATATGTACTACCGCGTGGTGATTTTAGCAATGTCCCCTTTGTCGATGCTCCGCCTGCGGTTGATCCGCGTTCTTTAGCGTTCACCGCGCCAGGGACAACCCCCAATGATGACACCGCAGTAGATTTAGGTTTCTCGAATCGTCGTGAATTTGGTGCTTCTATCATCATCGAACACCCGTTACGCGCCCAACCGACGATCAACGCTGTCAACTTAACCATGCTTGGCCCTGATCCCGGCATTATCTTCACGATCAATGGTGCGACTTTTGCCGAAGGCATCCAATGGTTACAAATTTCGACTCCAGAAGGGCTTAGCGGTTGGGTCGAGGCATCTAAGACCCGTCTGCGTCCCTACGGTTGTACCTTAAGTGTTGCCATTGCTCAACAAGATCTTGAGTTAAAACGCGGCCCAGACGGCTCTGGCCCCAATGGCGGCTTATTCATTTCGGCCTTTGACGAAGCCTACGTTTTAGATCGTGTCGGGGATCTGTTAAAGATCGAACTTTCTAGTGGAAATTTCGGTTGGGTTGAAATTGGGGCGCTAACCATTCGTCAAGCCGGAGAAGTCCGCGTACCCTATTGCCAACAGGGTGGAGCAGCTTCACGGGCAGGGGCATTCCAACAACCGGGGACTTCAACCGGAGGTACAAGCGGTATTAGTGTCCCACCGGGGGTAGCGACCCTAGCGATTCCCCGCGTCGTGATCAACACGGGTTTCTTGAATGTTCGGAGCGGCCCCGGCGCACAATACACAGCCGTAGCGACGGTTGCGGGTGGAACAGAACTTCCCGTATTAGGGATTGCACCTGATCGGGTCTGGTATCTGGTACAAGGCACATTCGGGCAAGGATGGGTCAACAGCGAATTTACCTTATTCCGTGGTGATGGCAGTCGCCTTCCGATCATTCGTGGTGTGGTAGGCATAGTGGCGACACCGCGTGGCGTGATCAACGGCGCAAATGTGTTGATCTATGCAGCTCCCAATTTAACCTTAGGCACGGTTGGTCAGATCACCGGGCCGGTGGAAGTTGATGTTGTCGCACGGACTGCGGACTTTAATTGGGTACAAATCCGCGCCTCATTCGGTTTTGGATGGGTACAAGCGGCATTCATCACCTTATCAGGGGATACGGGTCAAATTCCGGTGATCGGCGGTTAATTTCGGCCGACCGCTCACAGATAAACACCCTGTCAGGTAAAATGGCAGGGTGTTTTGTTTTAATTTTTAGGAGGAGTAATCGGATGCAAAATTACGCTCAAAAATTAATGACTCTCCGAAAAACGGAGCTATTTTCCCCTAATTTAAGTGTGATCTTCGGCACGGTTCAAAATTTAGCCAAGACCATTCAAAATCAGCGTAGTATACGTATTGGCATGTGGCCGACCATAAGTTCAGAACAACCAGAAATTGCCTTAGGTTTTAGTACCGTTTTGGCTTTGCTCTTAGAACAATGGCAAGAGATCATGGTTTATCGCCTTTTTGCCCGTTTAGACGGCGATCCGTCCGCTTATCAATGGGATCTTTCGCATTCGCAATTTGGTGTAGACGATTGGCACATTGAGAGCCTTGACGATAATGTCGGGCTTTGGAGTCGTCTAAATCAAGGTGAGGATGGATGGAATTTTGAGATTGATCTAGAGAATGATCTCGGAAATTCAGAAGAGATCGTGACTTTCTCATACACAGCGCCAACCTTAGTTGAGATCCTCAATTGGTTACCGGAAGCTGCAACTCAGATCGCCGGTGAATTAGGCGCAGAGTTGCGTTCACCCGTCTACAACCAATATCAAGCGGTAACGAACGAACTTCCAGAAGCACTCTTGCGCGATCTCACACAATGGGAATTGGCATTAAACTTTCATCTATGGGGAAAACCTGTAGATTTCGAGCAACAACTCGATCAGATTTTAACCCATCATTGGGACACCTCATCCGATTTTGCCATGTGGACGATTGTGCAATCAGTTGCGCGTGGATTATTGCCTGGTTTCATTTCCAGTGATTTATCTTTGTCCGATGCTTACGACCGCCTATTACGTTTATTTAGTGGCACAATCGCCGCAACCATTTTCGCGGATGCGCTTTATGCAACAGGTGCATCACAACTCGCGATTGATCTACTTGAAGAGACGTTGTTAACACGCGCTGATGACTCTCAAATCTGGTTGATGTTGACCAATTTATACCGGACACGCGGCGATCTGCAAGGAGCGGTTGATGCGTTTCAACGGGCATTTGACGCGGGGGTAGATCACGCGAATTTGTATGTACAGTATGGTCAATTATTGCCGTTAATGGACTTGAACGGGTGGAAAATTGAGGAGTTTATCCTAATCGACCCGGATGATTACACCGATCACTATATCACTTGGGAAGCCATCGCAGCTTATGAACAAGCGATTGTCTTAACCAAAGAGTCCCAACCAAATCTGTTGACCGCGCAACTTCTCTTATTGGCAGAAGTCGATATGCCGTTATTTTGGGGAAAGTTCCAAACCTTAGTAAACAGTGATCCGACAGGTGAACAGATTCGTTTAGTGACTGACAGTCTGATGAACGTCGATGAGATCGAACCGGCCCTAGAGATCCTAGAAAACGCGGTAGACCAACATCCCAAACGTCCAGATTTACGATTGAGCCTTGCAGTGTCCTATATTTTTGCGGATGAACATGACGCGGCATTGGAACAATTAGAAGCGGCGCGCCATTTGACCGAAGATCTCACGATTTATACAGATATTGAGCATCTTACTTTAATGGCTGAAGATCCCGAATTTGAACAAGTATTTGGAGAAATTACCGATAAAGTCAATGCCGGGGGGCGTTTAAGCAAATTTGATCTAGAATTTTTAGAAGATGTGATTGCGGATGCCCCACACTATATCGATGCGTATATCCTGTTAGCACGCGGCTTTTTAAACGGCAATTCACATGAAGCAGCGATTCAACATCTGTTAGACGCGGTTGCATTTTTCCCAGAAGATCCCGATGTGCTGGACAATTTAGGACGTGCTTTATGGTTATCCGGTCAACAAGAGTTGGCTTTCACCTATCTAAAAAAGGGGCTAACAGTTGCACCGATGCATCTTCCATTGTTGACGTTTATCGCCCGGTGTTTGTTTGAGAATAACGAACATGACGCGGCACGCGAATATTTAAAGCGCGCCGAAGCACTTTCGCCACGTCATCCCGAATTGGTTAAAGTCCGTCAATTTATCGCCAATCAACTTCAAGATGAGGAATAACTAAAATTCGATCGGGATCACCTGTCCGGCGGTCAATTCTCGTAACGCATGAGTAAACGGATCAATATGAATCAGCGCAAAACGTGTTAGGATAGCGACATTGACGGTAAATGTCTCATCTTCAATAGATCCGTGATGTTCATGGATCAGTCGTTTGATCTGTTCATAGTAAGGGTAAGGCGCTTCAATTCCCAAAAGCGCCTTATCGATTTTTTCTTCAGTCTGGAGTGTTTGTAAGGCAATTTGAGCCGATTCGGTATAAGCGCGTACCAATCCACCCGTGCCGAGCTTTGTTCCACCAAAGTAGCGAGTCACGACGATGATCACGTCGCCGATCGGGGAGCCACGTAGCACTGTCAATACCGGAGGCCCCGCGGTGCCAGATGGCTCACCGTCATCACTCATACCTTCAAGTGTGCTATTGCCGTATCCAATACGAAAAGCATAGACATGATGATGGGCATCAGGCATCTCTATGCGGATCTGCTGTAGAAATGCCTTCACTTCATTCGTATTTCGTACATGCCCGACGGTAGTAATAAACCGTGAGTTGACGATCAAATTTTCAGTACGTTGTGTGCCGATCGGAATGAAATAGCTTTGTGCCATTTAATCAATATCGATCTCCGGATTTGAAAAGACATAGGCCCGGAAAACAGGGGGTTGAATTTCCAAGGTCTGATGTAACCGATCGGCGTGTAGTAATTTCTTTTGCACGAGTAACGATACGGCATGATCGGTTTCGGGTGAGCTTTCAAAACTGACAATGCGTGCTGTAGCTTTCAAAACATGATGCTCTGCTGGGGTCAAGCTTGTCCAAATGGTGCGACATTCTTCCCGAACTGGGCGTTTAGCAGCCAAGCGGCGTGCAGTTTCATCATTAAGTGTGCTGTTAGAGTCAATGGGTCCGATCGTCTCAACCACACGGAAAGCAGAACGGATCAAGCCTGCGTAACGTCCGGTGGCCCACAATAAGAATTTGACCGTATGTTCGGGGTAATTTTTCTGATTGCGACTCATCAGATTTTCGACCATATTCAATCCATCGACCTCATTATACGGCCCGACAAATAACAAATTATCGGTAAACAATTCGGTAAATGGTTCGATCCCTAGCATCGAGATATTAAACTGATCGACCAGTGTTGGTAATGGCGCACGAGTGAAAGTTAAGTAGGAAATTTGGCGCTTGTTAGTATCGCGAATCCCCCGTAATGTCTGAAAGAATTTAACAGGTAAATTTTTCATCATTTCTTCAAACTCATCAAACATAAACACCAACCGAACACCGCGGCGCAAGAAGTAATCTAGCCCCAACTCAAAATAGCGCAGCCCCATATAAGCGTACAGAGGATTACTGCCATCTTGAAATGCGATATAGGTGTTATAGAAACGTTGGGCATCTTCTTCACCAAGAATATCAAATGGATAAAATGCCATGTACAGACGGTGCATCATCAATTCATACCCAGCCCAGCATTGAATCTGTTCCAGATTATCTCCTGCATGAGGTAGAGCGGCCATCAAATTCGGATCGATGATGATTGCCTTAAACAAATCCGGCTTTTCGATTCCCAAGTAGTGTTTATGGGTTTCAGAATTAGAGAGATGTTGCAACAAATTAGATTTTCCGACGCTCCCGACTCCGACCAGAGAGCAGGAGTCGCCAGCGCGCCAGCGTTGCATGATATATGAAACTTCTTCGCGTCGAAAGTCCATCGATTGAACACGCGGACGTGGTTGCATAATGTCAATATCCTTGTGATGGCAAAAATGTTCTAATGCTATTGTAGTCGATTTTCCACAGAAACGAACAGGGTTTTTGGTCAAGAGTTTTACTTGTGATAAGATACCTTATCATGGAGAAAATATGGAATATAAAATAATCGTTCATTTGAAGAGAACTTTGGGTTATACTTTCTAAGGAACTTTGCGATCGGATGAACTCGAAAGTAATTGCGGATGAAAGTTGTAATTCTTGCGGGTGGTTTCGGAACTCGCCTCACCGAAGAAACCCAAGTTCGCCCTAAACCTATGGTGGAAATTGGTGGACGACCTATTTTGTGGCACATCATGAAACATTATGCTTATTATGGTTTCAACGAGTTTGTTATCACGTTGGGCTATAAAGGTGAGATAATCAAACAGTATTTTATAGACTATGCTGTGTTACAAACTGATATGACGGTCGATTTAAAAACAGGTACGGTAAATGTCCATCAATCAAAATCCGAAGATTGGAAAGTTCATCTTATCGATACGGGTTTAAACACCATGACCGGCGGAAGAATCAAACGTGTTGCACCTTATCTGCAAGGTGAAAAGTTTATGGTTACTTATGGAGATGGCGTTAGCAATATCAATCTCCACGCTTTGCTTGAATTTCATAATACTCACAAATGCTTAGGGACCGTTAGCGCAGTTCGTCCTCCAGCACGTTTCGGAAGTCTGTTGATCAACGATGACAATCGGGTATCTGAATTTAAGGAGAAATCACCTGCCAGAGCAGGTTGGATTAACGGTGGTTTTTTTGTGTTTGAATCACAGTTTTTAGATTATCTTAAAGACGATACCAGCATTTTGGAGTCAGATGCATTGGAACAACTTGCGATCGACAAACAACTCACTGCCTACAAACATGAAGATTTTTGGCAGTGTATGGATACGGTACGTGATATGCGTTATTTAGAATCTTTGTGGAATGAGCGCCAAGCCGCATGGAAAGTATGGGAAGAATGAATCCATTTTGGATTGATCGTCCGGTATTTGTGACAGGGGCAACCGGACTCGTTGGCAGTTGGTTAGTAAAACAATTAATCACCGCAAAAGCTCAGGTTGTTTGTTTAATGCGCGATTGGGTGCCACAATCTGAACTAGTCCGTGCCAATTTTTTGGATCAAATTCGAGTGGTTCGCGGCGATCTGGTTGATCAAGATCTTCTAGAACGTGTTTTAGGTGAATATGAGATCAACACCGTTTTTCACCTCGCAGCTCAAACGATTGTTGGTATCGCCAATCGCAACCCAATTTCTACCTTTGAAACCAATATTCGTGGGACATGGTGTTTATTAGAAGCGTGTCGCCGTAGTCCAAACGTGAAACAAATTGTAATTGCCTCCTCAGACAAAGCCTATGGTGATCAAGAAAAATTGCCTTATGATGAAACAACCCCACTTCAAGGTACTCATCCCTACGATGTCAGCAAATCTTGTGCGGATCTGATCAGCACGACTTATGCAACAACCTATCAACTTCCGGTGGTGATAACCCGATGCGGTAATTTTTACGGAGGTGGTGATTTAAACTGGAATCGAATAGTACCAGGGACGATTCGTTCTATCATTCGTGGAGAATCTCCTATAATCCGTTCGGACGGGCTGTTTGTTCGAGATTATTTTTATGTTGAAGACGGTGTAGCGGCTTATATGTTGTTGGCGGAGGCATTAGCCCAAAAACCAGAGCTACGCGGTGAGGCTTTTAATTTTTCTAACGAATTGAACATCACAGTAATCGATTTAGTAGAACAAATCTTGCATTCTATGGGAACACCTCTACGTCCAGAAATTCGTAATGAGGCTAGTAACGAAATTCGTTATCAATATTTAAGCGCTACAAAGGCGCGTACTATGCTCAATTGGACACCTTTGTTTACCTTAGAAACAGGTCTACAACGTACTATTGATTGGTACCAAAACTTCTTAAAGGATGATCAACGTGTCTAGTTTTACCATTCATGCTTGTCGTTCCTGTGGGTCTACGGATTTAAAACCAGTATTATCGTTAGGGATAACACCCCTTGCAAATCGATTGCTTACCGAAAATCAAATTCATCAGGCTGAACCCACCTTTCCGCTTGATGTTGTATTTTGTGCCAACTGCACGCTTGTGCAAATTACAGAAACGGTTGATCCTGAAATTCTCTTCAGTGACTATTTCTACTTCTCTTCGTTTTCAGACACCGCGCTAAACAATGCAAAAGACATCACACAACGCTTAATCCAAGATCGACACTTGGATACGTCAAGTTTGGCCGCTGAAGTCGCTAGCAATGATGGGTATCTTTTACAGTATTACAATCAACAGAACATCCCTGTTTTGGGAATTGAACCCGCTCAAAATATCGCTGCTGTTGCTAATCAAAAAGGAATACACACCGTTGCACACTTCTTTGGTGCAGAAACAGCCCGACGATTACAATTAGAAGGTTTTTCTGCCGATGTACTTCATGCCAATAATGTCTTAGCGCATGTCGCTGATCTAAATGGTTTTGTTGAGGGTTTAGGAATTTTGATCAAGCCATCAGGGGTGATTGTAATTGAAGTTCCTTATGTTCGAGATTTAATTGCCCATCGCGAATTCGATACCATCTATCACGAACATCTTTGTTATTTTTCGCTGACCGCGCTATCTCGTTTGTTTCAACGTCATCATATGACTATTGTGGATGTCGAATATTTGACGATCCATGGAGGGTCACTTCGTGTTTTCGCTCAACGTCAAGATGGGCCTTTAGACATAAAAAGCGTTCGCCCAAAGCAAATGTTAGATGAGGAGCAATCTTGGGGTGTTTCTGAACATAGCTTCTACAAAAATTTTGGTGCAATGGTCTCCACTTTAAAGGAAGATTTACTTCAACAACTCACACGCTTAAAACAAGCAGGAAAACGGATTGCAGTTTATGGGGCTTCAGCTAAAGGAAGCACCTTGCTCAATTTCTTTAATATTGGAGCAAACGTACTTGATTATGTGGTCGATCGCAGTACAGTGAAACAAGGACATTATACCCCCGGCACACATCTTTATATCTTTTCCCCAGAGAAATTGATTCAAGATCGTCCCGATTACGTTTTATTGCTTTCTTGGAATTTTGCATCTGAGATTCTCGACCAACAAGCGGCTTACCGTGCCGCAGGTGGTAAATTTATCATTCCTATTCCAGAGGTCAAGATTGTATGATCCAAGGTGTACAAATTATTCCTTTAAAACGTATCCCAGATGAGCGTGGTACGATCATGCACATGATTCGAAACACCGATCCACATTTTCAGCAGTTCGGTGAGATTTATTTCTCCACTATTTATCCTAAAATCATCAAAGGTTGGCATTTACATCGCGAAATGACCCTGAATTACGCTTGTATCTTTGGGCGTATCAAATTAGTGATCTATGACGATCGGGAGATTTCTCCTACCAAAGGTGAACTTATGGAGATCTTTTTGGGGCCTGATAATTACGCACTTGTGATCATTCCGCCTGATATTTGGAACGGATTCAAAGGCATGAGTGATCCTTACGCCATTGTGGCCAATTGTTGCACTCATCCCCATGATCCGACCCGTAGTTCACGTCTGGATCCTTTTGATAATCCAATTCCTTACAACTGGGACGTAAGAAATCACTAATGCGCGTTTTTGTGACCGGAGCAAGTGGTTTTATTGGTGCAGCGGTGATACGATTGCTGATTGAGCAAGGAGTTGAAACGGCTGCTTTAGTTTCAAATAAAAATACAACGCGTCTTGATTGGTTATCAGGACGTTTCCAAGCGATTGAAGGACGTTTATCTGATTTACCGACTTTACGATCAACTTTAGCTCAATTTAAACCAGATGCTTGTATTCATCTCGCGTGGTATGCCGAACCCGGTAAATATCTGTATTCATCCGAAAATATTCCTTCGCTTCAACACAGTTTAATCGCTCTACAAACGCTAATTGATGTAGGGTGTCGTCAATTTGTTGGTGTTGGAACTTGTGCCGAATATGACACCAGTAAAGGATACCTTCATGAGGATGATCCAACTCATCCAGCGACAATTTACGCTGCCTGCAAATTGTCCATGTGTTTAATTGGCCAACAAATAGCGACATCGGCCGGGGTAAATTTTGCTTGGGCGCGCCTATTCTATTTATATGGACCAAGCGAAGATCCGCGCCGTTTAGTCCCTGCTTTAATTCATTCATTACAAGTTGGAAAATCTTTTGAAGCCACTGCCGGTGAACAAATTCGCGATTATCTACACCTTGAAGATGTCGCATCAGCTCTAATTACCCTTGCTACTCAACAAGTGAACGGCATCTATAACATTTCATCCGGACTACCCATTACAATGCGACATCTAATGATACAGATCGGGCAAATGCTTGGCAAAGACTCTTTGATTCAATTGGGTGCATTACCATATCGTCAATGGGAACCAATGTTTATCTGTGGCAATAATCAATCGCAACAAATGAAGCTTGTGCCAAGAAAAAATTGCGGTTCCTCAATCCTTGACCACCTTAGGAATGCGGCACGGGGACCGAAGCCATCCCTCTTCAAAAGCTCGTCAGACATCAAATACAGTTTACGTATCAGGAGAGAAGAAGTTGTGATATCGCAAGTTTGACGAAACATATCCTGCCCTCTTCCTTCTCCCGGGCGCATTGCGAAGGAAATCAAAAGAAGAACAGTAACGAGAAAAGTACTGAAAGCTCGGCACTCGGCAGCAGAGTGAGGCAGTCTCACGCCACGACGAGCGATGATTTGCCAGCGTGGGCGTGGACCCCAATCGCGTCCTTCTCCAACTTCCCTCTCGTCAACTCTTCACCCCCCCCCCCCATCTTCTTATACTGTATACGTCACGTTTCGTCGTGACAAAGAAGAACAAGTTAATCAAATCCCTTGTGCAATAAGTTTGGCACGGGCACTTCAGCCTTCAGGTTAGTACCTGTGTGCCTGCTGCTGCTGCTTGGTTCTACAGCATCACTTTCGCTCGTCGCCGAGTCTCGCGAGTTGAGCTTGTGCCTTGTGCCAATTCTCAGGCTTCGGTTTTGCGCAGTTGCTCTGACACGCCTCTGCTGAGAGGTCGGCAAGCAGGGCGTTTCTACTTCGTACTTACTTGTACATTTTTCGCCCACGCCTTGCTCACTTCGTAACATTGACCAGCTGCTGCTAGTTTCAAAATAAAAATTAAAGATTAAACTAAAGATAAAAATTTTAATAGATAATAAGGTATTAATAAGGTAGAGATAGATTATTAATAAATTAAACGGCAGGGCTGGGGGTGTTGACGATTTTTTTGTAGATATCGATCATATCGTCAATAGGAAATCCGTATTGATATCGCTACAAGAAAAACAAATTATTATCAAATTGGAATCCTTTTTTTTTTTAATTTCGCCTAATCGACATTCTGATAAGCTCAGAATTTTGTTGATGGTGGAAATGTGCGATTCATTTATTTCTAAGGTTTTCAAAATTTGAAGCATAATTTCAAAATAAAAAGCCAAGATATGAAAGAACTCTGGTGTGTGGAATTTTTCAGGACTCAATACCTTTTAATATCTTCGAATGTTCTGGCAATCTCACATTTCTGGTTGTGATGAATCCCAGGCAAAATAAACTAACTTGACAATAATCGATATCCTTCAGACTTCTTGAAAATTGAATCGATTCACATACCTGAGATTGAATATTTTTGCCCATTGATTTTAATATCGGCAATATGAAAAAAAATCTACAACCGTGTGCTAGAACTTCTTAGTTTCCCCAAAGCACCCGACGTGCTCTTAAACCTTTTGATTGTAAAGTCGAGAAACTTTTTTTTAGTTTTTCAGTCGAGTTTTGTAAAAACGAAGAACTTTTTTATTTTACTTTTTAGTCGAGCTTTGGACTTCTGTTGCAACTGTATCATGCTGAGCAGCAGTACAGGCAACATAGACGGCGTATCCCCACGGCTTGTGTCTTCGTGCTGATTGTACACAAAGCAAACTTTGATGCCAGATAGCTCAAGACTCGGCTGTTATATATGCACGGTATTGCTTATCTCTCGTTCAGGTTCACGTAGATTTTGCGTTCGACACCTTGAAAGTATAACGTGTACGCCGCTATCCGAGTTACAGACGACGGAGCCCGAACGAGAGTTCCCCCTCCTCGCTCACACTCTCGAAAGAATA
>JALOOG010000203.1 GCA_025454525.1 Anaerolineae bacterium | reverse complement strand
CGACGCATGATCTTACCAGAGCGTGTCTTGGGCAAGGCGGTCACAAAATCGATCTTAGCGGGGACGGCGATCGGGCCGATCTCTTGGCGGATATGTTCCTTGAGTTCAGCCTCTAAAGCGGGCGATCCGCTTTTGCCTTCCACCAAAATACAATAAGCGTAGATGATGCTACCGCGCACCTCATCCGGCACGCCAATCACCGCAGCCTCAGCGACAGCGGGATGACTGACTAAACCGGATTCGATCTCGGCCGTGCCGAGGCGATACCCGCTCACTTTGATCACATCATCGATCCGTCCGATCACCCAGATGTAACCGTCCTGATCACGACGGGCCGAGTCGCCTGCCAAATACCAGCCCTGTTTAGCGTAGACGCTCCAATATTGTTGAACGTAGCGATCCGGATCACGATAAACGGTACGGAGCATTCCCGGCCATGGGCGTTTGATCACCAAACGGCCGTCTACGTTGGGCGCGCATGAAACGCCATTTTCATCAACGACATCCACTTCCACACCGGGGAAGGGGCGAGTCGCGCTTCCGGGTTTGAGTCCAACGCTAGGCAATGGGGTGATCATGAAGCCACCGGTTTCGGTTTGCCACCATGTATCCATGATCGGGCAGCGTTCCGCGCCGATCGTGCGGTGATACCACTTCCACGCTTCCGGGTTGATTGGTTCACCGACGCTGCCCAATAACCGTAACGTGCTAAGGTCATGTTTAGCGGGCCACGTCTCACCGAATCGCATTAGCCCACGGATCGCAGTCGGCGCGGTATAGAGGATCGTTACGCCGTATTCGGCCACGATCTGCCACCACCGATCTGGATTAGGGTAGGTGGGCGCGCCTTCATACAGGATACTGGTTGCCCCTAGGATCAAAGGGCCGTAGACGATGTAACTGTGGCCAGTGATCCAACCGGGATCGGCGGCACACCAGTAGCGATCGGTGTCTTTGAGGTCAAACACGTAATGTAAGGTGGTCGAAACGTGGACTTGATAGCCGCCGTGGGTGTGTAAAATGCCCTTCGGTTTGCCCGTTGTGCCGCTGGTGTAGAGGATAAATAAGGGATCTTCCGCGTCCATCACTTCAGTTTGATCGATCGGTTGCGCGTCTTGCATCAGATCATGATACCAGTGATCGCGGCCGTCTTGCATGGTGATCGTTTGTCCGGTACGTTTGACGACGATCACCCGTTCGATCGTCGGGGTTTTCGCTAAGGCCGTATCAACAGTCTCTTTAAGTGGCACGATCTTGCCCCGTAACCAGGCCCCATCACAGGTGACCAACACCTGACTTTGGGCATCGTTGATGCGATCGGCTAGTGCCTGCTCTGAAAAACCACCGTAGATCACACTATGCGGCGCGCCGATCTTGGCACAGGCTAACATCGCGATGATGATCTCTGGCACGCGCCCCATGTAGATCGTGACCACATCGCCTTTGTTCACGCCGAGTCCGCGCAAAACACCCGCAAATTGGCTTACTTCATGCGCGAGATCGCGATAGGTGAGGGTGCGTTTGTCACCGGATTCACCTTCCCAATAGTAGGCAATTTTATCTTTGCGATCGGTTTCGAGATGTCGATCTAAGGCATTGAGGACAATGTTGGTCTTGCCACCTGCGAACCATTGGTAAAAGGGGGCGTGACGGTCATCTAACACCCGATCCCATTTTTGATACCAAGCGAGGGTTTCGGCGCGGGATTCCCAAAATTTGAGCGGATCACGCATCGACTCGGCGTAAAGCGTCTCATAATCGGGCGCATGGGCCTGCTGCACGATCTCCGGTGAGGGATAAAACCATTCATCTGTATTGATCGAAAAGGAGTCATCAGACATAAACGTAAATTCCTAAGTAAATTGGTCAACGAGATCTATTCTAGCCAAAATCGGTTAAATTAAAATCAGCTTAGGCAGTTTGGCTAAACAAAATGCGCCCAATTTTGTCGCTTGCCACTCACCAAAAGGCATTATATTGTTTAAGTAAGTGTTAAATTGAGTTTCGGAGAGGTGCAGTGATGCGTAAGCCAACTTTGGCTCCAAAACAATGGCTTAATCCCGATCAGCGGCCGGATTTAAACGGTCAAGTTGTGATGATCAACTTTTGGGATTACAGTTGCATCTATTCATTAGAGATGTTGCCCTATTTGCGCCAGTGGCACATCCGTTATCAATCTGCACCGCTCACGATCATCGGTGTGCATACCCCACAATTCGCGTTTGGGCGTGAACGCGCACAAATTGAGGTCGCCGTAGAAGCGTTGGGATTGCAATACCCGATTTATCTGGATAATGATCGACAAGTGTGGGATGCTTATCAGAATCGTTTTTATCCGGCGCTTTATCTGATCGATCGTGAAGGCGCGATCCGCTATCAACATTATGGAGACGGCAATTACACGGAGATCGAACGCGCTTTACAAAATCTATTGCGGGAATGCGATTCAGACCTCTCTTTACCACCTGTGATTGATTATCAAGAGGCGGAGTCGTATGAGCGTCCGACACGACAACTCCATGGTGGGCTACAGCGAGGTGCATTAGGTAATCCTGAAGGGTATGCGGCGCGCATTCCGATCTTGTATCGGTTACCCAACGCACGGCAATCAGGGGCGTTTTATGTGGAAGGTGCATGGATCGCCGCGGATGAATATCTGATGTATCAGGGACAAACGGGGGGCATTGTACAGATCCCGTATGAGGCGAAAGAGGTTTACGCGGTGTTAAGCCCTCATGCCGATACGGTGGAACGCATGATTCACCCTGAACCGATCGCGATTGATGTGTGGCAAGACGAACAACCGATCTTTGCAGATCGGCGCGGGGTAGATCTCACAGAAGATGGGCGAGTCTGGATTGATCGCCCACGCCCGTATAATTTGGTGCGAAATCCGGGTTTAGAACGGCATGAACTCACATTACGGGTGTCTAGCAAGGGGTTTACGTTGTACCGCTTGGCGTTTATCAATGCGCGTTAAGCGAAACACAAGGCCATTTTTGAAAAAAAGTTGAACAACAAAAGATGCGAATTACCGAACGGTATGGTATGCTTGAGGCGATCTAATTGGGGTAAGAGACGCTGATAAAGCGCAAGCAAGGGTGTCAATGATCGGACGCAAGCTTAAGAATCGCTATGAAATTCGAGAACATCTAGGGGATGGCTCGACAGCAACGGTATATAAAGCCTATGATGAGCGCCTTGGTCGTGAAGTGGCGATCAAGATGTTGTTACCGCATGTCCGCGAAAGCACTCGCAAGCGCTTTTTTCAAGAAGCGACTTCGGCCGCCGCGTTGAATCATCCCAATATCATGTTGATTTACGATGTAGATGAAGACGATGATCGTCACTTTTTGGTCACGGAATATGTAGACGGTTTAACCTTAACCCATTACATCCCCTCCGCGCCAGAAGTGATCGTCAATCTGGGTGTGCAGATTGCCCGTGCGTTACAATATGCCCATGAGCGTGAGATCATTCATCGGGATATTAAACCCGCTAACATCAAAGTCACCTCCGCCGGCCAAGTGAAGATCATGGATCTGGGGTTGGCACTTTCTCGCGAAGCCAAGCGAGTTACCGCTCATGGTATGGTGATCGGCACGCCTGCATATTTATCCCCAGAGCAAGCACAAGGCCAAAAATTGGATGCTCGGACGGATATTTACTCATTGGGAATCGTGTTGTATGAGATGGCCACTGGGCAATTACCGTTTAATGCAGATGATATTGGCGCGCTCCTGTTGCAACAAGTTAAACAACCTCCACCACCGCCACGTTTGATCGTGCCGAGTTTGCCGCTGGAATTGGAAAATGTGATCCTCAAAGCGTTGGAAAAGAACCCTACGCGGCGGTTTCAATCCAGTGGGGCGTTAGCCGAAGCCTTAGAATCTACATTACCGTCAAACGTCGCGGCAAATGCTGTGGCCAAGGCCCGCGCTACTGATACGATGCTCACCGAGTCACCGGACGGCGCGCCACGCTCTAAACGTTCGATTCGGGTGATTTTAGCCGATGATCATACGCTTTTACGCAAGACTTTAGCGAATATGCTGGAGACTCGCGATGATTATGTGGTTGTGGCAGAAGCTGGAGATGGCGAATCCGCCTTGCATCAAACTTTGGCGATCTTGCCGGATGTGCTGATCTTGGATCTGAATATGCCTGTTAAAGGTGGATTGGAAGTCTTGCCCGCGATCCGCAAAGAGGCCCCTACGGTAAAAGTGTTGGTATTGACCGGACGCGAAGAAGATGCTTATATCGTGCGGGCATTGCGGGCCGGCGCACATGGCTACATCTTAAAATCAGCAGATGAACCGGAATTAATCGAAGCCATTAACAAAGTGTCCAAAGGTCAACTCTATCTTGGACGCGGAGTCGCCGAAAAAGTGGTGACAGGTTTGTTAAGTGGGTCCGTGCCGGATCCGGCGAAATTGTCGGAAGAAGAAGGCCGGTTGTTGTTGTATGTGGCAGCGGGATATGAAAATGAGATCATCGCCCGTAAGATGAACATGGCCATGACCGACACGATCGAATTGTTGGCACGCACGATGAACAAATTACAGGCGAAAGACCGATATTCGGCCGCACTGAAAGCCTTGCGTTTGGGGTTGATCCTGATCGAAGACCTGCATTTCCTTAAAGAAGAATAAACCAATATCCTCTCAAAAGTCACCCTCAAGGGCGGAGATTTCCGTCCTTTTTTGATGTGATTCTGATAGAACTTTTGTGCGATTTTGATCGCGGTGATGCTAATTTTGTGGTATGCTTGGGATGAGCAATGTTTTTCGTAAACCAGCGAGTGACAGGTTTTAAACATGAGTTATCACGACGAAGACGATGAATATCAAGATGACCTGTCTGACGATTACTATGATGAAGACAGCGATGAAGAAAGCGAGTCGGGCTTAGGATCGTCACCCCGTAGCAAGGTCAATCCTTTTAGCGGTGGATCGGGCTTACCGGGGCGGGATCGTGCCGGAAATACACCTCCGTCTTCTAGCAACCCGTTTACACGAAGCGGGCCGCCGTCATCGTCGTCTCCTTCCCGCGATAATCCGAGTTCACGCTTTCAACAATCGAACTCACCGCAAAACGCGGGATCATCAGGCTTTAATCGTAACCCGGGAACGGGAGGATCAAGTGGGGGAACACCTCCATCTTCATCATCAACACGTCCCGGAACAGGAAATCAACCTACTAATCAGCCGCGTACCTTTGGCAGTTCCCCTACTCCCAGACCGGGGACGGGTAACTTAGGTAGCGATGATAAAAAAGAGGATCGTCCGGGGACGAGTAACCCATTTTCACGTCCCCGCGAAGATGAAAAGAAACCGGATGATCCACGGGGATCATCGTCGCAAGGTGGATTCGGGAATCGTCCGGGCGGATCGGGCGCTTTTGGATCGCGTCAAGATGACAAAAAACCAGAAGAACGCCCCTCTGGATCGGGCGGATTCGGGAATCGTCCAAGCGGATCGGGTGGTTTTGGATCGCGTCCGAATGAGGATGAAAAGCGCAATGAAGAACGCTCATCGGGATCGGGTGGATTCGGGAATCGTCCAAGCGGATCGGGTGGTTTTGGATCGCGTCCGAATGAGGATGAAAAGCGCAATGAAGAACGCCCCTCTGGATCGGGCGGATTCGGGAAT
>JALOOG010000074.1 GCA_025454525.1 Anaerolineae bacterium | reverse complement strand
AAACCCGCCGCAGCGCGTTCGGCCCCTACAATACCACCCCCACCGCCGCCTTCAACCCCCACCCGTCGTACCGCAATATCCCCTTTACTGGTGTTATTCGGGGTGATCGCGGTTGTATCGGCGATTGTCCTCTTGATCGCCCTCAATTTGAACAATTCGACTCCGATCACCGCCGATCTTCCGACCGTGATCCCGTCGTCAACGCCGCTCCCACCGACGGAAACATCGATCCCACCCACCGAAACCGCGCTCTCACCAACACCGACTTGGACGCTAACGCCGATCCCACCGACACAAACGCCGATCCCACCGACTCCCACACTGATCGCGATCGTGCCGACCGCTACACCGAGTGTATTACTGCCCACCGCCTATCCGTCCGATTGGTTGCCGATCCGCTTAGAATACAATAGCGTCTCGCTCTGGTGGGTCAATAACAGCGATCAAAACCTGAACGTGAACAACATCGCGTTTATCACCGTAGACGGCGCAACACAATTTGAAGGCAATCGGTGGGCCTTGTTTTATTCCCGTGTAGAGCGGGGCGCATGTGTGGTGGTGATCGAGTCGAATGCCAACGGCCCCAGCGGTCAACCGGGTGATTGTGCGCGGGTGAATGCGAGTGTGAATGCTAATAGCCGGGAAAACTTTTGGGCGCGAGACTTTCAGGTGATCTGGAATGGTCAGATCGTCGCTCAATGTTCCGCTACGGCCGGTGTGTGTAGCGCCGCCGTGCCACGTTAACCCAGAGGAAGGACTATGGACAATGAGTGATCCGTTGATTGGCAATTTGTTAGACGGGTATCGGGTCGAAAAACTACTCGGTGAAGGTGGAATGGCGCGGGTGTATCGCGCCATGGATGAACGTTTAGGCCGCTTTGTGGCGATCAAAGTGATCGAACCGACGGTACAAGTCGATGAACAATACCGCGTTCGCTTTGAAAAAGAGGCCCGCGCTGTGGCCCAATTACATCATCCCAACATCGTCACGATCTACCGTTTTGGTGAAGTGGATGGCCTGTATTACATGGCCATGCAATTCATCGACGGTGCAGATCTTTCGACGATCTTGGCCCAAGTGCGTGCGAAACAAGAGCTACTCGCGCCCCAAGACGCATTGATGATCTTGCGTCAAATTGCCAACGCCTTAGATTATGCCCATGCCCAAGGTGTGATCCACCGCGATATTAAACCTGCCAATTTGATGATCGATCATCAAGATCGCGCCTTTGTCACCGATTTTGGACTCGCCTTGATCCGACTCGAAGGCACACGCGGCGAAATTTTCGGCACGCCGCAATATATCGCCCCCGAACAAGCGGTCAATTCGGCGGGGGCCGTGGCCGAAAGTGATCAATATGCGCTAGGGGTGATCCTGTATGAGATCCTCACAGGCGCGCTTCCCTTTGACGGAAAATCGGTCATGCAGATCGCCATGGCCCACATGACGGAACCGTTACCCGATCCCCGTGTGATCAACCCAAGTTTGCATCCGGCCTTTGTTCCGGTCTTAGAGCGCGCTTTAGCCAAAGAACCCGATCAGCGTTATCCGTCTTGCGCCGCGTTGATCGACGATTTTCAGGCTGCGATTGCCCGGTCATCTGCCCCGCGCAGTCGCATCACGATCGCGCAAGAAGTACAATCCATTCGTGATGCGAACCCACTGCCTCCGTTACCGGCCATGCGCCCGACCCCCTTACCACTAGCGCCTTTACCTCCGGTAGCGCCTCCACCCGCCCCACCGACCCGTGCTACGCCTGCCACCGATCCGGGATCATGGCGCATGGTGGGCATCATCAGCGCGATCGTCGTCTTGATGGGTTTGATCGCGATCATCGGCTTATTGAGCAATCGTGGCGCGTCTGATCCGACTCCGAGCGCCTTGATCATGACTGAAGCGGCAACCGAAACCCCGACTGTGACGCTCACCGTCACCGAAACGATCGCGCCCACCGTCACCGCGTCGCTCACGATTACCCCGACTCCGACGATCGCATTGACCGAAACACCTACCGCAACCGCGACTCTAGATCTCGTCTCACAATGGACGATCCGCTTGATCGCACGCGGAGATGAGGTGCTTTATCTGGTGAATGAGAGCGCGCCCAACACGGCCGATTTCCCGTTAGGGCCGGTGGTATTGATGGCCCAAGATCGCGGCGGTGTGACCGGGAGTCAATGGGAAGTGGCGGCCCTCAGATCAGGGGAATGTGTGCGTGTGGACAAAGGGGGGCGTATCGATAACCCGCCGATCACCTGTAACTTAACCGAACGCATCCAAGTGCGACAAGGCAATGAACGCTTTTGGAAACCGGAATACCAAAGTTTCACCCTAGTCTATCCCAACTCCAGTTATGTCTGTAGCATCGTGACCGTACAGGGCGCGGGATGCGTGTTTAACATCCCGATTCCGGCTGCGGGATGAGATTAAGCGGGGATCGGGCTGGTTTTTTTCGATCCCCACCGATCCTTTAAGACGACGGCACAGCCCAAAGCGTCATCTTGGTTTCGAGATCTAAGATGCTGTAAAGTTCACTTCGAGAGAGATCATTCAACCACCCGATGATCCCGTCTGACGTTTCGATCCGCCACCAAGCTTCGGGGCCGGCTTCAAGAATCTGCACCGAGCTTTCTCCGATCTGTGCGATCACTTCTGACTCCGACTCCGGTTCAGCATATAAAGGGGCCTCTGGTTGCGAGTCAAATGGCATCTGAACCCGTCCTGCAAAGCCGGACATCGGTGGTACAAATCGATCAGGGCTTTGCCATGAGAGCAAATAGCGTCCGGACGGACTCAAGATCGGCGGATGATAGACCGTTGGGCCGACCAGTGACGGGGTATGATGCGGCAAAGTCAGCAGTAGCGCCCCTGTGATCCCGTCCCAGACCGAAGCAGTCCCTCGAAACCCATAGCTGATTAAACGTGTCCCGTGGATCGCCACTTGATCCAATGGGTGAAATTCGATCAACACCGCGCCTTGTGGATCTTCTAAGCGCGATCCGGTTTCATCTTCTACCAACCAATTTGGATCGATCCAATGGCGTTTATCTGGTCCATGGCGTGCGATGATCTCACCAGTTAGCGCATCATATTGGATCAGGCCATCCGCGCTAGACCACCAAATGGTTTGCCCATCCGCGCTAAAATAGGGATGAGTGGATCGATCGCGATCACCACGATCGGCGCGGTTTAGGCTAAATAATGGGGCAGACGCTAGACGATTCCAGACGATGTAAGCGTCACGGGTTATGCTGATCCATTGTTGTAAATCGGCTCGCCAAGCGACTGGACTTCCCGCCCCTATAGGAAACGTCTTGATCATTTCCCCGGTCATGCCGTCATGAAGCGTTGTCTCGTCCTCGCTGACGGTGAGTAGCAACTGTTCATCAGGACTCCAGACCGGACGGGTCACATTTTCTAGTGTAAACAAAACCGTTTGTGTTTCGGTTTCATACACCCACACGACCTTAAGCGACGCATCCCAAAGCGCGAATCGCTCTCCACCCATTAACCACCGGCCGTAATCGATCTCCGAAAACACCCGAATCAATTGACCGTCTGCATCATAGATCGAGACATCCGTTTGAAAATACTGTAACATCAAATACCGCCCATTTGGACTCCAAAAGACCTCGGAGGCTAATGGCAACTCAAACACCCGTTCTCCTGTGGCGATCTCGTAAATTTCGGTGAGTGTATTCTCTGACGGCATGATCAACCACCGCACAAACCGAGTCTCATCCGGACTCCATTCAACGCCATAAAATCCTAGGTTAACACTTGGCAGCGTCAGTAGGGGTGTCTCCGTCAAGGCACGGGACGGTAGCATCCCTAGCAGCAACACACTTAACCCTAGCAATAGCGATCGCATATGGCCTCCTGTTCACTGATGATCACAACGTAACACAATCCGCTATCGGTTGCTGGACGCATTGCCTACGGGAGATCGCTTAAATAGCTTCGATAGCGCGTTAGAAGTAAGCTCAAAAAAGTACCCTACCCATCGACATGCCACTCAAGTCAATTCCCCGCTTTGATACTCTTGTTGGAAAGCGGGAATTGAGATGAGGTAAGGTATATCCCCTAAAGCCGCGATATGCTTATGGATATGGCCGCAAATGGTTTCCTCTTTAAACACTTAAAAATTCTTTGACGAAAGTTTAACGGACTTATGGTACACTCATGAAATTGCTTTTTACAATCTGGTAGGCGCATGTCAACCACAATTTCAAGCACTCGCTTAAACATGAAAATCAAGGACTATTTAAACAATTCGGAAATCACTTGGGCGCGTTTGGTTTCGGATATTTTAAGCCCACCGGTGGTCTGGGGCGCGCTTGCGTTCCCGATCGCGTTTCGGAATGCCCCCACGCCCACTCATGCGCTGCTTTGGGCGTTGACCTATATCTTATTGGTGTGCATCTTGCCGATCGTCTACATCGCCTTAATGGTGCGCCGTGGTCAAATCACCGATATTCACATGAAATTACGGCATCAACGTTTCCGCCCGTTTATCGTGTCGCTGATCTGCACGACGATCGCTTGGTGGGTCTTGCGCTTCATGGGTGCGCCGGCCGTCGTGCCGTTATTAGCGCTATTTAGCTTGGTTCAGTTAGCGGTAATGGCCTTGATCACCTTAGTTTGGCAGATTAGCCTCCATGCGATGAGCATCAGCGGCGCGGCGATCGCGTTAGGCTTTTTGTTTGGGGGAGGCGCGGCCTTGTTAACCTTGCCGTTGGTGATCTTGGTGGGTGCGGCGCGACTCAAGTTAAAGCGGCATACTCCGGCCCAAGTGATCGCCGGGACGATCTTGGGCGTGATTATTCCGTTTATCCTATTGTCCTTAGCAACCTTCTAATCCTTCCGATCACTTTCAAGATCGCGTTTAACCGAGTCGTTGTCTAACTGAACAGGCAACGGCTTTTTTTTAGCTATCTAGCGCACGGTGCGCTAATAAGAGGCTTTAGGGACACCGGGTGAGATCTTGAGTACAATCAGAGCAAAAGTGGCGAAGGTAGGACAACGAAACGATGAAACTGATTGAGCTGATCGAAAAACATGAGCGGCAATGGGGAACTGAACACTACGCCGACCGTCCAAAATTAGCGGAGGTGTTAGCTGCCCCAGTGGTTGCTTTTTGGCTGTTGGCAAATACAAAAGAAAAGCGCGAAATCTTGACTGTTCATCCTGATCTACGCGATGTCGAATTGACGATCGCTAAATTGGTATTACGCAGTTCAATCGACCTACCCGCGAAACGTTTGGTTGCGGTGTTTATCGGCGGGGAACTGCTCAAAATTCGCGGCTTTAAAGTGGTCTGGTCTTATGAGGACGGCCGTCCCTATGACGGGTAAACACACCGGGCGCGATCGCTAACGATCGCGCCCAAGTTGATTTAAGAAGCACTCACCGGAGTCGGCACATCGTCTAAGATCGGCTCATACGGTTGATCACCGATCCGATACGGCACATTGATCACCGGACGACCGCGCCCCCGCGTGATCTGATCATGATACAACGCATCACGGATCGCCACACTGGTCTGATTATGTAAGAAACGATCGTACCAATGGATCACCACAAATTCCGGCATGACGATCGCGGTCGGCACTTGTTCTGGATGTTGATCGTCTTGCTGATGCAGATAGGCGATCAACGGGCGAGCGATCTCACGATAGGGCGACTCGATGATGTCTAGCGGGATCTTCATATTCCACTGATTCCACCGCTTTTTCAGGCGTTCGGTCTGTTCCGGTTCGATCTCGATGGTGGCGGCACGCACATTATCCGAAGTACGAACGGCATATTCCAATGCTTGCAGCGACATGCGATTCAAGCTATTGATCAACACCACCACCGGGGCTTGATTGCCTGTGATCACACTGTTGGGATTGAGCGTGTAGGGTTTAATGCCTTCTAAAGTCAATGAAGCGGCGATGTCGTTATAATGGTTGTGAATCCGCACAAACAAGTAGACCAACGCCGGAATCGCCACAGCCACTAACCACGCGCCTTCGGTGAACTTGGTGATGAGCAGTACCATTAACACGATAAACGTGCATGTCCCACCGAACGCATTGATGCCCAACTTAAAGCGCCAACCATTGGTCGCAACAAAACCTTCTTTCTTGCGCTCTTTTAGCCAATGGATCACCATACCCGTTTGTGACAGTGTAAAGCCTAAGAATACCCCTACGGCGTACAAGGGTAATAGATTATGTTCCCGCGCATCAAACACGATGATCAAGATGCTGGCAATAAACGCTAAGGCCACGATCCCATTGCTAAAGACCAGACGATCGCCGAGGTTGGTCAATTGACGTGGGAGATAGCGATCTTGGGCGATCAGCGAGGCTAGGCGCGGAAAATCCGCGTAAGCGGTGTTGGCTGCCAAAGACAAGATAAACAGGGTGGCAAACTGCATGTAGTAGAACAAGATCGTATTTTCGCCGAAGACATTGCGAGCCACTTGCGACAAGACCGTCACATGCCCTTCATCATGGCTGATCACGATCGGGAATTGATTGGCTAAAAAGGTGATCCCGATAAACATCGACGATAAGATCATGACCATGATGATCAAGGTTTTGCCCGCATTCTCGCTTTCCGGACGTTTGAAGGCGGGAATCCCGTTGGAAATGGCTTCGATGCCAGTGAGGGCAGTACAGCCACCCGCGAAAGCACGTAAGATCAAAAACAAGGTGAGACCTGACGCAGCTTGGGCGGAGTGCTGTAGACTTTCGACGGTTTCGGGACTCGGTGTCGGTATATTTCCGGTTAACACGCGGATCACCCCAACGCCGATCATGAAGAAAATGCCGAAGATGAAGGCATAGGTGGGAATCGAAAAAAACGTGCCGCTCTCCCGGACTCCGCGCAAATTCATGATTGTGATGAAGGTGACGATGATCAACGCGATTTCGATCCGCGCTGGCTCAAGTTCCACAAAGGCGGAAGTCAACGCGGCCACCCCGGCCGAGACGCTCACCGCTACCGTGAGAATGTAATCGATCAGCAGTGACGCGGCGGCCACCAAACCCGGCCCCGTCCCTAAGTTATCCTTTGCCACAATATACGCGCCGCCCCCGTTGGGGTAAGCGTGAATGGTCTGATAGTAGGAGATCGCTACCGTGATCAACAGTAATGCGATCCCGATCGAGATCCACATCGAAACGCCAAGCGCCGCGGTCCCGGCCGCGATCAGCACCAATAAAACCGCCTCCGTCGCATACGCGGTGGAGGATAACGCATCAGATGAAAATACCGCCAGTGCTTTGGGAATAGGCAAACGTTGATGGATTGCGGCACTGGTGGGTAATGGGTTTCCGATCAACACACGGCGGATGTTAAAACCATCCATACATGAACTCTCCTCAGAGTTTAACGATAACCATCCCAGTATAGCTTAAAAGTGGATGAGTGTTACCCCTAAAAAGTAAGGGGTTCACTATTCGTAACATCAGTGTACACACCAAATATAATCTTTTGAGGTGACGCAAATGAATACCATTTTAGTACAGATGACCGATCCCACTTGGACAAGCGCCGCCTTACATCGCGCTTACACCTTAGCACAACAACATCCATCTGAAGTGATTTTGCTCTATATGGTACCGGCCACCCCGTCAACGTTGGGCGCATCACGCGGGTTTTCGACGTTGACCCCCCGTGATTCGGCCGCGTTGTCTACCTATCATCAGATCGCTAAACAGTATGGGCAAACGCTGAACCTACAACAGATGCCGTATGTCACTCTCAACGATGCTTTAGCCGAAGCCGCCGAACACTTTAACGCACGGTGGACGTTGGCCCCCGCCGTTACCAGTCGGATTCCGCTGTGGGGACGTTGGCAAAATTGGCAACGCAAGCAATTGTTTTCGCGCCAACAACGTTTATTAGAGGAGTAACCATTGCCTCTTCCCCCCTCCCCGCCGTCTAAAGTTCATTTTAGACGGTTTTTTTTCGCGTGACTATCCAAAGTTTCGTGTACAATCCGCACAAAGATCGCCACCACATGCAAGGATATACCGGATGTCAGCCTTAATTTTAGCCGGGCATGGATCCCAAATCAGCCCGAACACCGCCGGACTCGTCTGGCACTGCGTCGATCAGATCCGCACGATGCGAGTCTATGATGAGGTGAGCGCCGCCTTTTGGAAAGAAGCGCCTTCGTTTCATCAGGTGATCGATACGATTGAAGCGCAAGACGTGACGATCGTGCCGTTGTTCACCGCCCGCGGATATTTTACCCAGACGGTGATCCCGCATGAAATGGGACTTACGGGTGCGATCTCCCAACGCAAGGGACGCACTATACGTTATGCCGATGGGTTGCCGGATCATCCTTATTTTCAAGCGACGATCGATCGGCGTGTCCATGATGCGCTTCAGGGTCTCGATCGCGATCAAGTGACGATCGCGATCATCGGTCACGGCACAAAACGCAATCAGACCAGCCGTCAAGCGACCGAACGACAAGGGGAGCGACTCCGGGTGCAAGGAATCGATGCGATCACAGTGTATTTAGATGACGATCCCGCGATTCCCGCGATCTATACGCTCACCACGCGCCCGATCGTGATCGCTGTGCCGTATTTTTTAGCGTTCGGATCGCACACAGCGATCGATCTCCCCCGGGAATTAGGACTCCCGTTCGGTCAAACTGAAGCGGAGATTCACGGACGACGGGTGATTTATGCGCGGCCGTTGGGCGTAGAGGTAGAGGTGATCCTAGATATCGCCCGTCAGGTGGGATCACCCCTGCGAGAAGTGCAAGCCGGATCGCCTTGGGAATCGTTTCCCAAAGTGGGACGGGATCGTTTGATCCAAGCGGTGTATCGGGCCGGATCGATGCGCTTCGGAGAATTGCGTTTAACCCGCTCTGAGGTGCGCGTCTGGGGGGATGAGAGCGCCGGAGTCACGATCACCAATCCGGCAATGTTACGGGCTTGGACACGGGATCTCCCGTTTCGTCCGTTGGCCACAGCCAAAGGCTTAATGGGCGGTTGGCGGGTGAAGATCGATGATCCGCTTCAATTGGCGGCCACTGTAGAGACGATCTACCCCGGCGCGATCGCAGATTGGGCCGGATCTGGATCGGTCAGGTCATTAGCTGAAGTGGCGGCGCGTCAAACCGGAAAATTTGCCATGTTGGGCGCGTTAAGCTTAGCGACACAACAACACGGAGTCGAAACGATCTGCGCCGGATGCGTGCGTCATGCGACTTGGTTTGATCGGCATTCGCCACACGACGCGATCCCGTGCTATGAACCGTGTAATTATTGGATGAGTCAGATCAGCGAAAGTCAGGCCGAAGCATGACCGGTAAAGTCGCCTTAGTGGGAGCGGGGCCTGGCGATCCCGACTTGATCACCGTCAAGGGGTTACGCTTATTACAGAACGCGGACGTGGTGTTATACGATCGCTTGATCCCGATGAGCCTGTTAGAGCAAGTGCGTCCCACCGCCGAATTGATCCATGTGGGCAAGACTCCGTATCAGCGCGGCATCAGTCAAGCAGAGATCAACGCGCTGATGATCGAAAAGGCCCAACAAGGTCATCTGGTGGTGCGACTCAAAGGCGGTGATCCGTTTGTGTTCGGGCGCGGCGCGGAAGAGGCCTTAGCTTGTCATCAGGCCGGCATTGCGTTTGAGGTCGTGCCGGGCGTGTCAAGTGCGATCGCGGCCCCGGCGTATGCGGGGATTCCGGTGACACATCGCCACATCAGCACCGCGTTCACCGTGTTCACCGGACATGAAGATCCGACCAAAGCGGATGGACAAACCGATTACGCCGCGTTGAGTCGGGTCGGCACGTTGGTCTTATTGATGGGCGTGGCCCATTTGGCCGGCATTACCGAACGCTTGATCACCGCCGGACTCGATCCTGATACCCCCGCGGCCTGCATCGAATGGGCTTCAACCGATCATCAGCGCGTGGTGATCGGGACGGCCGGCACGATCGCGCAACGGGTGTTGGACGCGGGGATCGATGCACCTGCGACCACCGTGATCGGCGCGGTGGTGTCCTTGGCCGCACAAGGAGTCGCTTGGTTTGACCCGTTGACGAGTGATCACGATGATCCTTGATCACACCGGACAAGCGATCACCCATTTCCCAGAGGATCTCCCGGATGACCTGACTGTTTTACGCTTAGGCGAGAATCAACTCACGACGATTCCGGCGCGGATCGGGGATTATCGGCGATTACGTGAGTTGTATTTACATTGTAATCAGATCCCGGTGTTACCGGATTCCTTAGGGCAGTTAAATCGCTTGCGCGTGTTGGATTTAAGCGATAACCGCTTGACCGCGCTGCCTGACTCGTTATGCGATCTCGCTCAACTGGAATTTTTATATGCGAGTGCTAATCAGATCCACGCCTTACCGGATCTGCCCAACCTGTGTTATTTGAACGTGAATCAGAATCCGTTAGGGCGCTTGCCAGAGACGATCGGCGCGTGGGATCGCTTGTTAGAGTTGCGCGGGATCAACGCCCAACTCACCGCATTACCCGATGCGATCGGGAATTTGTGGCGTTTACGGGAATTGCATCTCGCCCACAATCAGTTGATCCAACTTCCAGCATCGATCGGTCAACTTCACGATTTGCGTGTGTTGAGCTTACGTGGGAATCTATTGACCGCGTTACCAGAGACGATCGGCGATCTAGAGCAGCTAAGAGATTTGGATCTACGGGAAAATCAGCTTACCACTTTGCCCGACTCGTTAGGGGGATTAACCGCCCTGATCACATTGGATCTACGGGCGAATCGATTGACCACTTTACCCGACGCAATCATGGAT
The DNA here is from genome assembly GCA_025454525.1 of Anaerolineae bacterium. GTDB lineage: Bacteria > Chloroflexota > Anaerolineae > Aggregatilineales > Phototrophicaceae > JALOOG01. The sequence goes on along the minus strand of JALOOG010000074.1, from coordinate 8,785 downwards.
CTGTCCCGCTTGGAAAAACTGGATTTGCGTTGGAATCCGATCATTGTGCCGACGCAAATCCGTGAAGCGTTGATAACGCGGGGATGTGTGGTGTTCACTTGAGATCACGCGCCGCCTTTTTTAAACACTTGCCCCACCGTGCGGAAAATGATCTGAAGATCCAACGACAAACTCATCTTGTCGATATACTTCAGATCCCACAGCAAACGCTCATCAAAATTGGTGCTTTCGCGTGAACACACTTGCCATAAACCCGTGATCCCCGGCCGCACCATTAATCGCTCCGTTTGTTGCAAGGTGTATTTGTCCAGATCCCACGAGGTGGGACGCGGGCCGACCAAGCTCATATCGCCTTTTAGCACGTTTAACAGTTGTGGCAATTCGTCTAAGCTGGTTTTACGTAAAATCCGGCCCAACTTGGTGATGCGCGGGTCATGGTGCGTTTTTTCTGGCCACAGGTAACGGATTTTGCCATTCGCATCGCGGACTTGTTGCGCGGGTTGCGACGGTGCGCCGGCCCGCATCGTGCGAAACTTGTAGATCTGAAAGCGTTTGCCTCTGTAACCGGTGCGCGGTTGAAAATACAAGATCGGCGCGCCATCATCTAGATAAATCAGCAGCGCGACTAACCCCATCAACGGCAAGGCGATCGGCATCACCGCCAACACCAACAACACCTCAAACGCCCGTTTTAAGAAGTTGTAGATCGCCCGCGCACTTGGACTCTGATACGCCATACGATTCACCCACGCGGCGTTACGCTCAATTTGCAACCGCTGATCGGTGTTCACCATCACATCGCTACTCCGGCCCGTGTCAGGATAGAGATCGGGCGGTAGGCTTTCGGCACGCTTTTTGGCACAATCGATCAGATCTTCCGCCACGAGTCCGTCTTCTGGGAACACCGCGATCCCGATCTGTGGGTCAAGTTGGTGTAAATCCCGGGCAAAGCGCACAAATTGTTGGACAAACACCCCCGCATCCTCAAAACCCGTTTCTGGCAAGGTGATCACCAAGTCATGGCTATATTTAATGATCGCATCGCTCTTATAGGTGAGTAATTCGGCGGTTTGCGCGAGTCGCAACTGGACAAATTGTGCCTTCAATGCCCGATCGATCCGCCAATCCCACGCGGGTTTATGGATCTCAGTCACTTTCGAGTCCCCGGGATCACATTTCACGTAGATCACCGCGATCGGACGCTCATAACGGCGGGCGCGTTGCACTTCTTCCATGAGGCGCTCTTGGCCTTCATGATACGGGATCATGCGGGAATTTCGCACATCGATCACAAAGTTCTGTACTGCGATCTCAAAGTCTAACAGCGCTTGGCTGACTTTTCGCATCATCGCGAACCCGATAAACAAGATACCGATCTCTGCTAAGCGCCACGTCAAGGCGATCGGGCGCTCATTAAACAGCACCGCCGCCCCAAAATACAGCCCGATCACCCCCAACATGCCCAACGGAAGGCGGATATGAGCGAAATTCGGGAAAAACAACAACCCGGCCGCGGTTAAGATCGTGGTCAAATACAGCGCGGTACTCAACCCGATGCCCAGTCGTTCGGCGTTAAACAGCACGATAAACCATGCGACCGTGACGATCAATGAGGTTCTGACCTGAATCATAAGCTTTTACCTTCAATCTATAAGAGAGTGCAAGCGTAAAAACGCAAAAGAACCTATTGATAAATGGGCTTTAGTTTTTAGTTTAATTTAAACTGAAATAAAGTCAATCACCATGAACGCGGTTTTTACGCAAAATTAGCCTTTTTTAACCGTCCCATAAGCTTAAGCAGGGTCTGACGCTCCAAGATCCCCAAACAGAATCCATAGATCACCGCGCCGATCGCGATCGATGAGAGCAGAATCAAGAGGGCAGGTTGATCAGGGATCGCGTTACGCCAGATCGTCACCCCAATCGCCATGACCGCGCCTGCTAAGATCGGCCCGCGAAAGATCGCGATCAACCTCCCAAAGGGCGCATTTAAAAAGCGGCTGATGATCCACAACCGGATCACCGTGCTGATCCCGATCGCGATCCAATTGCCGATCGAAGCGTAAAACGCGAGTCCCGTGGACGTGGCGAATAACGCGATCAACCCTAAGGTATAGATCACCTCGATCACCAGCAGACGCGCCGAAATATCCGGCCGTCCGACCGCCTTCAGCACATCCCCCGCGTTCCATGCGAGCGTAGAGGTAAAGCCCAATAACGCCAACACCTGAAAGATCGGCACAGCGGGGCCCCATTGATCGCCGAAGATCACGATGACCATTTCGGGTGCAGTGGCCGCCATGCCGAAGCCGGCCGCCGCGGTCAGAAAGGCGGTGTATTGTGTGGTCAAGAGAAACCCGCGCAACAATTGATCGCGGTCGTCTTTGATCTTCACAAACGCCGGAAAGATCACCCGCGTTAAGACCATGCTGATGTTGATGATCATGATCTCTGGTAAGCGTGTGGCGATCGTATAATACCCTAATTGAATCGCGCCTAACCCCGCGCCGATGATTAAACCGTTACCTTGCGTTAAGACGATCGAGAGCAAATTGAGCGCGAAAATATGTCGGCCATACCGCCACAGATCGCCGGCCTTGACCCGATCAAAGCGCCAACGCGGCCGCCAGGGGTTGAGCGTCCACAAGAGGATCATCCACACGATGCTATTGACCACATGGCCGATCACCAAACTCCACACGCCGAATCCATTGAACGCGAGTCCGATCGACACGATCGCCTTGACGGTCGTGGAGAGCAGATCCGGCAAATAGCGTCGCCCGAATGCGAGTTCTTTTTGTAACAGGACATCATGGGTCTGCATCAATCCGGTAAACACAAATGAGAGCGCCATGATCTGTAACATCGGCACGATCAACGGGTCATCGATTGCGGCGCGGGCCAACGGGGCCAACAAGATCGCTAAGCTGAATTGTGCGATGCCTAACGCCACATTCAACCAGAAGGCGGTATCGGCGGCCGTTTCGACCCGATCATCGTTATAGATCAACGCATCATTGAGGCCGAGTCCGCGTGCGGCCTCTAAAAAATTTAAGACGATCAACGCGAATCCGATCAAGCCAAAGGATTCCGGCACTAACAAGCGCGCAAGGATCGCGGTGGTCAACAGGTTGACCGTCCGCCCCCCGGCAAACGCCCCATACGCCCAGATCACTCCGCGGATCGTCTTTTGACGTAAACTCATTGGGATAATGTCGCTTCTGTTTCGACTTCCGAGTCGATCGTTTGCGCTGCCCGTTTTTGCCAAGTGGGGCGCTGTTTTCCGGTGATCCACCGCCACAAGCCCACCAAGGCCGCGAGGTTAGAGCTGACAAAAAAGAACGGCACATTCAGGTACTTGGGCAACTTCGCGCCTTGTGATCGCCGTTGCCAACCGAACGCCGCCGCCGCATAAAAGCCGATCTGCCCGATCAACGGCACGATCCAGCGGATCGGCGCGCTTAGGAATAAGATCAAATTGGTGATCAGGGTGAGGATCATCAAGACCGGAGTCACCGCACGTAACAGCTTGTGTGAAAACAATTGAAAGCGCGTTTGACTGTCCAATTTCAATAGATAACCCGTGTTGAATAGCGCCTGATACCGGCCGGCGTTGATCCGGGCGCGTCGCTGAAATTCATCGCGCATCGTGGCGCTGGCATCATCATAACTCACGGCTTCCGGCTCATACACCACACGATAACCTTGCGCGATCACGTTCATCGCGATGCTAAACTCATCATTCACCTGATCCAACGGCAAGGGGCGGTAGAGATCGCGGCGGATCGCGAACATATTACCATGCACCGCCACGGTACTCCCGATTTTACTTTCCCACCGTCGGATCGCGGCCTCATAACGCCAGTAGAGACCGGCCGGTTTCACCACCGCGCTTTCCGCATCCCATAACAAGAGATCCCCCACCACCACGCCCACTTGTGGATCGGCGAAAGCGCGCACCAATTGACGCAAGGCGTTAAATTCATAATCAGGGGACGCATCGCTTAACACCACGATCTCACCGCGGGCCTCGCGAAAGCCACGATTTAAGCCGGCCGGTTTACCGCCCCGTTGCGTTTGTTGGATCAAGCGCACTTGGGGAAAATCACGCACGATCGCTGCCGTTCGATCGGTACTCCCGTCATCCACCACGATAATTTCTAGCCGATCGTGCGGGTAATCTAAGGCAACACTGTTATGCAATTTGCGCCCGATCACGTCCGCCTCGTTATAAGCGGGGATCAACAAGGTGATCATCGGCAAATGGGTGTGATCTTTGCGAATCGGCTTGCCGGCCAGCTTTGACCAAGCCCACATCAGCATCGGATAGCCAAAGTATGACCACTCCAGCAAGATCAAACTGATCCAAAAGATCCCCGATAAGACTATTCTCATCAATTTTTTCATCAATTCACCACCTGATTGAATGACAATCGTTATTATAATGATTATGCGGTCAAGTGGTGTGAAATGAACACCTTTATAAATAGATCTCTCATCCATATAGGGGCGCTAGGCAATGGAATTACGCGAATATCTACGGATCATGGTCAAATACTTGTGGTTGATCGGGTTATTCCCGCTGATCGCGGTGAACATCTCGCTCAATTACAGTTTTGCTCGCACGCCGATCTACGAGTCCACCTCAAGTTATGTGGTGGGATTACAGCCGTTTGATAACTTTGGCAACACCTTATACGGCATGGATACGCTTTGGGGCAATCAGCAACGGGTGTTACCGACCTATTGCCAGATCATCACCAGTCGCTCTGTGCGACAGCAAGCCGCCGATCTGCTGAATGTGTCGTCAAACGCCTTCCATGTGGGCGATTATCAGGTGATCTGCGCGGTATTGCCGGATACCAATGTGTTACGGGTGATCGTACAGGGGCCGATCCCCGCTATCGTCACACGCTTTAACGAGGCGATCGGCCTAGTGGGGATTCGGGAGGTCACCGGGATCTATCCGGTGTTCCCGTTGCGCCGAGTCGATGAGGCCGCGCTCAACGAAGTCCCAATTGCGCCGACTCCGATGCAAAATGCGATCTTAGCGGGTGCATTCGGCTTAGTGGTCGCCTTAGGCCTCGCGTTGTTGATCGAATATCTCCGCACCCCTAGCGCGATCGAACGCATGGCCCGTTGGCGGCGCACCACCCCGCTTACGGTGGTGTCACGGTAAACGCTCATGCGCGATCAAGTGCGTGCTTTTTTACCGGAATTATTGGCGTTGTTGATCGGACTCGCGCTCACCATGATCGGCAGCGCGGTGATCGGCGCGACCGATTTTGGTCTGTACCTGTTGATCGGCGCGGGGGTGGTGATCGCCGGATTGTTGATCTTAACGCGCCTTGAGATCGGCCTCTATGTGCTGATCTTATTTGTGTTTTTGAACTTATCGGATGTGCTGAAAGAGGCCTTCGGCATCCCCAGTGTGATCCGGCCGTTGGTGGTGTTGATCTTCATCAGCGTCTTACAGGGCCGCATCGTAATGCAACGCAAGCCGTTCACCTTTCGGATCGTGGAAGCGGCGATCCTGCTACATGGCCTCGTGATCTTCTTATCGCTGCTGAATGCGATCGATCCGTGGGCGGCCCGGGAACGCCTATTAGATTGGGTGAAAGACTTTGTGATCTTGTTGATCATCATCCAATTAGCCGATCAAGAGTCGGCTTGGAAGCGGATGCAATGGGTCTTGATCGGATCGGCGGCGTTGTTAGGGGCGTTGAGTTTGTTTCAGACCGTCACCGGTAACTATGAAAACACCTTTTGGGGATTGGCCAAGACCGGCGTGCATCAGATCACCGATGATTTTGACAGCCGCCGCATTACCGGCCCCTTGGATGATCCCAACTTTTACGCGCAATCGATGTTGATGATCGTGCCGTTAGCGGCTTATCGCGCCTTGACCGATCCGCGTCGCCGCTTGCGTCAAATCGCATGGATCTGCACCGGGTTGATCGTGGCCGCGGTGATCTTGACCTATTCCCGGGCGGCGTTTATGGTCTTGCTGCTGTTGATCGGCTTGATCGTGTATGAGCGGCGGATCGATGCGGTGAAATTGTTGATCGCGGGTGGCTTGGTGTTTTTAGTCACCTTGCCGATCTTGCCGGCCGGTTACTTGGATCGCATCATGACCTTAGACGATGCGGTAACTTCCGACACCCAGATGCAGACTGAATTGTCGTTTCGTGGGCGCACCAGTCAGTTTTTAGTGGCGATTGAGATGTTTTTCGATTACCCGTTGTTAGGGGTGGGTGCGGGCAGTTACCCCGCGCATTATCAGGCCTATGCCTCTCGTTTTGGCCTTGAATATCGATCTGAGCAGCGCAAACCCCATAGCCTCTATCTGGAAGTGGCAGCGGAGCGCGGGGTGATCGGGTTGGCGGCGTTTGCGTTCATGCTGTGGATCTTGTTTCGCAGTTTGTCCCGTGCCAAACAAAGCCTCTTTCTGATGAATCGCGCCGATCTGATCCCGTGGGTGACGGCGATTCAATACGGGTTTATCTCATTTTTGTTGACCAGTATCTTTCTCCATGAAGGCTATAGCCGCTATATGTGGCTGATGATCGCCTTGGTGGCCTCTTGTTCCGTGTTAACCCAAGCGTTGTTACGACAAGAAAGGTAAGTGGATTATGCCTTATCGAGTGCTTTTGCTGTGTTTACTCTTGACGATCACAGGCGTGGTGATCGCCCAAACCTCACCGACTCCGCCCCCTACGCCCACCGTGATCCCGACCCCGACGATCATCCCGACCTTTACGCCATTGGATCAAGCCGATCTGATCGCGCCCGCGGTGAGGCGGCCGGAATGGCTAGACACCCTCAATTATTTGACCAGTGGCTTGATCGGCTTAACGGCCTTGATCGCGGCGTTTAACCTGTTGCGTGGGGCGCGCCGTCGGCGAAAGGGGTAATCGCTTCAACACACCTCGCTGAATCCGACCGTGATCCCCTTGAGCCGGATCGCATGACCGTGCGCTTCTACCGGGTGTTTACGGTTTTATGTTGGCTATTGCAATCTTACATTTCAGCAATCTCAAAAAAGCACCCCACCCATCTTACGCGGGCCGACTCCCTCCCCATGTATGGGTGAGGGCTAGGGTGGGGTAGCGAGGGCTTATGGTGGGGTCGTTCCACGAAAAGCTAGGGGCGGAACTCATCCAACGCTTCCCGCCGAAACCGCAACAGATATAGCCCCGCCGCACCCGCCAACGCGATCTGATCCCCCTGATGCGACCAAGCACAGCCATATAACTCGCTCATCGCATGGAACACTGCCACACAGCGTCCGGTCTGCGTCTCCCAGATCCGCGCTGTGTGATCCTCTGAAGCGGACAAGATAAAGCGGTCGTCGGGACTCCATGCACACGCCGTTACCCAATCGGTATGTCCTTCGTAGACGCGGATCACCGCCCCCGTGTCTCGCTCCCACAACCGTAAGGTCTTGTCACCCGAAGCGGACAAGAGGAAACGACCGTCCGGACTCCAGGCACACGCCGTCACATCTCTCGTATGTCCCTGGTAGACGCGGATCACCGCCCCCGTCTCTCGCTCCCACAACCGTAAAGTGTTATCACTACTTGAAAATATATTCCCTGAAGCGGACAAGAGGAAACGACCGTCCGGACTCCAGGCACACGCCGTCATCCAACTCGTATGTCCCTCGTAGACGCGGATCACCGCCCCCGTCTCTCGCTCCCACAACCGTAAGGTACAGTCATCTGAAGCGAACAAGAGGAAACGACCATCCGAACTCCATGCACACGCCCACACCCAACCCGTATGTCCCTCATAGACGCGGATCACCGCCCCCGTGTCTCGTTCCCACAACCGTAAAGTATCGTCAACCGAAGCGGACAAGAGGAAACGACCGTCCGGACTCCATGCACACGCAGTCAGCCGATCGGTATGTCCCTCGTAGACGCGGATCAGCGCCCCCGTGTCCCGCTCCCACAACCGTAAGGTCTGGTCATCCGAAGCGGACAAGACGAAACGGCCATCGGGACTCCATGCACACGCCGTCGCACTATCGGTATGTCCCTCGTAAGCGCGAATCCCCGCCCCCGTGTCTCGCTCCCACAACCGTAAGGTACGGTCATCCGAAGCGGACAAGAGAGTGCGACCGTCCGGACTCCATGCACACGCCGTCACCACATTGGTATGTCCCTCGTAGACGCGGATCACCGCCCCCGTCTCTCGCTCCCACAACCGTAAGGTACGGTCATTAGAAGCGGACAAGAGGAATCGACCGTCCGGACTCCATGCACACGCCCACACCATGTCGGTATGCCCCTCGTATACGCGTATCACAGCCCCCGTCTCTCGCTCCCACAACCGTAAGGTATGGTCAGCCGAAGCGGACAAGAGGAAACGCCCGTCCGGACTCCATGCACACGCCGTCACCACATCCGTATGTCCCTCGTAGACGCGGATCACCGCCCCCGTTTCCTGTTCCCACAGCCGTAAGGTACTGTCCCAAGAAGCGGACAAGAGGAAACGCCCGTCCGGACTCCATGCACACGCCCTCACCATATCCGTATGTCCCCAGTAGACGCGGATCACCACCCCCGTCTCTCGCTCCCACAACCGTAAGGTACGGTCATTAGAAGCGGACAAGATGAAACGACCATCCGGACTCCATGCACACGCCGTCACCACATTGGTATGTCCCTCGTAGACGCGGATCACCGCCCCCGTCTCTCGCTCCCACAACCGTAAGGTCTTGTCGAAAGAAGCGGACAAGAGGAAACGACCGTCCGGACTCCATGCACACGCCGTCACCCAA
>JALOOG010000202.1 GCA_025454525.1 Anaerolineae bacterium | reverse complement strand
CGTCGGAGTCTATGATCTGAATCAGCCGGAGCAAGTCGCCCAACTGCTCAACACCTTTTTCACATACACCGAGCCGATGATCGAAAAATTTGATCATGCGGTGGATCGCTTTCGGAGTGATGCGCCGGAACTTGCCAACGGTCTGAAAACCTTGATCGCCGATGCTCACAAAAACAACAAGGCGTTTAAGGCCGCCTTCAGGCAATTTCATGAACTGTGCCAAAAGACCCTGAATCCGAATTTGAGTCCGTCCGCCGTCGACGAAATGCTGATTCAACATCTCTTAACCGAACGTCTGATGCGGACGGTGTTCGATAACCCTGACTTTGCCCGTCGCAACGCGATCGCCGCGGAAGTGGAAAAGGTGATCGATGCGCTCACCTCACAGAGTTTTAGTCGCAAGCAATTTTTAGCCCGACTCGATTATTTCTATGAAGCGATCGAATTGACGGCCGGCACCATGCGCGATTTTTCGGCGAAACAACGCTTTATCAACACGGTGTATGAACGTTTCTTTCAAGGGTATGCCGTAAAAGTCGCTGATACGCATGGGATCGTCTATACCCCCCAAGAGATCGTCGATTTTATGTGTGCGGCGGTGGAGGAAGTCCTCGAAAAAGAGTTTCAAAAGTCGCTTTGGCATGAGGATGTTTACCTGATCGATCCCGCCACTGGGACGGGGAATTTCATCGTCAACCTCTTACGCCGGATCAAAGCGCGCACACGAATTTATGGATCTAAGCGGGAAATATTTGCCCTTTGAGGGCCTCTGTTTTGTCGATACGTTGGATCTGGCCGAAGGCGCACAAACACTGTTACCCTTTATGAACGAAAAGAATAGCCAACGAGTCGAGCGGCAAAAAGGCACGCCGCTCACCGTGATCATCGGCAATCCCCCGTATAATGTCGGGCAGATCAACGAAAATGATAACAATAAAAACCGTGCTTATAACGTGATCGACGGACGAATCCGCGATACCTATGTCAAGGATTCCCAAGCGACGAATAAAAACGCTTTATATGATGCCTATGTGCGTTTCTTTCGATGGGCGACCGATCGTTTACAAGGCCGTGATGGGATCGTCTGTTACGTCACCAATAACAATTTTATGGATAGCGTCGCTTTTGATGGTATGAGAAAGCACTTTTTAAGCGACTTTACCACAATCTATCATGTCGATTTAGCTGGAAATGCCCGCAAGGGTAGCGGATCTCAAAACGTGTTTGGGATTAGAGTCGGTGTTGGGATCACAATCGCGATCCGTTCTCAAAATCACACCGATCATCGTTTATTATATCATCATGTACCAGAATTTGCCACCCGTAAGGAAAAACTAGATTATCTAACGTTGAACGTTAAGGCAGATGGACGTTATAACGCGCTGAATACGCTTGATTGGCGGACTTTAACACCCGATCAGCGCCATAGTTGGCATGTGGTACAAAACACCACCGAGTTTGAAGCTTTGCTCCCGATCGGCACAAAAGCGACTAAATCAAGCAAAGATCCGGATGTGCAGGCCATTTTTAAAACCTTTTCCGGTGGCGTTAAGACGAATCGTGATGAAGTTGCCTACAGCTTTGATCGTGAGGAATTGGTCACCACCGTACAACGGTTTATTGAAGCCTATAATGGCGAGATCTTCCGCTATCAGCGTGCGGGAAAACCCAAAGATGTTGATAACTTTGTGCGCTATGAGCAGATCAAATGGAGTCGCGATCTCAAGTTAGATTTAGTGCGGGGAAATTATGCGGAATTTGCCGAACATAAGATTCGTACCAGCATTTACCGTCCCTTTTGCAAGCGTTATCTGTTTTTCGATCGCGTCCTGAATGAGGAAGTGTATGTTTTCCCACGTATCTTCCCCACTCCTAGTTCCGAACAGGAAAATCGGGTGTTCTGTACTGTTACAGAGGCTCAAATTCCTTTTTCAGCACAAATGACCAATGTACTCCCTTGCATTCATTATGGGGGGAGACAAATTCAGGCTTTCCCGTTTTATACTTACGATGAGGACGGATCAAACCGCCGCGAAAACATCACCGATTGGGCTTTAAAACAGTTCCAAACGCACTACCACGACTCGACGATCACCAAGTGGGACATCTTCTATTACGTTTACGGCGTGTTGCATCATCCCGCCTATCGCGAAAAGTACGCCGATAACCTCAAACGCGATCTTCCCCGCATCCCCTATTTAGCCGATTTTCGATCAGTCAGCACGATCGGGTCGCAATTAGCGGATCTGCATCTGAATTACGAGTCGATCGCGCCGTATGATCTGCAATATGTGTGGAAACCCGATCGTCCGGTGTCCTATCGCGTGGAAAAACTCAAATTGAGCAAAGATCGGGATGCGATCACGGTGAACGATAGCTTGACCTTACGCGGGATTTGACTATCGCTTAGGCAATCGATCCGCGTTGGAATGGATCATTGATCAATATCAGGTCAAGAAGGATGATCGGAGCGGCATTGTGAGCGATCCGAATCAGTATAGCGACAATCCACAATACATCGTCCAGTTGATCGGCCGTGTCACCCAAGTGAGTTTAGACACCATGCGCTTGATCGGGATGCTACCCGAATTGTAACCTTCAGCCCACGCAAACCGATTCTCACCTAAACGCGATGCTAAAGACGATACGCGGCCGGCACTTCTTTGGTAATACAATGGACTGCCCCGCCGCCATTCGCCCCGATCTCACAATCGATCGGCACGATCTCAAATTCTGGTGCGAAGCGTCGATAGGTTGCTAAGGCGATCACATCATCCGATACGCCGTAGGTTGGCATCAAGATCCGCCCGTTAACCGTGAGCGCGTTGGTGTAACTCCGGCGGATCGGGTAAAAAAACCAGTTGTAATAAAGTGGTTCGGTCGGTAATAACTCAACCTGATACGACTCACCGCGGGCGTTCTGCTCACCCTTGAATAGGGCGATCGTCTCCGTTAATTCCCGACGGGTGGTGAGGGTGGTCGGTGCGCTGATCAAAATGCGCCGCCGATCGATCAATTTGACGCTTAAATCAACATGGCCAGTCGACTCAAAGCGCACTCGCGGGGTGATGATCAGCTTCTCAAAGTCGAAATAATCGTGTAACAACCGCTCTAATCCGGCGCGATCGAGTCCCGGATTGCTCTCAAAAATATGGCGCGTCATGATCAAGGTGCCTTCACCGTCGGTGAGAAAGTTCCCGCCTTCGGTGTTCAGCGGAATCTCACGCAATCCGAGTCCCTGAAACGCGGCATAGTTAGCGGCCATGGCGTTATCGCGTGCTTGTGGATAACGGGGATGCGTGGCATAGGTCGCTTTGATCACTTGGCGCGATCCCTCACGGTCATAACCGATAAATGGGCCGTGATCGCGCACCCAGATGTCATCGGTTGGCACGGGTAAAAAGCTGACGCGCTCTAAATCAATTTGACCTTGGTTGCGCTGTTCCAAGTAATGCGCGATGCCTTGCGCCCAACCGATCGCGGGAATGGTGATCTCAACATCCGCTACTTGCGAGATCGCCGCGATCAATTGGCGATACTGCTCCCATAAAGGCGGATACAAGATCGGAAAGTTGATGATCACCGCTCGCAAGGGTTCCCATGGCGCGGGAAGGCGGATCTTACCGTCAAAGGGTGTGGCGGTCATCCGTTGTGGATCGGCGATCTGGGGGCGGGCCTGTTCCAGTTGAGCGATCTCGTCCGGTTGCAACAACGCCCAACGGCGCAAGTAATCCGCTAAGGTGGCAAGGTCTTGTGGGGGAATGCGATCGGTATCGACCGGATAAAAGCGACGATAGACTTGATCGGCGATCGGGCGCAAGGGGGACGGCACATACTTACGCCACAACGGGTAAGGGATGTAATTGAATTGAAGCGGGAAATGCTTGTCCACGCGGGCCTGACCTTTTTTACTCATGAGCGCGAGTCAGACATGAACCGACTCGCGCCAGATGCGATCGTTAGATGTAACTCGCTGGGTTACCGGCTGGGCCTTTTTTGCCGTCCGGCCAAGTCGTCCCCGCGTCGAAACGGACTCCGGTCACATTTGCCCCGCGTAAGCTGGCGTTGGTGAGGTTGGCCCCGCTAAGATTAACATCGGTCAGGTTCGCACCGTCAAAGCGCGCTCCAGTGAGATCGGCGACGCTAAAATCGGCACGCACCAAGATCGCACTATTAAAATCGGCAAAAGCAAAATTGCCACGTACCGCGCTGATGCCGGTCATGTTGGTCGAACGCAAGATCGCCTCACGTAACATCGTGCCATTGAGGTTCGCGCCACGCATATTCGCGCCTTCAAAATCTAAGCGCCGTAGATCGATCGCGGAGAGATCCACACCGGCCAAACGTAACCGGGCCGCGCCAATCATCGCCAATAACAGTTCTTTGCGGGTGATTTCAGCCATTTTTTAAACCTCGATAGTAATCAATAATCTGGTCAAGGGTGGTATCAAGGGAGGTGGTTGGCTCCCAGCCAGTATATGAGCCGATCTTTTCTAAGCTTGGCACCCGACGGGCAAAATCTTCAAAACCGGGTTCATAGGCTTGATCATAGGGGATCAAGCGGATCTCCGATTGGCTATTGGTGCGGGCGATCACCCGTTGGGCGAGTCCGAGAATGGAGATCTCTTCATCGCTGCCGATGTTAAACACTTCGCCGACGGCCTTGGGATGTTGAGCAAGGCGGGCAATCGCGTCGATCACATCATAGACATTCCCAAAACAGCGGCTTTGTTTGCCGTCCCCATAGACCTGAATCGGGTCATTGTTGAGCGCCCATTGCACAAAACGCGGCACGACCATGCCATATTGGCCACTTTGACGGGGGCCGACCGTGTTAAACAAGCGGAAGATCACCACTTGTAGATCAGCCTCTTTATGATAAGCCAACGCTAAAAATTCATCGATCGCTTTGGACGCAGCATACGCCCAACGGCTACGTGAGGTGGGGCCTAACAGGCTATCGTTATCCTCTTTAAACGGAAAACTCACGCCTTTGCCATAGACTTCGGAAGTCGAGGCAAGCATCACCTTTTTTCGATAGCGGCGGGCGGTCTGAAGGATCACTTCGGTGCCGCCGATGTTCACCTCGATCGTGTTGATCGGTTCACGCACGATCTTCTGTACACCCACCGCCGCGGCCAGATGATAGATAATGTCACATTCGCTCACCAAGCGATCGATCACCGGTTGACGGCGGATGTCCTCAATGGTGATGCGGACGCGGGGATGGCCTTCAAGATGCAAAATGTTATCAAGTCGGCCGGTGCTAAGGTCATCAATGATCGTGACGTGCTGGCCGGCCGCAAGTAAGCTTTCCGCGAGGTGGCTGCCGATGAAGCCAGCGCCTCCGGTGATCAGTGCATGGGTCATGGTGTCTTCCGTAAACTGCCAATGCGAAACAAGCGCTGATCATACCCGATGCGTCTAGCGATGACAATCCGTGAATGTGGATAGAGCGATAAGATCACAAATCGATTGCTCCAACAAAGTTGCCTGAGCGCGCAATAATCCCTTTGCTAAGCGAAATAAACGAGAACATATCTGCCTCTATCTCGCATGAGTGGCTAAGTAATTACCACATTAACCCTGCCGGATTTTGGAAATTATACGCCTAAGTATTGCACCCAATAAAACAGCCATTGATGCGCTTGCAGGTGATAGAGTCCAGAAGATTACTTCTGTGGTTCAATACTTTTATTATATATAATTCTAAAGTTCATAAAAAATCAAAAAATACAGACAAATGTTACGACTTTTCCGCTCATCTGTGCTATCATCGATTCATAATCACCTTGAGGAGGATCAGATGAACCTGCGCTTCTACTTCATTTTTTGCGGTTTTGTGTTGGCTTTTCAGGCGAAATCTTACGATCCACCTAACCACATTGCCGCTGTCGCCGAAATAATTTTTTTCCCTTTGCCGCTGCTACTGCCGTTATCCGATCCAACCTGGGATAAAACGATTTTTCGGGCTATCAGCGACCTCCGAATCACATCGATCCACTGCCGATCTAAGCAATCCCACCAAAGCCCGCATCCATGGAGATCCATCACCCCATGCTCTATGATTGGGAAAAGGCGAGGGAAGGGGTTATAAACTAAGCTTACAAAGGGTCATAAAAGTTCTTTCTCTAAGCGCTTCCTCTGCGTTCTCTGTGGTTTAAAGCTTTTAACGGAAACTTTCCCGATTTTACTTCTGCGCTCTCTGTAGCTCAAAGCTTTTCGTAGCAATCTTTCAAACCGATTTGCGCGTTTTGACGTTTTAATTATCCTTAGTCATAAGCCTTCATTACTCAAGGAGCGTCCATGACCCATTAGAAATTGAACATCCCACTTTTTCTTAGATCGGCAAGCACAGTCTTCTCTACTCAAGGAGCTTTCATGGCGGATCACAAATTTAATATCCAACTTTCTTCTCAGATCGGTGCCGTTGGGGCCTCATCCACACTTTTGAGCAACCTTCAGCAAATGGCCCAAGACTCCGGCGCTATTCAACCCTTTTTTGCAGGACAATTGTCCAGTCTCAATCAGCTCTATCGGACGATCGCCAACCAAGGCGAATCGGTCTGGTTAGATGTGCAGGACGGACAAACCGGCTTACCCTTAAAAGTTGTGGTCAACGGCAATTCCTCATTAGTGGTCGGATCGGGTTTCTTGCCCGACGGCCTTAACGTCATCCAAAACGGCACGACCAGCACGACCGATTTTCAAGATTTCGGGTTCGGCTATGTCAATTTGGTGTTAAACAATCAAAATTCGGATGTCGAAGTCATTCAACTTTCCACTTCGATCCTACAATATGCTGGAGGCGGCTTACCGACCTTTGACCTTCAGACGGGCTTACAAGACTTGATCAATAACATCAATGATCGGGTCAAAGACTTTCTCTCGTTGATGATCGACGGGGCTTTCGGTGATGAAGAGACCGAGTCTGTCGCCGAAGCGCAACAAACCACGGAAGAAAATGTCACCGATTCCGCTCAACAAGCAAGCGCCGAGGAGCAGATGATCACCCCAACTGAAGGCGAAGAAGTGGCTGCGGATTTTGGCTTTGGTGTGGCCGAAGCAGCTAACCTGGCCTTAGAAATCGGCGTGTGGGTGATTGAATTGGTCTTTCAGATCATCAGCAAATCGATCACCAATTACGTTCGGGTGTATAACGCAACCGGGCAAGAGATCGAGTTTAGCTTGTGTTTGATGCGTCAAAACACCGCTGCGTTAGCCGCACCCGAATTACCCAATAATCCGGTTTACATTCCAGCAATGGGGACTCCCGCGTGGACTCCGGCCGCGATCATCGGGGATAACCCGCTGTTTTTTGTCGATTTTGCCTTTGTGAACACCGATAGTTTAAGCGGAGTCGGTTATGTCCTCAAGGCACAACCTAACGGGGATTTTCCGGGTTTTAACGTCTTGGTGAACATCCCGATCACGGGCAGTAATCAACTCTATTTGCAATTGCAACGGGACGATGATTGCGCGGACTTTTGGACTCAGCATCATCAAGGGTCAGATGCACTTACCCTCCAAGTGACTTCCGGGTCGTATACCTTGAGCATCGCCACCAATCAAAGCAGCGGTGAATCCGATTCACCGATCGATGGATCTCGCGGTTTTAACTACCAACATCTCATTCTTTTAACCCAAACCCAATAGGAGCGCTTTACATGGCTGATAATCAATTTCAAGTCCAACCGCAATCCGGTTCTACCACAGGCGATGCGACCAGTATCCTCACCCAACTTAAAGAGGCCTTGATCGGTGGGGAGGCTGTGCAGGATTTTTTCGCGGGTAACTTATTCGCACTCAACAATCTCTATCAGACGATCGCGACCAGTGGTGATGAAGTCTGGTTAGATATTGATGTGAACGGTGATGAGAACACCCCCGGACTCGTCGTGCAGAATGGCAATAACGCGATCTTAGTCAGTGGGCAATTGAACGATACCGATACCTTACAAAACGGCACCGGTGACTCGACTAATTTTAAAGTGGTGGGCGCGGTCTCGGTGACATTAGGCACAACGCAAGGTGATAGTATCGTCATGGTGCATGACATCATGTACGC
>JALOOG010000073.1 GCA_025454525.1 Anaerolineae bacterium | reverse complement strand
CATCAAACCTCCTAAAGCTTATACATCGATCCCCCTTAATTGTGACTCACTCATAAAATTTATGCTTGTCGTTTGTCCTACGCTAAACCGATGATGAGCCGTTGCTGTTGAGATTAACGCGCAACAATCGGGGCTAACCAATAAGTATCGCCTTCGCCTTCAGCAGTCCAACCAATAAAGCCATCATACTCCACTTGCCACCACACCACCCCATCCGCACACACCGGCCCCCCAATCACATTAAACCGCTCTCCTTCACCAATCACCTTAATGATGTCACTGTTGGTGGTCGCTTCACGGCGGAGGTTATTTGCGCCTTGCCCGATGATCACTTCACCTTCTTGGCCGATCACCAAGCGCATATCTGGCGTATCGGGACAATACAACGCGCCCATTGTTTGATTCACTGTCATCCACAGATAAGAAAATGATGTGTTGTTCGCTTGTACCCAACCTCGGAGGCTGTTGGTCTCCGTAAGGGGATCGAATGCTTCGATCTCAAGCCACAAAATGCCGTCAATACAAGCGCCGATCGTAACAATTTCTCCTCCAAGGACTTGATTATCTAAAGGTAGACCGTTGGGTTGATCATAGATTGCATTCCCGCTTATACCGGCTGAAGATATTTGCATTCCCGGACGGAACATCGGTAACATACCACCGCACCGCGATCCTGAACCATTAAAACCACCACGCGGATCATCCTCCGACGGTAGGGCAAAATAAGCTAACTCCGATATGCTTTCAAAGTAAAATTGTGACCAATTTACCTCGAACCACTCACCGTTAAACTCAAAATTTAGCTCAAAACTTTTTTCGAAAAAGGGCCCAATTCCTTGTGCTTCTTCGGCAATCAAAAAGCGATAGTTTGTTTCATCCGTCCGCCGCAAAAAGACCACATCTTGGGGGATCAAAACCCTTTCTAAAGCTAAAGCGATCCCTTGTAGCAATAGACCATCCTCAAAGGCACTCAAGATGAATAAATCACTCCGCATGGTGGTGAAATCGAAATAGGAATTACCACCGGGGCTTTGAGACCTGCTACTCACGGGATAAACTGTCCATGTTTCAACGGTGGACGGATCTAAGGGATAAGCGGCTTGTAGAGGCGCAGCATATTGCAACACCACCGGATCATCACTTAGGGTTAACCATAACGCATCGGCGGTCGCCTCACCGATCCGCCCGGCATCAGCATACAACGGCGCACGCACCCAACGGAGCAAGGGATTTTGTGGGGCAAATGCGCCGGCCAGATCAAACAATGGTAGCGCGATCTCTGGTTGATCCGCTTGCAATACGGCCAAGCTAAACCGGGACATCGCTACCGGAAACTCATTCATCGCCTCATAGGCTGCAATCGCGGTCTCAAGATCCCCTTCAGCGACGGCCGTTAAGGCGATCGGCACTTGTTCAATCATCAAGGGAGGAGTCTCAAACATAAATGTGCTTGGCACAGGGGCCAAGAGATCAATCGCCGCGGTCAATAACAATGCTTGCGTGCGGCAAGCGTCATCCTGACAGCCTTGTACCAAATGATCATAAGCGTGCATGGCACAAGCTGGGCCGGTGGTGCAAGCGCGATACACCTCGCACGCCCCCGCGTAATCCAAGGCTCCGGCCACAGGTGCGATCAAGTCTACACCCGCCGTTTCGCAACCATGTTCCCCGAAAGTCTGCTCTTGACATCAAACCTCCTAAAGCTTATACATCGATCCCCCTTAATTGTGACTCACTCATAAAATTTATGCTTGTCGTTTGTCCTACGCTAAACCGATGATGAGCTGTTGCGGTTGAGATTAACGCGCAACAATCGGGGCTAACCAATAGGTTTTCAGTATAATCATGTAATCAGTGAAGCCCCCGTTCCGCGCTTTCCGGGCATTCACCATCCCTAGACGACTTATGCAACAGCCCCTTATTGGCAACTTTCCGCTAATCACTGCTCAAACGGGTACAGTAGTGAATAGGTTATCGTTTCTCACCGTTGGTTTTGATCGACTTTCAGTTTGAACGATGAATATCTCTTTTTTACTCATATTTCAAAATATATACCCTCATAAACCATGTATAGGAAAGGGAACTGGTTTGCTTGGGATAGGCGGATCAGTTTTCATACGTAGGGTGCTTTTCTAAGATGACTGTGATACCCATAACACCCCAATAAAATGGGGCGTTATCCAAAACTAAACGTGATATACTCCTCGTAATACACTTATTTAAACGGAGCATTCAATGTCCCATTCAGCGTTCTCACGGCGGAACTTTTTAAAGTTAGCGGGCCTCGCAACCGCAGGCGTGGCATTACCTCTGATTCAGTCGGAAACCCACGCCGCCCCTCAATGGCAACTCACTGGTGCGGGCAATCGTGCCATGCGGGTGATCGATAACGCGATCATGACGTTTATGCAGGCACGGGGCTTAATTGAGGCCTCCGCTTCCGTCTCCTATCAAGGGCGCTTGGTGTTAGCGCGTGGCTATACCTTTGCCGCAGTCGGTGCGCGGTTAGTGCAACCGACGACCTTATTTCGGATTGCGAGTATCTCTAAGCCGATCACGGCGGCCGCGGTTGCACGCTTGATCGATGAAGGCCGCTTACAATGGGGATCACGCCTGACGCAATTGGTCAACCTGCAACCGTTAGACGGTCAAACCATGGATCCACGTTTAAACGATGTCACCGTGAATCACCTCATGGCGCATCGCGGCGGGTGGAATCGGAATACCACTTTTGACCCGATGTTTTATGATCAGGTCATCGCGCAAGCCAACGGAGTCGGTTTTCCGATCGCTAACGACCATATCAAACGTTACATGACCGGTCGGACTTTAGACTTCACACCCGGCAGCGCCACGGTTTACAGCAATTACGGGTATTCGCTCTTAGGAGATGTGATCGCGGCTGCGTCTGGCACGCATTATCGACGCTATGTAACCCAGAATATCCTCGCACCCGCAGGTATTCGTCGCACCTTGCAAGGGCGGAGCTTACGCGCTAATCGGCAAGTGGGCGAGGTACGGCGCTATCGGTCGATTCACACCAGTACAAGCGTGGTTGATCCGTCTAATGCGGTCGTCCCGTTCCCGTATGGCGGCTTTAACCTTGAAAATATGTTGGCACATGGCGGCTGGGTTTCAACATCGGTGGATCTCACCCGTTTCGCCCATGTGTACGAAAATCCGTGGTTACGGCCGTCTGATTGGCGCGTCTCTAATCCGCTTTCCACGATTCCCACAGAGATCGATAGCACTTCCGGCGATTTCACCGGAGCGATGCGCCTCGCTGCGCCTTCCGACACGCGCAACACTTGGGCATGGTCATTCTATGGCAGTCTACCAGGGACATTTACCCTCACCGAACGCCGCGCTGACGGGATCTGCTTCACGGTGTTGTTTAACCAACGGAGCGAAGGCGGTAATCTGGAGTTTGATAGTATTCGCACGGTGGTCAACAACGCGATCAACAGCATCACGACTTGGCCGGTCGGAGATCTATTCCCGACGTATCTATAAGGACACAAGATCCGGTTGGCGACTCCTGGCAAAACTCGTTACGATCGCGGGACTTGCCCTGCCATTGATCATGAGGAGTCCTTATGTGGTTTGTGTCCAAACTATTGGCCGAAGATCTTGAGGCCCGCATCCGCGCTCACCGCTTACTTAACCCGCCGATTGCTTGGTCGGATGAGCTGATCTATCCGTATTTCGACGGGTTATCGATTTACAACCTCGCACAATCGATCGCCGGATTGTTGGGCGTGCCGGTCACTGCACCCCTTGATCCGGTGGTCTGGCAAAATGAGATCCCCGAAGTCGATCGGGTGGTATTGATGATCAGCGACGGTTTCGGGTATCGATTGATGCAACAATTGTGTGCTGAAAGCCAGACGATCACAAAATTGATCCATAGTATCAGCCATGGACGCGGCTTTATCCCGCTCACTTCCGTTGCCCCCAGTACCACCGCCTGCGCTTTACCGACATTTTGGACAGCGCGTCCGCCGATCGCCAGTGGCATGTTAGGCACATCGATGTTTTTACGCGATTTAGGCGTGTTAGGGGATATGTTGGAGTTTTCGCCCGTGGCGATGAACCGCGTCCCGAACGTGTTTGAGGGGTGGGGGTATCCTCCGGAACGGGTGATCCCAGTATCGGGTTTAAGTGAGCAGTTGAAGGCCGTGGGTGTTCCGACTCATGCTCTGTTAGATTACAAGTTGGCCGGTACGGGACTTTCGCGGATCTTACATCGCGGGTTACATCAATTTCATCCGCATGTCGGGA
The DNA here is from genome assembly GCA_025454525.1 of Anaerolineae bacterium. GTDB lineage: Bacteria > Chloroflexota > Anaerolineae > Aggregatilineales > Phototrophicaceae > JALOOG01. The sequence continues at coordinate 22,813 of JALOOG010000073.1, read as the reverse complement.
GCGGGGATATGTGGTTACGCTTGCGTGATACCCTTTATCAGACTCGCGGACAAAAATGCTGTGTGAGCGTGTATTTGCCAAATATTGACTCGATCTCGCACGCTTATGGTCATGATACCGAATATTTACGGGCCGAAGCGCTCACCCAATTCACCATGTTACATGAGATCCTCAACACATTAGACTTGCACGACGGGCGCACGCTGTTTATCTTGACCGCCGATCATGGTCATCATACCGTCCGCAAGGTGATCAAGATCCTTGAAGATCCACGTTGGAATGAGATCGTGCGTTGTTTCCGTAGTACCTCTGGCGGGGATGCCCGCTTTACCTATCTGTATTTGCGTGAAGGCACTCGTGATCGGGTGCAAGCGATGATCGCGGAGCGTTTCCCGGAAGAATTGGTCACTTTCACGCCCGAAGAGGCTATCGCAGCGGGGCTATTCGGCACAGACACCCCCCACCCTGACTTAGAGAGTCGCTTAGGTGATCTGATTGTGGTCTCACGACTCGGCACGCGCTTACAAGACCGCAACAATGAGTCGAACTCGGTGAGTTCACATGCGGGACTTTCGGATTGGGAGATGTTAGTGCCGTTCCTCTACCGACGGATCTAGGGTGTACCGGACACAGATCGCCATACCCCACTCGCATTGCCGTTCGCACTGGTTAAGATCAAGAGATCGCTTCGTGCGGGTTGTAAGCTCAACATCAACCCGCGCTCAAACTCCAAAGTGATCGCGGGGGAAGGCGACTCGATGCCTAAAGTCGCCCACCCCAAGCGTGAACGTACATCGGGGGTTGTGCGCCACAATTTGCCAAAGCCGCGAATCGGCTCAAAGAGGTTATTAGAAGGCGGGGTTTCGCCGCCGGAAATCGGATCAACGCCTTCTACGAAAGTATCAAAATAGCGCGTAAAGATCCCATCGGCATAAAACACCCAGATGGTGCTGGGGTTGCCTTCGATCCAGATCATGAAGCCGAATTGGAACAATTGAAGCGCGCCGGCCCGGTTTAAATTGTTCGCACTTAACGGGCAACCGAGGTTAATCGGGATGGTCGGATCGCTTTGATAGAGGGCACCGAATCCGCCTGTCGGTGGCGTGGCACAGGACACCGCGATCGGGGTGGTACCCGGAAGCGGGATCAGCGTGGCATTACCACCGCCGATCGGAGTCCCAAACGCATTGGTTGCAAATAACGTTGGGACAAAGCCGTAAGTTGTGATGTACCCCGGGGTACCGTTGATCACGGGGGGTAACACGGTGACGGTTTCAAAAAATTCTTCCCCCCATTCATCCAACGGCCCCGGTTCTAAGGTGGGTAAGGGGGTTTCGGTGGGAACGGGCGTGTTGGTATTGGTGATCGTAAGGCTAGGGGTTACAGTGAGGGTGGCGTTTTGGGTGATCGTCGCTGATTGGGACGCAGTTGCCGTCAACGTCGGGATCGGGGTATCGCTAGGCGTGGCGCTGCTGATTAAGCCGATCGCGGTCGGTTGTGTCGGTAATTCGATCACCGTTGGCAACGGTGCGTCCGCAGTTGGGCCACAGGCGCTTACCGCGATCAACAGGAGTGTTAAGAGTAAGAAAGTTGTTCTCATGCTCATCACCTAGCCCCATCACGTTTGAGCGTTGATCCGTGTGCAGTGTATCACAAAATGGCTTAAAAGGGATCGTTAGGCCTTCACTTTGATCCGTTCAATCAGGGCGTTATGGTGCAAGCTTTCGGCGTTGAGCAATGGCACCTCCGCGGGCAAACTTTCGAGATGAAATTGCACTTCGCGGGCTAACGGTGAATCGTCCAAGATCACCACCGACGGGTAATAAAACAGATACATCGCTAACGCCTCTAACATCTCGGTTGGGATCAAGACCTGCCAACCGCGCGGCGCTACCAGACAAGCAAATTGTTCGGCCGCGCTGATCTCTCCTACGTACAACAGGATCGGTAAACGCATCGGGGTTCCTTTCAGATCACTGTGCTTTTCTCACAGCTTATGTGAATAGGGGGATCGCCGTCTATCCGATTCTTGCGCGGTTATCACAACGGGATAAAATTAGAAGTGTAGAATGCAGTAGATTGAGACGACTATGGTTTATCCTACCCCTTTGGTGACGACAATTTGGTTAGAAGCGCACTTACAAGATCCCAACGTGCGGATCATTGATATTCGTGGGCGGGTTTTGCCGCCTAGCGATCCGCTGCCTCATTATTATAGCCATCGTGAGGCTTATCAGGAGGCTCATTTACCCGGCGCGGTGTTTGTCGATTGGATTCGGGATATTACGGTCAACGGCCCAACGCAAATGCAAGTTGCCCCTCCGGAACGGATCGCGGCGCTAATGGGCAAGTTAGGGATCGGCCCTAAAACTTTTGTCGTCGTTTATGATGACGCGCAAAGCATGTTTGCGGCGCGTTTATGGTGGGTGCTGAATTATTATGGGCATTCCCAAGTCGCGGTATTAGATGGCGGTTGGGACAAATGGATCGCGGAAGATCGGGCGATCACTTCGGAGATCCCCTATATGCGTGCCGCAACGTTTACCCCCAAGATCACCCCGTCCTTACGCTGGACAGCCGATGATGTCCAATTAAAAACCGATACCACCTTGATCGATGTGCGAACGACGGGCGAATATCAGGGACTGGTTTCTCGCGCTAAGCGGAGTGGCCATATCCCCGGCGCGATTCACCTCCCACGTAGCACTTTAGTCACCCAAGATGGTTTAATGCCACCTTCCGAGGTGTTACAAGACATTTTTGAGGCGGCGGGGGCTGATGGGCAACAACCGACGGTGTTATTGCGAATCGCGGGTATTTCTGATGGTGCGATCTACGATGGATCGTGGAAAGATTGGGGCAACGATGACTCACGTCCTATCGAAAAATAGGGATTACGATAAAATTTTTCTGGTAGAGGCTTTAAACTACAAAAGTAAGTCTTCATAAAGATTTTGCGAAAATGCTAAAGGATGGCCAAGTGTATATTGGGTCACCAAAACCCTTTCAATGGTTATTTAAAAGTGTTAAAGTTTTTGAATAACCATTGGCGGTAGCTAAACTCTTCGAGATGCCTCTGCTGTTAGCGTTTACGCCAGTGATAAATGCTGGTCCGTCACACTAAATAAAGCGCCGATCTCCTACGGTGTTTTCTCCTGATATCACAGGTACAGTGGGGTCGCACATTTCTCATACTTCATGGCAGCGCGGTGGGTGTTCAAGTCTTGGTGGTTCAATTCAAATAAATTTGCTTTTCTCATCCCCTCGTTCTAATACTTATTAAATTCTTTTTGTGGATTTACTGAGTGGTTCATCTGATAAATATCTAAAATACATGCCGTCATCTGAACGAAAGAAGGTGTTGGTTCCAAAAATCGGTGGCAGTGGCAATGGCCGACTCAATCATGGAAGGGAGGTCAAAGCGCTTACCTTTAAGGTCTAAACCGCGCAAGGTCTTCCACTCGCTCACCCGCTACCACACTCAAGATGATTTTTGCTCACTCCACATCGCGCCGACTCGCCACTCGTGACCGTCTGAACGTCTCTAGTTGGTAATGTTCTTCCTCGTTGAGTTCTGGGCGTTGTAATCAATTTCGGCATGAGATTCCCTCCTCTTCTTGTATAGTTCTCTTCCTTAAACTATTTCCAAGATGAAATACTGAGGTTTGCCTTTTGATCGGTGGTATTGGATTGAAAGCAATGATTTATCGAAAAGCGCCGTAAGACTCCTATCTTTAAGCATGGGAGTACAAGGTGTAATTGAATATACTATAATAAACACATTCGTGTTATAAGAACTGAAAATTCGATTGCGAATCCGCTTCACAATACAAACCCACAGGGGCATCAGTAAGACGCAGCAGGCCAAAAAGCGCGGTTGCACTGAGGGTAGAAAGCATTGCCTTTAGGTGCGACGGGGAGTATGTCACAAATTAAGAGAGGCATAGGTCGCTATGCCTCTCACTGCATCAACCCCCTAACGCCGGCCAATCACCCACAGCGCCGCACCCAACACCACGATCACCGCCCCTAATAACACCGGACGCACATCCCGCCAAGGCGACTCCCCTGTATCTGCCAACCGCGCCACATAGGCCACATCGGCCGTAGCGCGCCCACGTTCAATCCCACCTGCCGACACGATCGCGGTGTTGATCAATCGGAAGGGGACGTTGATCGTCCCGACAATTTGCGTCGTGAACACGATGCTGACCGTCTCACCCGATCCCAACGTGCCAAGGCTAAAGGTATAGTTTAATCCGGCAAAGCTGACCGTACCGCGTGAGGTTTCCACATTCAGCACGATTAAACCTTCTGGTAATGTATCGGTGACGCTCACATCTGCCAATGGCGCTGATTCAGGATTGGTCACACTCACCCGCCAGACCACACGATCTCCCGGACGAGCAAAGGGTTGATCCACCGTCTTACGGATAAACGCATTGCCTTGGTTCCCGGCTGTGCCGTCACTGCTATCCGCACCTGTAACGCGGATCGTCGCTGTATCGACCAGATCTTGGCCTCCAGTGACATCCGCGCCGCCTTCCGACCCGCTGTAATTGGTCGTCGTGGCAGTGTTGATCAGCGATTCGGACGGTTTGCTGTCTAATTGCAGATCATAGGTGATCACCACAATATTCGTACCACTCACCCCGTTATAAGGGCCACATGCGCCTGTATCCAAGTTCGGATCGATCAATTCGATCCCGTTCCCAAAGAAATCGGCTTCTGAACCGGTATAAGTGACCGGAGTCCCGTTGCCTAAGCGCACTTGCAGATTAAGACCGTTAGCGGGAATTGAGAAACCCGGGGTCACTTCATCACGGATACGAATATCAAACGCGCCCTTACGACCATTGCCCAAGTTTTCGATCACGATCGCGAATGTGACCCGATCGCCGCGTTCAACACCACTTAGATCGCTGTTGATCGGCGCGGTTGCCAATCCGTCCGATGAGATCACCCCATTAAACGGAGTCGGGCTGCCCGGCGGATTAAAGGCAACCGGCCCCGGTGTCACGGGATCAAACACCCCGGTAACGCTACTCGTCGCAACTGCGCCTTTTCGCATCACCAAGATCGGGGCTGTCAATTCGATCTGTACGATCGCGTCCTCACTATCTTCGCCCGCATTGGTTGATCCCTCCAGCGCTCGCACCAAATTGGTTAAACGCAACTCATCCGCAAAGGGGCGATCCGTCACCGTCACGGTGAACAAAATATCAGCGACCGCATCTTGGGCGGGAGAGAGATCAAATGATCCGTACCGGAACGTCACTGAGTTTGCTCCAGCGTTGGTGGTGACATCCGGGCGCGGCGGCACTGGAGTCACCGCGATAATCGTGTTGTAGAGGGTGTCATCCGGGTGAAAGTGCGCTCTTCCGGCGGCCGGTGGTGCAGCATTAAACACATGATCGAATTGTTGCACCTCATTCGCTCGGAACACAGGCAACGGCAAAAAGTCCACCAAGCGCAAATTTTCAAAATCACTGTTCGGTAGATCATAGGTGATCCGATAAGTCACCGTATCGCCGGCCACAATCGTCGGATCAGGACAAGGACAAACGACACCATTCAGCGCATATAACGATTTAATGGGTTGACCGCGTGGCACGATCGTCTCGGTTTCCGTGTCATTCGGAATTGCAGGTGCGCCCGCCGGAGCTAAATTCCCCGGATTTAAGCGATCGGCGCTGATCACCGCGCTATTCCCTAAAATATCCCCTTGATCGACACTCGCATCGCCTGAATTGCCGCCCACATTATGCAGATCGCTAAATTCCTCTTGGATTTGCGCTCTAAACGTGATGATTCCGAATGTGCCGCCCGGTTGTGCCGCACAATTAAACGCCCCACCACCCGTCGGAATACAGCCTCCGATGAGTGTCGGTGCGATCGCAAAGGTCAGCACCGTATCACCGGCCGTATATGGCGCGGGTGCAGGCATCCCCGGCGCACCGCCCGTAAAATACTCGGTGACGGTCGGTACGATCGCTTGTGGCGCTTGCGCGACTCCCTGTAAGGTCATGGTGAGGGTAGCGCTACCGGGGATAAAGCGTTGACCGTCGGATAACGCATCGGTGATCGTGGTGGATTGAAAGGCAAAATAATCCGACACCTGAAACGCTAACCGATATTCGATCTCGTTACCCGGTTGAATGGCGGCCACGGGGAGCGCGATCTTCTGCACGGCTAACGCCATGACCGTCGGAGCAGCCCCACCAGGGCAAGGTTGACTCGGTGGACAGCCTCCGGTTGCAATCGTGCCACCGTTGATCGCACCGTCGTTGGGGTCATTCGGTGTCCAATCCCCACTAGCGGTCGCCAAGTTGGGCAAAGGTTCCACAGTACCTGACGCATCCAAGAAGGTCGAGGCCGGTAAATTAAAATCGAAGGCGATCACAAAATCATCAACCCCGTTCACTGTCGGAAAATCGACGATCAATGTCGGGGTGGTCTGTACGACCGTGCCACTAGCCGGAAACACGACGACATTCGTCACCACCACTTGCGACGGATATTGATCTTCTACCCGTAAATTGGTGATCGTCTCTCCTTCCGCGATGTCCCCTGTGACCGTCCAACGATAGCTAAAGTTCGGACCCGGCACAACTTCATACTCCGGTGCGTTGTTGTCTTTTTCCATTTCGATCAACACGGGCGTGATCGTATCTCGCACCGGTGTCCCGATCACCGCCGGATCGCAACACGGATCATCTACAGGACTGATCCCGAAACGAAATGCGCCGCGTGCCTGCACCTGTAACGGCTGATTGAGATCGGCATTCGGGCTAATCACCGCGTCGATCGTGACTTCAGCAGCGGGTTGTGCGGGGGTGAAAGACCCAAATGGCAACTCTAGCACCACCAACGTATCGCCGGGGGTACCGCACACCTGTATCGCCCGCGATTGTGTATCGCGCAAATAGGGATGATCGAGGCAACCACCTCCCGGAAAGGTCTGGGTGATCGCGTTCACTTGGCCAGTAAGATACGACGCGGAAGTGAAGGTAATCCCGTCGTTTCCATCTGCGCCACGAGACGGAATCCATAAATCTACGATCGGCCCGTAACCAATATCATTCGGGTGCGTGTTATCAAAGGTTACTGAAAAAGTGATCGACTCGCCCAACTTACCCGTAGCGGGTAAATCCAAGGTCACCGTTGGAATGGGCGCGGCCAAAATGGCCCCGGTTGGAATCAAAATGAGCGTAATAAAGGACAAATAGATCGCAATGCGCCGTAACATATATGACTTCTCACATTAAGCGGACAAATCGCGATTGTAACGTATCTTTTCAAGGTGTGTTGTCTGTAAATTGTTAAAAATTTGAAACTTCAATCCCCCTTCGGTTAGAGATTTGCAACTTTGACGGGAGAGAGGAAGGCGCATCGAGTCGGATCGCCCCTGACCGATGCGCCGGAGGTATTGTGCTTACGGGTTTACCAGATGGGCTTGACCACGCATATCCCCAAAGTAAGTTTGCCCCAAGGTATGGAGGTTAAAGTAAATGTCCCCCTGACGGGCGATATATTCAAGCCCGCCGATCGTCTTTACCTTATCCGTGGGGTTGCTTTCGTTGATCGGGCATCCGGCGGTAAACGCGCCGATCAGCCCCTGACTGCTGGCAGTCACCGCCATAATATCCTCATTGGTGATTTCAACATTCATCACGCCGTCTGCAAGATATTCTTGAATATTGCCACCTGTGGAAAAATCCACGATGATCGGCCCTAATTGCCCCGGCCGACCGCAATGCAGATGCAGCATGTTGATGTCAGCAACGTTGACATTTTCGATTGCCAAGTGGACATAAGCACGGCTTAAATCTTTGGTAAACGCGATCACCCCGTGTCCGCGAGATGTGCGCTCATTACGTGGCACGGACGGCATCGTGGAGCGGAATTGCGGCGGGATCAATGCGGGCGTATCTTCTTCTTCGCCGCCTTCTTGTTGTGGGCTAAGAAAGGCCTCATACACAAAACCAATTTCCGATCCTCCGGCGGCGTTCAATTCAATCGGGCTAGGACGATCGGTCTCTGGGCGTGATCCGCCTTCACCATGTCCTTCTTGAGGATAGACCGCGCCGCTAGACAGCAGCACAATCGCCAACAACAACAGCAATAACAAGGAACGTCGGTTCAACGTGGACATCCAAGATCTCCTTTAAAGGTTATAGCGGTATGCAATTAAAAATGTTGTGACTCATTTAGTATGATCAAGTCTGCTGATTTTGTCAAAAAGCGCTTTTGGGCTTAGCGATCCCCTAGGGGTACAGGTGAAGTTGAAGGCGTTCCGCTTGCGTGGCGCTTAACCACCGTTGCCCATCAGGACTCCACGCTAATTCAGTAATCGGGGTGTCTCGTTGGCCGATCAGATCTCGTATTCCGGTGGTAAGATCATAATGCCAGACTTGACCTTGCCGATCCCCGACCAGTAAGGCGAAAGCGTCTGGTTGCCAAGCGATCGAAGTGATCGCTTGATCTGCGGTGAAATCGCCGATCAGGGTCGAGTCCGAAACGCGCCAGATCCGCACATTTTCATCCGTGCTGGCTACCAAGTACGCATTGTCGCTTGACCACAGCAACTGATCGATCGGCCGATCTCCTACTTCAAAGGAAGTGCCGTCCGATAGACGAATTTGATGATCATCGGTCACGATCGCCTCTTGGTGAATGCTAGATCCCCATGCGATGAAACGCCCTTCAAGCCAAGTTAACGCACTCACCTGATAAAACGCTTGTAGATCCTCGTTTGCGTCAAATAATACCCATCCGGCCCCAGTGAGTGCGACCGCGATCACCGCATCATCCGGACTCCAATGGGCTTGATCAACCCCTAATGCTGGCAAGGCCGCTTGATCCAAAACCTGACAAGCACGATCCATGATCAAAATCCCGACACCCGTGGATCGGGCCGATCCATAACCGATCAAGAGTCGTTCTCCCTTTGCATCCCAATCAAGGCTATGCAAGATCCCGCCGATCCCCTCAAACACACACTGCAAGGTAGCGTTAGTTGCATCCCACAAACGAAGCCGATGATCTTCATCCGCACTGGCGATCAAGCTACCCTCAGGACTCCAGTTGAATGTCCGCACCCCAGAGGTATGTGTCCAAAGGGTGTGCGTTGGTGCATTGTCCTGCCAAAGCCGGATGCTGCCATCCGTGACGGTTAACCATGGATCGCCTTGGCCGAATAACAGCGCGGTGTTGGCTAAGGGATAAGGATTTTCGGGCAAAGGTTCAAAGGGTGTCCGCGTGGCTTGAGGCGTGAGCGTGAGCCCATCCCAGACGATCAGTTGTTCGGTCTGGCTAAAAGTTGTGATCGATCGTCCATCCGGATTCCAACGGAGCGCGCTGCCATACGGCACGGGTAAGGATGAACTGAACCGCTCACCGGTGATCAAGTTAAAACGTGCAAGGCGCGTTCCCGACTCCCCGATCCATGCCAATTCGGTTTGATCAGGACTCAGATCGGCCGCGAACAAGGGGTTAAAACGTGGTAAGGGGACGGTTAACGCGATCGGATCGCCACTAAAACGATCCCATACCAGCATGACCCCGCTGTAATCGATGCTGATCAAAGCTTGTTCACCCCAAAGGCCCAACCAACGAATCGGGGCGTTGTGGCCGGTCAACGATGCAGTAATTTGTCCGGTTTCGGCATCTATGCGTTGAAGTGTGGTGTCTTGGACGGCCCACAACGTCGCAAGATCGACCCACAACAACGGCCCCGACAGATTAGGGATCGTTACACGCACTTCTCCCGTATCTAATGGCCACAAGGTCAAGGTCTCGTCATGTGCGATCGCGATTTGATGCCCATCGGGACGGAGCGCGATCGTATGGACATTGGAAATAGGCGCATGTGCGATCAAGTCTAGGGAGAGGTCATACATATACACCCCCTCGTAAGTGCCGATCGCGATCTGCTGGTCGATCCAATCGGCGCTATTCGCGGCGGGGAGTCCGAACACAGTGATCTCCGATGATGCGGAGGCGCTAATCAAGCTGATTACTAACAAACCCATTAAAAACCGAAACATCAAACAAGCCTCGATTAAACTGATGGGGTGGGGGTGATCGTGGGTGCAGGTGGTGGCGTGATGGTGTTTCCTTGGAAATCTAGATCACCAAAAAACACCCGTCGTTCGGGATTATTGGTCATTTCATAGGTGGAGGCATCATCAAACGGTCTAGGATGATCCACCGGCCCGTTTCCACCATGATCTACTGTCCAAGGTACGACCGTTTCACCATAGTAGGCTTGTGCATCTGCTTGTGTGGTAAATAATGGGGGTTGGCCATTTTGAGCATAATCGTAATCGGGCGGGGCCCAACCGACCACCATCGCGACATGATTTTGCGGTGCAGTTGAACCGTTATTATCATGATAAGTAAACACCAAATCGCCGGGTCCAAGGGTGTTCGGGATAGTATCATACTCTCCCCATTCGTAGCTGGTTTGGGTATAGGAGAATGTACCCTGTTGTTCATTGGAGCGATAATCAAGATTCAAATTGAGATCCCCCACCGTGCGAAATGCGTCCGATCCCGTGATAAAAGCTGTAATTGGGAAGTTGGGTGAACCATAGGTCTCTACCCAACCTAAATTCCAATCTGAATTGGCGTTAAACGATGACTCAAACCGCGTTAGACCGGCCATAAACAACGCCGCCGACACAAACATCGTACAGTTACCACCGATCGGTAATGGGCTTTGATCGGCATAACCACCATTTGATCCCATGTATACAAATCCACTTTTATTCTCAAATTCTTGCCAATTGTTCTCGCGTTCCTCGTCCTCAAATGCCTGTGCATCTACAAATGCTAGGGCATATAAGGCGGCGATTGCCCCTTCATCTCCGTTTTGGGCCGCGGCAATTAAAGCGTTAAGCGTGTCTGGATGAATACGTCCTTCATCCACCGCAGCTTGCAAGCGTTGCGCTACAATGGCCGACTCGTCTAAAGTGTTAAAATATCGTGTCATGGTGTCATCATCACGAGTAAAGATCCGATCTAAAATTTCCTCTAATGATTCCCCTTCTGAATATTGAATGAGGGTATAGCCATTACCCCGATCAATCGGACTCAAAAATAAAGCAGGGGTTGATGATCCGGTGGTATCGGTTATTACGTTGTTTGTGGTGCCGTGGAATTGAGCTACGGCTTGTTCTTCGGCCTCTTGGAAGATGTCATGAATTTGTCGGATTGCATGATCGGTTTCGCCTAAAGCTTGCATCATCCGTTGAAAGCGGGGGAAAAAACTTGACTCCATTTCTTCAAAAAATTCATCCGCCCCTTCACCCATCCATCCGCCTGATCGTAAGGCTTCATAACTTGTTTTCAGTTTGATTAAAAATTCACTAAAACGTTGATTTTGGTATTTAAAATATTCAGCAGTTTTCAGCAGATCAGGGTAATTAACTTGGATTAGATCATGGGTCACGATATACACTCCTTAATAAAAGAAGGTGATTTGAAATATTATTTTACAGATGACCCCTTTTACTTATAAGAGTACCGAAGTCCCATTTAGGGTGGGGATTAATTCCCCACCCCGTGTTGAATCTTATGGGATCAATGTAAGGGTATGCACAGCGGCCGCGTCTACTTGCGCCCGTGTGAAGTACATCGGCTTATACTGCACATTGCGCCACAGATCGATCAAATCGTCGTAATACGGGCTATAAGGATGACCACTCTGGCCGGTGGTGTTCATGTTCACGTTTTGCGTGAGATCACCTAAATCGATGATCATACGGAATGATGGCCCCGCTCGCACGCTAAAATCATCCCCAGTAGCATCCCAACTAGTGGCATTCACGGCCACAGTGTCTCCTGAGGTCGCGACCGGCCCACGATTCACGATGTCCTCGATCAAGCTGATCCCGCTTAGTCCTAGCGGATTGCTGATAAAGGTGGTGGTATGCAACGCCCCCCACCGCCACGCCGTGCGATCCGCGCCCAATAAACCGACGACGCGCTCATGGGCCAAAGCAAAGGCCCGCGCTAAGATCGCATCGCGGCTTTCAACCGCGTCTCCAGTGCGGGCATCATCCCACCACACGTTATCCGGTTGTTCCAACAGCAAGCGCATTGACCACATTTGATCGCTACCCCCGCCGATTCCGGCAAAGTCACCCAGTTGATCATCGTAGACTTCGGCCAAAAGTGCGCTCCAAAACGCCGCATAAAGGGCCGCGTGTGGGCTATCCATGTCTGTTTGTTTGTCCCACGTTAAGAGCCAATCGCGGGTCTCATTCAGATCGCCTAGATCGACCGTCTGTAAGTACGGCAAAATCTCATCCGCGCTCAAATTGAGATTATCCGCTTGGATCGCTTGGAAGTCCGCCACACTGAACGGTGCGCCGCTCTCTAGTAACTGCACGATCCGTTGACCGCGATATCCATAATCCCAATCAAGTCCGATCGTGGTGTTCGCATCCGGGCCAAATTGATCGGCAAGCGCCGTTTGCAATTGCGCGTAATACTCCGGCACGACCAACGCTTGATTCGCGCTATGAATGTAACCCCGTTCCGGATTTAACACCCGTGGCAATTGATCATAAGGGATATACCCTAACCATTCTACCGCGCTTGATGATCCGGCAATCGGCACGAGACCACTCACATTCCCCGGACGCACAGGCATCAATCCCGGCGTTTGATAACCGATATTGCCATCCACATCTGCATAGACCAAGTTTTGCGACGGGGCAGCAAAATGACTCATCGCCGCCCGAAATTCTTCCCAGTTGGTCGCACGGTTGATCTCAAACACCCCGCGTAACGTCTGTTGCGGTTCGATCCCCGTCCAACGCAAAGCCAACGCGCCTTCATTCACCCATCCCCCCAGATTGCCAGCATCATCGATCGGATAATCGGTGACCACTGGGCCGAAATGCGTTTCACGCACGCGAATCACCAAGGTTTCTGCGCTGTCACCATAGCGGATCGTCTCTTCATGAATGTTAAAATCACGCCATTGATCATCCCAACGATATTGATTTTCATTTTCGGGGTTGATCTCCAATTGATACAGATCCATCACATCCGGCCCCACATTGGTGAATCCCCATGCGATCCGATCATTATGGCCAATCACCACACCCGGGAAGGCCGCAAAGGTGAAACCGCGTACACTGTAAGGGCATTCCGCCGATACTTCCCGACAAAATAGCCCAATCTCATACCAGATTGACGGCATTTGAATGCCCAAGTGGGGGTCATTCGCCAATAACGGTTTACCTGATTCCGTGAGATCCCCGCTCACCACCCAGTTGTTACTACCGAGTCCCTCCCCTTGTCCAAAAGCGAAACCGAATCCGGGGATGATCCCACCTGCTAACGTCGCATCACCTAGATCGGCCGCACTCACCGGAGTCAAAGTCGCATCGGTAATCGGAAGATCCTCCTCAGTGACAATCGTCGGTTTTTCGCCAAATGGGAAGGGGGGTTGAAAATCGTTGTACATCGTTTCACCCAAGAAGGCGATCAATTCAGAGCGGGTGATGTCTATCATACGATTTCCCAGATCCCATGACATCACCTTTTGCCAGACCACCGTATCGGCGATCGTCCATGGGCGGATCGGGATATTGACCCCCGTCACCCCTAACAGGCTGTATTGTAAGGCCAGATCGCCTCCGGATTTTCCGCCGATATAAGCGTTCACGCCATCAGCGAACGATTGCATCAACGCCACTTCATCCGGTTGATATTGTGTGGAAATGTCTTGTTCAGCCGCCCGTCTCCATCCCACAGTACGGATAAAGACATCCGTGCCAAGCAGATCCGCGTTTTGACCGGTTAACTCTTGCAAGCGCCCGTCACCCGTGGCGCGGAAAAATTCCATCTGCCACCAGCGATCTTGCGCTTGTACGTAACCTTGCGCGAAAAACAGATCGTAAGTATTACTGGCATAGATGTACGGTACACCGTATTCATCTCGCTTGATCTCCACCCGATCCCGTAAACCCACTACGTTTAATTCACCGTTGAGCGTTGGCAAGACCCCGCGAGTCAGATCGTTAAACACGATCGCCCCCACGCCCACCAATACGATCAGCAACACGATCACCCCTAATAAAATGCGGCCTAACAGTTTCATCGGTCATCCTTTTAACTATTTTTAAATCTAGTTTAAAGGTAATTTAGCCTAAGCTGAACTTAATTGCAACCGACCATTGGCCTACTATGGGATCAGGGTAGGAATCAGCGTGGGCGCGGGTGTCACTAACATTAGATCGCCTTCCGGCTCTAAGAAGCACAGAATCCCGTTGACGATCCCCCGCGATAAGAGATCCGGCCGTTCTGTGAGGATCTCGCGATCAGCAAACATAAAGCCTAATTCGATAATGGCGGCGGGGGTGCGGGGGTGGATCTCTCGGAAACTGTGATATTCGGTCATGTCACGGGTGAGCGTCGTCCATCGATTCATCTCGGTGACATCACCATAATGTTTCGCGATGCACTCCGCTAACACGGTATCGATCCCACCTTCCGGTTTTGCGGCCGCTTTCGCCACGATAAAACCGGACGCATTGTTTCCATAATCGCGACAATCGTTGGCATGGATCGAAACCAACGCATCCGCTTGATAATCTTGCAAACGCGGGTCAAATTCATCTAATAGATCCACCGTATACCCCCGTCCGCGTAAATCGATTACTACCAAAGTGGCCACACGAAAGTTGATCTGATTTTCTTCTAAGCCATCCGGACACACCGCGCCGGGGTCATACACCTCCCCATTTAACCCGATCCCACGATGCCCCGATACGATCCCGATCCGCCGCATAAAATTCGGCTCAACGGTGGGTGACGGCGTGGGGGTGATGCCTTCCAAAGCGAGGGCGGCCATGATGTCTTGGCGCGTTTCGGGTTGTAAAAATTCGGGACTTGTCCACCAACTTAAGATCGTGGCGATCAAGATCGCTGACGGGATCACCACCAAAAACGACCGTAAGATCCCGCCTAACACACTCACCCGATGTTCACGACGCTTTTCTTGACGGCGTTTGATCCGGCGCAAGCGTTCGCGCTCTAAATCCGCTGCTTGACGGCGCTGTTCATCGGTAAGCGGAGGGGCAGCCACCGCTTGATCGATCACCGGAGTCGCTTCGGCTTCGATCACCGGGGGACTTTCGGTTTCAGACAATTCATCCGGCGAGTCGATCACCTCTGTTGGCATCGCCTCCGCGCTGATCGGCAAATCGCTTTCGGTTTCCACTGGATCGGGTGCGATTTCTGGTTCAGCCGGTTTCGGTGATTTTGCTGCGGCCTGTCGCATCAATTCCATAAAGATCACCGATGCGGGTAATTCCGCCGAATCGCGTTTGTTTTTAGACTGTGGTTGATCCGCCATCGGAGTCATTACCCTTATCTAGTTCATGGCCCTATTGACATCATTATAACGGATCACGCCGGAATTAGGCGGCGGCGGTCAAAGGAAAAATTTTTCGGTAGCGGTAGCTTAATCTTTATTGCAAGATTGTGTTTGATTGCTCTTTCGCTTATGACATCTGATGATCCTAGCACAGATGAGCGAAAAAGGCGTAACATTTGTCCACTTTTTCAGAATTATTTTGGAGAAAAAGGCAAGGCGGGCCGATTGTGGCCCGCCTTTGATTACTCCGTGAGTGGCAAAATGCGGAAGTTCGAGCGCATTTCCTCGTAGATCAGGCGATAATCCAACCCAGCATCTTTTGAGCCGGGCCGCAAATATGCCTCGACCACATGACCGTTACGCCGTTCTTCATCGTAGATCACAAACATCATGCCGCCGTCATATTCGATCTCAAGCGCGGGCCGTCCGTCTACTGTGATTTCCCGGCTCACCCAGTTTTCACGCGGTTCACGATGCGCGTTGCCGTCCGCTGCCACCAAGATCTCCAAGATCTGCGCTAGGTCATTCGGCGCATTTTGGATCACGTTCACGGCCGTTCGGCGTTGACGAGTCCCGGTATAGATAAAGGTATAGGCCCCTTGATCCTGTACATTGATCGGTTGCCAAGCCAACGGCATCACCGTCGCAACTCCGAACTGTTTAGCGATGCTTAACCCGCTGTATTTCTGTTCAAGCGTGTTAAACGGATAATACGGCCCCTCGCTCAAGGTGATCGTGGCGCGGAGTCGCGCATAGATCGGCTCAAAAGTGGTGATGCCTTCAATGGCACGCACCCCGATCACCAACCCTAAGCCCCGCGTCTCCTGATAGATCGCGAAATAGCGTCCTTGCCAGACATCGCCATTTTGAGTCATGGTCGCCTCAAATTCTAGCGCGGGTTGGCCATCTAAGGTGATTTCGGCCGGTTCACCGACGATCATCATCCCGGTGCGGGTGACACTTTCAGCGATCGCGTTGAGATCCTCACTCGCTTCGGGGGTCAGATAGACCTCAATGATCCGCGCCCGACGGGTATCGATGTAATTGATCCGTTGTTGGGGATCATCAAACAGATTGACCGTCCAACCCCCATCTAAGATCGGATTCGGGCGCTCAAATGAGACCCCAAAGCCGTCAAACGTGCTACGTACAAAACGATTGGTGATAATTGTGAACCCGTTCACCATCGGCTCAAACCAATCGGCAAAATGACTCGGTGCGTCATCACGATTCGTCTCGAAACGCAACGCATACACCGTCGTTTCATGCGCCGTCACATACAACCGCCCCACCCGACTCCCACGGGTGTAACTGGCCACTTCCCACCGCAACCCGGCGTTGTCATAGGTAGCGCGAGTCACGCCGCGCGTGATCCGATTTTCGGTCAACAACGCATCTAAGGCAGATGAGGCCGTTTGAGTGGTCGGATCAAACGGCAATTGACGCACCGCCGCGAACACCCCTGATAACCCCGGCGCGGGGAACGATTGCCAATTCTGCACAAAACTGCCCAAGCCCCAATCGATCAGCATCGGGAACGAGACATCGGTCGTCAGTGGTAACATGCGCCATTGGTTGCTGCTGATCAACTCCGACGGCATGAAAAACCGCACACCGTCACGCATGACCTGATACAGGCCATCGATCGACTCGGCGGTGTCCTCTGGGTTGGTGGAAAACACGGTGAAATTGAGTCCCAGTTTTCGATCCGGATCATACACTGCGAACAAACGGCCTAACGCGCCATTGCCTAAGGCAAAACGATATTCCCGCACGGAGCGCTCATCGATCGTTGCGCTAACAGGTTCTTCAGTCACAGTGGCGTTGAAAAAGCGGATCGTGTAATTGGCGATCACGTCCAAATCTTCCGACGAATTGCGATAGTAGTACGCGCCATATTGGATGTTGGCGGAATACGGCACATCTGGTGGCAGGGGTTGTGACCGGAAACCCACAAACACGTTATCGGTGACCAGATCGGCGCTCCATGTGGCTGGCACAGGCAAGATAAACCCGTACTGTTCCGCGAAATTTTGCCCACGTACCCCCGCTTGCAGATCGTCATTTTCGACTTGTACGGTAATCGTATCATTTTGCAGACTACCGCCGAATCCCTCAACTTCGATCACCAATTGATACGCACCCGACGCAAGCATGACTTCATCTAACACCAACCCACGATCTCCCCAGACAATTGACGGGCCAAAGGTGTTCTCGGTTGTGCCGTCCGCTTTGAGGATCGTTTGTCGCAATTGGACTTCAGCGGTCGGATCAAGTTGCACCACCGCTAACGATCCGGTCGAACTATCCCGACTCACCACGGTCTCGGTTGTCAAACGATTCAAGGTGATGCTAAGTGTGACGTTGATCTCGCGCCAAGTTTCATTGGGATTATTGCGATAGCGCCCATCAATGAAGTAAGTATCTTGACCATCGGGTGAGAGTGTCACCGGAATCGGTTGACTCGTGTCTTGGAGCGCAAATCCACGCGGCATCCATTGGATCACCCGCTCATCCACCCCTGGATCCCATTGATTCTTACCTTCAAAGATCCCACCTTCTGCCGGAGATACCAGCTCTAGCAACGGTTCTTGATTGACCAAGACTCCCGTACCGTCCGCTTGCATCTGCCAAACGCGGAACGATCCACCGGTGATGTTATTGCCCACGGTTTCCACCGCGAACGATAAACCTTGATCAAACCGGGCCGTTTCGGCACTTTGACCGGTGATCATCACTTGGGGGGGCAAGGCCGGATGAAATTGCAGCGTCGCATTATCGGCCGCTTGGGTGAGGGTGGTGAAATAGGTCTGCAACATGCGTGACCATTCCGGCAAGATCCCCTCTTGTAGGTATTGAGATGAGAGGTCACTTTGACGCTCTGGGAAATAGACGTTGTAGTATAAAACGCGCTCCGCCGCAATGATGCCGGCCTTGCCGTAAAGTTGGATCACGTCTAGATCCACCAAGACCTCACTCGCGGCCGCCACTAACAGGTCGTCTCGACTTTGGATCACGATCTGATTCATCAGATCCCCTAGATCCACATTGATACTACTGCCAGAGAAACGGGTATAGGTGTAAGCGGCGCTACGGGCGCGCGCCAACGGCACGACATAGCGGGCCGGGTCGCTGTTGATCAGCGCGGCGAATGCCTCTAATGACTGTTGCACCTCATTGAACGCGGTGAGATCCGTATAAGCATTGGTGAAATAGGTCGAAAGCGCACGGGCTTTTTCAGGGGCGATCTCGGTGATGTATTCGTTGATCAACTGATATGACAGTTGGGTGAGATCCAAGCCCGGATCGGCACGTAACGCATCGGTGAGTGCGGTCATATCTAAGGCGGGTGAGATCACTAATTCCGGCGATCCGATCGTGCTGTTGAAATAGGGCGCAACTGCGGAGTAGTATTCGACGCTGCTCATCAAACACGCATCATTGATCAACAGGTCAAATTGTGCTACGCCGGCCGTTTCGGTGGCCGTTTTGAGCGCGGTTTGCATCTCTGGCAAGGTGAGAATATCGCGAGATGTGGTATCGGTGACGATCCCAGCCCATGCCGCGCCATGACTCGAAAACGCGATCGCATAGCGTTTCGCGGGGTAATGCGTCACCCCCCATTTCAAAAACTCGGTTAACGTTTGACTATCCCCCGTGTTGAGATTGCCTAGATCGGCGATCAAGGTGCTGTTGAGCGTGGGGGGATAGATCGAGGTGCTATCGGGTTGATCGGCCGCGATTTCATACAAGCGTGTGCCGTTCCAATCATCGGTGGGAGAGGTGTAATTTTCGGGAGAGCGATCTAACAAGACGATCACCCGTGTGGTGGCATCGCTTGCACCGCTTAACTCAAATTCATTAACATCGTTTAAAATGTGATTTTCAAGGTCATTATCGCCGCCGTAATAAGCCAAGATCGTCCATTCGGCCATCGGTTGGGGGTCAATGGTGGGAAAAGCGATCGATTGAGCGGTGACAGACAGGGAAATGGAGAGGCTAAGACAACATAATAGCAGGAAGGCGGCTACAATACGCATCAGTTTGATCCTAAAAGATGAAAAAGCCATCGGGCGTAGCGTGCGACACTACGCCCAAACAAGGCAAAGTCTTATTCGCAGGGATAGAGGCAGCCACCACGTAAACCGAGATCCATCATATTCTCGGATAAAGCGGCGACAAACGTTTCAGATTGGCGTAAGAACAGGGTGGGAGCGCTGAAGGCTTCTTCGGTGATCTCCACACCCGCGGCGTTTTTGGTCAACACGGCGGTATAAGTATAGGTGCCGGCCAACGCATCATAGGTCGGTTGAGAAAGGTCAAAGACCAACGCTTCACCGTTATAGGTCAAAACCGCGCCTTCGAGGGTGAGGTCTTCTTCGGCGGCCCAAGCTTCGGCAAATGCGGCACTGGAAACCACCGCAGCACGGACGCGCCCTTCGGCACGGGTGTAGGGCAATGCTTCGGCCACACCTTCTAACACCAAGGTGTAGGTTTCATCTTCAACCAAGGTCAATTGACCAGAGTCGGCACGTTGCACCGCGGTTAACACCGTGCGGGCGCTTGTGGTTTCGTGAGCAGTGGCCGGGATCACCGCTAAAACTACCACCGCTAAAACTGCTAAGAGACGTTTGATCATGAGATTAGCTCCTTATGGTCTGAAGTAAACTTATCTTTGGGGAGTAGGTGTAGGAGTTCCGCGCGAACTGGTTGGGAAGCATAGGCGGCATTGTACTTGCCCGTAACGCAACCCCAACGCTTCAAACGCGCCCGCGAGTTCTGACCAAAACGCATCATTGGTGGTCAGGAATAATGTCACCCCTTCGAGAGTCTCTGGGACGATCATTGCTTCTTCAGTAGCGACCGGATCGGCTGGCGCTTCGCCCACGGTGACGACGCTGGTCACCGTGGCGGTGTAAGATAATGTCCCGGCTAAGGGGTCAAAGAACATCAATTGTAGGTCAAGCGTCAACACAAGGGTATCGGATTGCAAGACAGCATCGGTGACCACCAGTTCCGGCAAGGTTTCCCACGCTTGGGCAAAGTTAATCGTGGTGATCGTGCCGGCATCCAATTCGGGGGCTTCTTGTAAATAATCGGTGTTTTCCGAAACGCCGTCTAAAGTGAGTTCATAAGTTCCGTCGCCATTGTCGATGAAAGTGGCAAAATCAGCAGATTGGACGATCAAGGCCACGATCTCGCTTGCCTCATCTGCTTCTTCTGTGGCGGCCGGTTCTTCAGTTTGTGCGAACATGACCATCATCGGGGCAAGCAACAAAAGCATCAAAAGAACGCCTAACAGGGTGTGTCGTTTCATAGTTTGCCTAACTCCTTGAGAATCTTTCTAGCCATTATATAGCGTTACAGTGTATGAACGCAACCAAAATTGACATTCTCATCTGTGAGCGGGGGCGGTAACGTTTTTGGTTTTTGGGCGGACATGCTATGCTCAATCGTAAAAGTCATCTTTATAAGGAGAGAAACTTGTGAAAAACCGCGCTCTATTTAGCTTGATCCTTGCGTTGGCGTTGCTTAGCCCGCTGATCAACGCGCAAGCACCGACTCCAACCCCGCGTCCCACGTTGGCGATCGATGTGTTGGCTGCCACTCCGACGGCCACACCAATCGATCCGTCGGAGCGGTTGGCGGCGTTGCCGGGTTTCGGCTTACAAGTAGAGGAATTGCCGGGAGGCGGCGTTTTGAATGTGCCGAACGCCCAAAACGGCACTTATAACCTAGTGGAACAAGCGGCCGTGTGGTCGATCGCCTATCCTGATACGCCTGAAGTTGCATCACTGGTGGCCGCCTATGGCAACAATGGCATCGTGGCGTTGAGTTTATCGGAATACACCGCGCCGAATTGCGATACGATCTCGGTGTATGGCCTAGGAAGTTGGGTGCGCTTGACCACCGATGAGATCAGCGCGCAAGGCTTTATTGTGGATCGCACGGTCAACACACTCTATAGTGAGGCGTTCGGTTGGGAGCGGGTGAGCGAGACCGCGCTCACCGCAGGCAACCTCTACGCAGGTGAAAGCGATCCGGCTTTATGCGCCGACGGCACGCGCTATCTGTATGAGTACGCCTACGGGGTGTATGTGATCGGGGTGATTGTCCATGCAGCTGATGAAGTCAATGCGACGACCCTAGAGACGATCATCACCTCCTTAAGCGAGGTGATCAACGGACGCATCGCTGATTTTGAAGGGATCGCACCCGCGACTCCCGCTCCGATCGTGGTGGGGCCGACGATCACACCGACTCCCAATGTAATCCGCGATCAACTGCTCACCCCGCCGCCAGTGATTGGCACGGCCGAAGCCTATTTCTTGACACAAACCGGATTAGAGCCATTTAGTCGCACAGGTGGGATCACCCGTCCGACGTTGGTTGTCCGCAATCCGGCCCGACCGGAGCGCTACGCGCTCACCGACGCGATCGGGTTGTTATTTGTCATGGATAACGCTAACCCCGCACGCATCAACATCACGCCGTTTAACGACTTTATCCCACCGACGCGCCTCGAAAACGACGATCTGGTTACGGATGTCGCTTGGTCACCGGACGGGCAATATCTCGCATTTGTGATCGATTCCACTGGGAACACGGTGCGGAGTCCCGATGCGGGCGTGTGGTACTTCCAACCGCAAGCCTTTTCACCGTTGCAACTGTTGATCGATTGTCCGCCCGGTTGTGAGATCGTGACGCGCTTTGATGATCCCCAAGAGTACACCGCAAAATCGGTGGTATGGTCACCGGATAGTAACGCGCTCTTAGTGCAGATCGACATCCCCGCTACCGGACGCACCGGATTGATCGTGTTTCAACGGACTAATGCCGAGACGATCCGTAACCTCCGTCCACCTGTGTTCAATTATGATCATGGTGATTGGGCAGAGGATGGTCGCATCGTGGTGAGTGGACGATCGGGTGAAAATGGTCGGGTGATCTTGGGTTTGATCAACCGCGATAACAGTGGTCTACAGGTGGTATTAGATGGGTCACAAACGGGCCTATGGTTACAAAACGGCACACAGCGCCCGATCGATGATCAAGCCTACAGTGGTGAACTCTTAGCGCTTTGTCGTCAAGGGGACGGCGGGGGCGCAATGGCACTCTGCGATCAAACTGGCCAACGGATCACCTCATTAACGATCGGCCAGACGCAACCGACTTATGTCCGGTGGAATCGGGATCGGAGCGCGGTGTATGTGGAAACACAAGACGGCCGCAAGTTCATCGCCCGTATCGACGGTAGCATCACTGAAGTGACCGACGCGATCGGCACTGTTGAAGCGGTCGGTTGGGAGACGGGGTGGTTACCTCCGGCACAAGCGGCCGCCTCGCTTCCTTAGCATGTATGGAAGTGGATCGGCATTAGGCGACCAATGCCGATCCATCTCCTTCGGCGAGTCC
>JALOOG010000201.1 GCA_025454525.1 Anaerolineae bacterium | reverse complement strand
CAATAAGAGCGCTTTGAATGGCTCACGGAGTCCGAGTTCATTGGTCACGCGGTGATGTTGGATCGCTTCGCGGCCCTCATAAAACGTTTTAATCGCTTTTTGCTTTGGGGAAAGCGTCATGATCGCTCTGTCCAATGTTAATAGAAATGTGTTCTAGTATAACGCTTTTCCCCCTCTCTCGCAATCACCTTTAACTTTCATCGGTTTGTTCGTGATCCCTGTAAAGAAGTAGGTACAGAAAAGTTTCTTGCGTCCCTCCCCATCCCTAGCCCTCAACTAGGCATGGGGAGGGAACTGGTGTGCGTGGGATGGGCTGATCTGTCTCCATAGGTGGGGTAGTTTTCTGAGGTTACGAGAACTCGATCCGCTCTTTTGAGGTGATTGTGGTGGATGATCAGCGCCTTGCTTGTCAAACCGCATTCGATCGATCACAATCTCATTATACCCGACCTAAAAGAGATCGATGTGATGAATCCGTTTGATCAACCTGTGAAGCCATTTGCCGGCCGCGTTGAGGCCTTCGCTGATCTGCATCAGCACCTGTTAGATCCGAACCCGCAACAGGCGGTGTTATATCTGGGACAAGCACGCATCGGTAAAACCGCGTTGTTACAACAGGTGAGCGTGGCCTTTGATACCGATACGATCCCGGTGTATCTTCCGCTCAAAATCGCCCCGTTGCATGAAGAAGGCGCATGGTTACGGGCGCTTTATGGGGCGATCTATCAACAGGCCTTAGAACGCGGTTTTCGGGCAGAGCGCTTACTCGCTTTACCGTCCGAAACAGCCGATTGGCGGACTTGGTTACGCGATCAGGCCATGCCGGCCGTAACGTTAGCGATCCGCCCGCATCGACGCATCGCGCTGTTATTAGATGATGCTGAAGCGTTGCTCACCGCGATCGAGTCGGGTCAGTTGCCCGCGGATACCTTAGAATTTTTGCGATCGCTCTTAGGCCCCCAATGGGGTATCGCCTTTACGTTGACGGATGAGTCCCGCATGGACGGATTGCGCCCGTGTGTCGATCCGGTGCAAGCCTATCGCTTAGCGATGTTAGATGAGGACGAATTGACCGATCTCTATCCGAGTTTTGGCCGCGAGATCGCCCGTGTGGTTTTACAAGCCACCGGAGGATATCCCCCACTCGCGCAACGTTTCGGCTATCACTTGTGGGAACAACCCGAACGCGATGCGCTCACCTTAGAGCGGGCAAAACGACTCTCTCTACTGGTGTATGCGGACGCACAAGCGCTCTATCGTGATCTGTGGAGTGCGTTAGATCAATCGGAGCGATTGGTACTAACCGCCCTCGTGGGGCGCTTTTATACCGATCCTTTGCATCCGGTGACTCCCGATCAGATCGAATTATGGAGTGTCGAAAGTGATTTTCAACTGGATCTCACGGCGATCTATGCCGCGTTACGGAGTCTCGCTTACCGCGAAATTTTAGAGTTAGGGGTGAACAGCGTGCGCTTGCGTGCTGAATTGTTCCAAAAATGGCTCTTGGAACACGCCCGCTTAGACCCTGCGCCTCCCCGTACCCGTCCAATGTCGCCGGCCTTGTGGATCGCGTTGAGCATCGCCTTGATCCTGTCGGTGATCATCGCGATCGCCTTAAGTTTTACCACCGCGCCCGCGGGAGATCATCCGATCGTCTTAACGATCACCCTGTTACCGGGGTCAGAGTGAGCAGACCAAGCGAAAGCCGATGTTACTCGCACGGGAGCCGGGCAAAAAGCGCCCGCGTTGTGCCGGATGCGCTTCACGGATCGGATCGAAGTACGATCCCCCGCGCATGACCCGTGCGGCACTGCCTTCGATCTGTTCGCGTCCGTCCTCTGCACGATACGGATAGCGATAGTGCAGCGTTTGCCAATTGCGGCCCCACTGACTCAGCGTCCATTCCCAGACATTCCCGAAGAGGTCAAGCGCGCCACACCATGCCGTCATGCTCCGTCCCACCGGCCACGGACTACCCCCTCCCCATTCAGCGGTATGAGTCAAGCGTGGGTCAAGTGTGACCGGATCATGGCCTTTTGCGGCCGCTTCCCATTCGATCTCCGAAGGTAAACGCCACGCTTGACCCGTTTCACGGCTGATCCATCGGCTAAAAGCGTGCGCTTCGTACCAACTGACCCCGACCACCGGCTGACTCGCGGCATTAAAAGCCGCTTGATCCCAAAAAGCGGGCTGTGTCGCCTGTCTGCTTTTCAGCCAACGCCAACCGATCACCGTCCAAAGGGTGGGATCATGATAATGCGCTAAAAATGGCTCGAAATGGGCATTTGTCACCGGAATTAGCCCGATCGAACATGCCGCGATCGACACCTCATGCACCGGAGTCGCCACCGGATAGCGCGGATCCCCTATGGGATAGACTCCCGTGGGCAAAGTACACACGGGATACTCAAACGTCATGACTTCACAGCGATGCGCGTCACGTCTTCATCGCTGCCGACCACCCGCCAACTCGCTTGAATCCGATCGATCGTCTGCATAATGGCGAGGGTTTCATCTAAGGGCATGATCGGGCTTTCGAGTTGACCGTCTAAGAGGCATTGAGTCGCTTCGGCCGCCTCATAACGATAGCCATTATGATCGATCGGCGCAGCGATGAATTGAGTTTCTTCGCCATTAAGTGAGAGCGTCATCGCTTCAGAGTGATGCCAACGGGAATGAATGCGTAGATGACCTTTTTCACCGACGATCACCGCCTCAACTGGGGAACGATAGCGCGTGGCGCAATACAAATTGGCCGCTTTTCCGCCCGCATAACCGAATTGCATCGACACCTGTTCATCGACTCCGGTTTGCCCCTTTAAGACAAGGTTGTGCATGGTGTCCGGCGGGGTCTGGAAGATGAGTGAAGCAAGTGAGACGGGATAGATCCCAACATCTAACAGCGCGCTCCCCCCTAATTCTGGGGCAAAGATGCGACTCGTGGGATCAAACGCGGCCTGAAAGCCAAAATCAGCCTGTAAAAAACTGATCTCCCCTAACACGCGATCTGCTAACATTTGACGCAATTTGACAAACAACGGGACGTAGCGCGTCCACATCGCCTCCATCAAAAAGAGACGTTTCGTGCGGGCCGTTTCGATCATCTCGCGGGCTTCGGCGGTGTTCATCGCGAACACTTTTTCGCATAATACGGACTTGCCGTGATTGAGACATAACAGGGTGTTGTCTTTGTGGAAGGGATGCGGTGTACCGATATAGACAATATCCACATCAGGATCGGCGGCCAAGGCCTCATAAGTCGCATAACGGCGGGGGATATGATGTTTTTCGCCAAAAGCATCTGCACTTTCGGCGCTACGCGATCCCACCGCGATCAATTCTGCGTGTTCAACATATTGAAGGCCTTGCGCGAACGCATTGGCGATCTTGCCTGTGCTGAGGATACCCCAGCGAATTTTATCGACCATTGATTTTGAGTCCTCTAAACGATGCTTTTCTAGAGCATTGTAACGTAATTTTGGTTTTCCCTCTCAAACATACATCAAGCGCTTAGGGCAGCACCGATCGGAAGCTGTTTGGGCATTCTGAGTGGTTCATCTTGGAAATGGTTTAAGCAAGAGATATGCTCAAATCGATCTTTGGAACCAACACCGCCTTCCGTTCTGATGACGGCCTGTATTTTAGTTATTTATCAGATGAACCACTCAGTAACCTCAGAAAAGTACCTCACCTATGGAGACGGAGCAGCTCATCTTACGCGGGCCAGTTCCCTCCCCATGTATGGGTTGAGGGCTAGGGTGGGGTTGGATGCAAGAAACTTTTCTATACCTACTTCTACTATTTTTCATAACTTCACATCGATTGTTTGGGGTGATTGTGAAAACGAGGACACAAGTCACCTCAGAAAAGTATCCTATCCATATCAAGAATGACAACACTTGCAGGAATACCCAAAAATCGGCACAATACACCCCATGACAAACGACCAACTGACACCCGAAACCCAACCTGATCCGAGGATCGCACCGGATGAATTGCCGTCCGCTAAGATCGATGGCCCTTCATCTACCGAGATTGACCCGTTACCGCCATTAGACGGCGCGTTGGATATTGACGCGGCCTTGGCCGCGATCAGCTCACTTGACGAGATCCTCGCTCAACGTGAAGCTGATGAGATGGCCGAACGTACCCGCCTTCAGCAAGAAGCGCACTATGAGGCGGAGCGTCTCCGCTGGATCGAGTCGTATCAATTTCCGCACCCGCCACAACTTAAGCTACAACGAGGCGGACTTGCATCGGTGATTCCAGCTTTGGCTTTGGCTTTGACAGGAATTTACCTCACCTTTGCGCTGATTTTTGCACCAGAAAACCTCACGATCACCCTGATCGGGGCGTTGGGATGTGGCCTGATCGGGTTGATCGTGTTCGCATATGGACTCGCGGCCCGACGTTGGGCGCGTGGATCGCTGTTTATCGGATTGCTGTTGATCGCGGTGAGTGGTGCGATCTTGGCTTTGCCGATCGGGTATCCATGGCCGGTGCTGGTCGGTGGGATTGGCCTGGTGTTGATCTTGGCAGCGATCTTAGGTCGTCCACCGCTATATCGCCTGATTCCCGTTGGACTCGCGCTGATCTTGAGTGCGATCGGCTTCCTATTGAATGTGCCGATGATCCTGCCGTTGACCGCTCCGTGGATCTGGCTACCTGTTGGGATCGCGGGCTTACTCTTGTTGATTGGTTTGATCGCGCACCGCCGTGCTGTTTAAAACTCTTATTGCTTAATCGTGGGTATTTTCGGTAAAATGGGCTTAGCACCTCTCCCATCATTATTGGATACTGGTTATGACCGATACTCCCCAAACGAGCGCCACGACGACCACGACGATCAGCGATGTGATCGTAAAATTAGACGATCGTATTCGGTTGATGTCTGCGGTCTTGACCGCAACCGATTACCCAGAAAAATCACAACAGCGCAAACCCCATGGGACCCACGCTCATGCGCGTGCGACCCGCAAGTATTTGAACGATCATCTTAAACATCCGGCGATCTTGACCACACAAACCCTATTGGATCAAGGATCACCGGCTGAAGCGTTATTCACCTTGATGTTTGCCTATCAGTTCCCAGAAATGCGCCCGTTGGCAGCATTACCTGCTTGGGTGCCGGCCGGTTATGGCGATCAATTGCGTGCCTTTCATGACGCAACCGACCTCCCCGGATGGTGGCGTAAAGAGCGCCTTGTGTGGGAAAAAGCACTCACCGAAGTGCAAAAGGTGTTTCAAAAAGTCAACTTTAAACCCTTGTTGACTCCGTTTTTAGGGGAGATCAGCGAACAATTTGTCTTTATGCCCAACATCTCTTACCCATCGGATCGCGAACTGGGATTGCACTACGATCAACACTTGGTCTGTATTGCGCCGCCGCCGTTAGCTTGGGGAGATAGCCCACCTTGGCCGTATGATGAAGAAACCCAATTGATGCACTCGTATCGTGTGGCGTTGAATCAATACGGCAAGATCTTGTTATTGCGTTACTTGCGCGCTCATGCTGAAAAAGTGAGCGAGGCCGCCCAAACCGAATTACCCGTAAACGATCAATTCCGTCTCCAGTATCCGTCTTGGGAAGCGCAATTTGCCGAATTGTTTGTGACCGCGTTGGTCGCCATGTACCTTGAGGAAAACGTCAACGAAGCGGAATATAAGGCGTTTGTGTTGATGGAGAAAAAAGTGCGCGGCATGAACATCCTCCTACCCGGCACGGTCAGCGTGATGCGTCGTTATCTCCAAGAGCGCGGTAACAAATACAACACCTTGATCGAATTTTTGCCGTTGTTCCCCAAACAATTGCGAGTCGCGAAGCGCATCGTCACCCTATAGGGCGGATAAGAGGTGGGAAAGTTTCTGGCGTACAACCTCACCCTAGCCACAGGAACTACCCATGTAAAATAGGGGGTTGTGCCTGGCATGTGTGTGAGAGACTTTTTTGTGATGACTTCGGTTAGGCGGTAAATGAACCTAGAGGCCGTCTTAATCAACGGCCTCTTAAAGGGGATGCCTATTGATCGTGAGGTGAGGTATCGCGGATCACCAAGGTGTCAAAATCGGCAGTTGTGCCGGGATCGACTCCTAAGGCGACTGTGCCGTCAAACTTTTCGGCCCGTTCTTCAGCCACGATAAACCGATCATCGACAAAAAAGGCGATCTGATTGCCCAAGGTGACAATTTCGAGTGTCACCCAATTGGCCGCGTTCAGATCAAGGCCTTCAACGGGGCCTTCAAACAGAATTTCCCGAACAGCCGCGTTCTGATAGCGAACAGACACGGTTGTCTGACCAGACGCATCACGCTGCAATTCTAAGAAATACCCGTTCAGATCCGCCCCGGTGATCGTTTGAGTGGTGCGTACCCCTAACCATGCCGTGCCGGCCTCACTTCCGGGAAGTCGTGTTTGCACGGTGACGAGGACATCGGTTGAATCGCGGAAGGTACGGGTATCAGTCCCCGCGCCGAAGATCTCCACGCCGATCACATCACGGAATAAGCGCCAAGTCGGACGATCGCCATAGACCATGCGTAAGAAGCGTTGATTAGTGGCGGCCGCGGGATCTTCTTCAAATGTGCCGGCCGCCCGTTGACCGCCTAACCACCAATCATCGGTACGGAAGATGTCATCAAAGCTATCATCTAGATCACTCGCTAACAACCGGAACGGCCGTGCCATCACCGCTTGTCGCACATCTAATGCAAACAACGCGGACACGTTAGAACTTCCGGCGGTTTCGGTGATCAAGCAGTCATCCACACGATGAATATCGCCGCGACGAGTGGCAATGCGGATCGTGCCAGCAGCTGGGGCCGAAAGCAGATTTTCCTCAAATTCCACCCCCCCATTCATATAGACGGCCAAGCGTGTCCCGATAAAGCTAATGGTGAGGTTTTCCCAGACATTGCGCGCATAGAAATTCGGCACACGATAGCTGTTGATCACGCCGTCGTTAGCATCCAATTCATCGATCACCAAGTTACCCGCGCTCAGGTCAAAACGCATCGCGCCGCCGTCACTTTCGCGGATAAACACCTGATACCCGCCCTGTTCGTTGTACATCCGACAACGGAAGGTGAAGTTTTCTAACGGGCGCATGGTGGGTGTGAGCGCGACTTGCCCTTCCATTCGCACATATTGATTGTTGTTGTTTTCGGTTTCGATCGTGGTGTTTTGGATGTTACTGGTCGTCCAAGTGGGCGGTAAACTGCCCGTTTGAAAGTGATCGCTGGCGGGTTCAGCGCGCTGAATCACCAGATCATCAATGCGGATCGGGCGATAACTGCTGTTGGTCTGTAACAAGATCTGTCCCGCGCCTAATTGGGGGGTGATCAGGTCTTCAGTTTGCATCACCAATTGTTGATCAAGGTAGACAAATACCCGGGTGCCTTCGGCCCACAAGGTGATGTTGTACCAACGCCCGCTCTGAATCGGCACATTTTGCGTGCGAAGGGTGCGTTCAGCATCGCGGTTAAACAGGTCAACCGTCGTCCCGTTGCGCCGTAAAAGCAGCAGGCCCGGTAACATTTCGAGGGCATTGTAACCCACGCCTTCATTATAACGATACACCAAGCGTAACCCCGCCGCGGAGGGATCAAGGTTAAACCGGAAATTGATCACCAAGTCGGCCTCATCCGCCGCTAACCAAGCGGGGGTATCACGTCCGACGATCACTAACGGCTGATTTAATTGCGCTTGACCGATCAAGATGTTTTGTCCGCCGTCCGAGATCACTTGCCAAACCGCCCGATCAAAATCCCAGTTATCGACGATCGCCGCCGACTCAAAATCGGCGATATAAGGCAATTGCGCCACGGGTATCGGAGTCGCGGTGGGGACAACCGCCGTCGGAGTGATCGGTTCTGGAGTCGCGGTCTCGGTCGGTGGGATCGGCGTTTCCGTGAGCGTTGGTTCCGGAGTCGCGGTTTCGGTCGGTGGGAGTGGTGTTTCGGTAAGCGTCGGTTCCGGAGTTGCGGTCTCGGTGGGTGGGATCGGCGTTTCGGTGACAGTAGGGGTAAATGTGGCCGTGGGTGGCAGGAAGGTCGGCACGATCGCTAAGTTGCCAGAGGTGGTCACAAACGCATCAGAGCGGATGATCCACCCGATCGATCCATCGGGTAACAAGATCTCGTACCACCGCCCGTCCGCACTCACGCGCAACAATTCCGCCACTTCATCGGCGCTCACCGTGTTGATGATCTCAAAATTCGTCCCTGGCCCGCTGCGGACTTGTAGATCGCGTTGTAAACGCACGATCGGCGTAGCAGGGGTAGGGCGGGGGGCTTCGGTTTCATGGACAGTCGGAGTCGCTGAAGGGGCCAGCGTTTCGGTTTCGGTGGGGGGAGCATCGGTCGCTGTGGCGTTGATGGCCGTTGCTTCGGCGGGGGTATCGGTGCGCGTTACGGTGACTTGCGGTGAAGAAGTCGCTTCATCGGTGAGCGCGGGTTCGGTTTCGGTAATCGCACTGGCGATCAACGGTTCCGTGGGTGAGACGGTCGGAGTCATGGTCGCTTGTGGCGGAGTCAAAATCCCAGAGAAGATCACACCGCCAAACACCAACCCTAACACCCCGATCGCGATCAAGCCAAATATCCATGGCGCTCGCCGGATCGGTTGCGCGTCTTCACCTAATTCACTGGGTGGCATCACTTCGGTTTTATCGATCTTGGGCCGTGATGCCACTTTCTGTTCGGTTGGGGTCAAGGTGGGGGTGTCTTCTAAGGGTTTTTGCGGGATTTTGCGCCGGGCCGACTCAAATTCACGCATCGTCTGATCAATTTCTTCTTTGCGTTGATTGCGTTCGGATTGAAGGTCTTGTAGGGCGGCTTGGGCCGCGCTTCTTAAGACTCCCGCGCCCCGAGTCATCGAGATCGTGCCGATCAATTCAGTGAGTGCGTCTGCTAATTCCGCGGCGGTCGTATATCGATCGGCCGGTTTTTTGGCTAAGGCCTTGGCGATGATCGCGTCTAATCCCATCGGTAACGCGGAGTTGACCTCATGGGCGCTAGGGATCGGGGATTGGATGTGTTTGAGGACAATTCCCATCGGGGTTTCAGCATTATAGGGCATTTGTCCGGTAGACATCTCGAACAACATCACCCCAAGCGCGTAAATATCGGAGCGCCCGTCTACGGGATCGCCGATCCCCTGTTCTGGGGACATATACCCCGGGGTTCCCACGGCAAAGCCGGTTTGTGTGAGGCCGCTGCTACCGACTTCGGCCATACGGGCGATCCCGAAGTCGGTGATGTAACCGTTGCCTTCAGCATCCACCATAATATTCGACGGTTTGATGTCCCGATGCACCACACCTTGACGATGAGCATAATCAAGCGCGGCGCTCATCTGACGCATGATATGACTGACTTCTGGCAAGGGGAGCGCGCCATGCCGATCCAAAATATCGCGCAATGTGCCGCTCTCTAAGTAACGCATCACGATGTAGGGCGGGTCATGTTTGCCGTCATAATCATAGACGGGCAACAGGTAAGGATGCTCTAAACGTGCAACTAAGCGCGCTTCACGGTTGAAGCGTTCTAATCCCCCGGGATCCGTAGCGATCGATCGGTGGATAATTTTCACAGCGACAAACCGTTCCATATTCGGTTGATAGGCGCGGTACACAGTAGCCATGCCGCCCTTACCGATTTCTTCAACGATCTCGTAAATGCCGACTCGCGTTCCGATCATGCGATGAACCTAAAGCCATTGGTGAGTAAGTCGTTACATTGTAGCACGATCGTTTTCAACCTGCATCCTTTAGGAAGCGACTATCGGGCAAACGGGTCAAAATCGAAAGGGATCAGAATTGGGTATTCCGATTCCGCCGCAAATTAACAAATCGCCTTTGGTTGTCAATAAATCCGCTGCGCTATTGTTGTTGTCGTCGTCATCATTGTGCG
>JALOOG010000200.1 GCA_025454525.1 Anaerolineae bacterium | reverse complement strand
GGGCTGCTCTTAGATAACTTAGAGCGTTTCCTTCAACAGCAAAATGATTTGAATTCTCTTCAGCGCTTTCGATTTGCCAAAAACTTTCAGTGAGGTACTCTAGTTGAAAAAAATGGCAAGGTGGATATGACGAGAGCATCGTCCAGTTGATCGGCCGTTTGATCCAAGTGAGCGTAGAAACGATGCGCTTGATTGGGATGCTACCGGAGTTATAAACCCTCACCCCCTATCGCAGACTAGGGGGTGAGATGAAATTGTTAACGGTTTAACACGGCCGGATTACAGACATTGGCGTATTTGCCGTTGAGCAAGGCATCGATCACCAATTTCGCCGCGTCAATGCCGACGTTGATCTGTGCGTCAGAGGTGCTGGCCGCTAAGTGCGGGGTGTGTAAGACCCCCGGCAAGCCGATCAGCGCATTATCCCCCGGCGGGGGTTCGATCTGATACACATCTAAGGCCGCACCACCTACCTTACCGCTCTTGATCGCCGTGGCTAAATCATCATCGTGGATCAATGCGCCACGAGCGGCATTGACGATCCGTACCCCGTGTTTCATCTTGTCGATCGTTTCGGCGTTGATCATGAAGCGCGTTTCGTCAGTGATCACGCTATGTAAGGTGATAAAGTCAGACTCTTTAAACAAAGTGTCCAGATCCACCATCCACACACCGAGATCCGCCGCAATATCAGCGGGAATATAGGGGTCATAGGCGATCACGTTCATCTCAAAAGCTAAGGCGCGTTTGGCAACGGCCCGCCCAATTCGCCCAAAACCGACGATGCCTAAGGTTTTGCCACGTAATTCGACTCCGGTAAAGGCGGCGCGCTCCCAACGGCCTTCACGCATGTCTTGATAAGCGTTCGGGATAAACCGAGCTAACGATAGCATCAATCCAAGCGTGTACTCCGCGGTGGAGATCGTATTGCCGTCGGGCGTGTTCATCACCACGATCCCCTTTTCAGTGGCTGCCGTGAGATCCACGTTATCGACTCCGACTCCGGCGCGGGCGATCACCTTTAATTGAGTCGCATGAGACAGCAACTCCGCGTCGGCCTTGGTCGCGCTACGGATGATCAACGCATCTGCCACAGGCAACGCTTGGATAATTTGATCGCGGCTCAATTTACCAGAGGCGATCAAGGTGATTTGCGCTTCTTTGGCTAACAGATCGATCGCGGCGCGATCGACGTTATCAGCTGCAATGACATTAAATGGCATAGTGAGTCGCTCCCTTTAAGCTTGTCCGACAAATTCATCAAGGCCGGATAACACTTCTTCTAACACACTCAATGGCATATCCCCCATGTGCGCTAACCGGAAAGTCTTGCCCTTGATCTTGCCGTAGCCTTTGTCCATCGAAAAGCCCTTAGTTCCCATAAATTTCGCCATCGCATCTACATCGATATTTTTAACGCGGTTATCAACGGTGGTTACTGTGGCCGACTCGTAACCTTTTTGTGCGAACACCCCAAAACCCCGACTGTAACACCATTGATGAGTCAATTCACGCATCTGTAGATGACGTTGCCAACGGTTTTCGAGTCCTTCGGTCATAATATCGTCTAATTGCCGATCTGCCGCGAACATCAGCGAGACCGGAGGCGTAGACGGGGTATTGTTCTTTTGCAAGCTTGCATCAATTTCAATGAAGTCAAAGTAATAACCGCGATGTGGGATCTGTTTGGCCCGTGCCAAGACGCGATCGCTGACCGAAGCGAAGGCGATCCCCGGCGGCAAAGCAAAGGCCTTTTGCGAAGATGTGAGCGCGAGATCGATTCCCCAAGCATCTACACGCAATTCCGCACCCAAAAAGCCGCTCACGGTGTCCACCAAAAAGAGGGTATCCTCATATTGACGCACCACCTCACCGATCGCTTGAATCGGGTTGGTTATGCCGGTGCTGGTCTCATTATGCACGGCGCACACCGCGTCATAGGTATTTTTTTTCAAGGCTTCGGCGACCATTTCGGCCGTATGGGCATGACCCCATTCAACTTCGATCACATCAATCTGTTTGCCGTTCATCTGGCTGATCTCGGCCCACCGTTCACTAAATGCGCCACCCACCAAGTGCAAGGCTTTGCGATCATCGCGAATACAATTGCGCGATGCGCCTTCCCATAAGCCTGTGCCAGATGAGCCATGAATAAACACGCGGGAATCGGTCAAAAACATCTGTTTTAACTTCGATTCTAAGCGTGCGAACAGATCCGCAAATGCCGTGGAGCGATGCCCGATCATCCATGCGGTTTGCGCTTCTAAGATCTCTTTACGGACTTCGACCGGGCCCGGGATCACCAGCCGTTTATGATTGTCTTGCGCCATGCGCTGCTCTCCTGTTCAATCGCTTGTGATAGGTGTAACAAAAGCTGATTATAACCCTACCCGCGCTGATCTTACAGAGGGGTACAACGTAATCGTTTGAAAACAGGGGTTGTTTTTTGGATTTTGATTAACCTTAAGGCGAATCCCCTCACCTCGTCCCCCTCCGTAAAAGTAAAGTCTACGGGTGGGTTAGAGGGTGAGGGATTTTCTTCGTTACCGGGGGTTATCTCGCGAAGCTGCGTTCTGTGAGATGCTCTTGGATGAAGGTGATTGCGTGATCATGCGAATCGGTGATAAACAGATCGTGAGCATGGCGTAACAAACGTTGATTAATGGTCATCACCGTGTTGGCCAAGAGCCGAAAAAACGTATCGTTGGTGAGGATTACCACCACTTTTACATGCGGATCAAGCCGATCATCAAAGCGACGGAAATTCGATAGCTCGTTGATGTCCGCTTGATGCGCTTGACGGGCATCCACGATCAATCCTACAGCGTGATCTTCATGTTTGAGGATCTGATTTAGCTGATGCTCCGCCCGAAAAGCGTCATCCCATGTCCAAGGGGCATCATAGGCGATTTCAATAATGGAATGTTCAGAATTCAACCAGTAGATCTTGGCGCTCACACAAAAGTCCTTAACTGAAAAGATACAGCACAATTAGCTCATTTTACGTTCATAAATGCGTGAAAGCATGAGAATGCGTAAAAAACCTAAGCCCTCTTATCATTTCTTAATATAACAATCGATCGGCATGGAGAGCGGATCAAAAACGAGACCTTGATACCTCACTGAAAGTGCTTAAATCATGCTGTTGTTGGTTGAAGGAAACGTTGTAGACAGTCTAAAAGTAGCCTAATCGGAAGGAATAGCGGCGTTTCATTGGCTTTTATCCTGATTCCGTTATAATGAGTTAAACAAAACTACAACAGAGCGCGCTCATGTCGTCTTACTCAACCATTGAAACCAAAATTACATCAAACACCACCCGTCGTCAATTACAGAGCGGTCAACGACGATTGGCCCGCCTCGCTTGGATGTTGATCACCGCGTTTGTAGTAGTGATATTTGCGATCGGTTTGCCCGCGCATATCGCAGAAACCGCCACACCGACTCTTGAGGTCGATACCAACTCCTATCGCTTACATCCCGATGAAGTCCCCGTGTTAGCCACGTTGGGCTTGAGTCCGATGTTTTATGCGTTGTATCTCAACTTCTTCAACGCGACCTTTATGATCTTCTTTGTGGGGATCGGCATCTACTTGTTTTATCGCTCTAAAGACGATTGGTTGGTGATGTTGGTCGCACTCACCATGGTCTTGTTTGGGGTTACGGGTGCGGTTTCTTTGGACTCGTTGGCAGCGCGTGATCCGGCATGGACGAATATCGTCACCTTGATCAAGATCCTAACTTGGACGGTAGGGCTTCAGATGTTTTATCTGTTTCCGGATGGGCGTTATGTCCCGGCTTGGATCAAATACCCCGCTTGGATCTGGACAGTGTGGTTATTTTCGACTTTGCTATTCCCGATGATCGGTTTTACGGCGTTGCCTAACTTCACACCCACTCTGTTATTGATGTTTTTAACCGGATTTATCGTACAACTCTATCGTTATCGTTCGGTCTCGGATGAAATTGAACGCGAACAAGCCAAATGGGTCGCCTCTAGTTTGATCGGAGTCTTGATCGGCTTTAGCGTTTACTTGCTGATCCCGTCGCTGATCTCCCCGTTGAGCGAACCGGGGTTAAGCCGTGTGTTATTTCGTCTGTTTGCGATCCCTGCCTTGATCTTCTTACCCTTATACTTTATCCCGTTCTACCTTGGCACCGCGATCTTACGCTATCGGCTGTGGGATCTCAACTTGGTGATGAATCGTTCGATCTTCTATTCCGCATTTACGATCTTTGCGGGGGTGTTCTATTTTGGCAGTATTCTCTTATTACAGCAGATCTTTATCAGCATCACCGGAGCCGTACAATCTCCGGTTGCGGTGGGCATCGCTTCTTTAATCTTGTTTATGTTATTTCAACCTTTGCGCCAAGTGATGGAACGGATCTTGCGGCGAGAATGGAATGACCCCAAACCCGTCGCCCAAACCACCCCGATTCCCACCATGATCCCGCTTGAAACTGAATTTAACGGGTATCGTATCTTACAGCCCTTGAGTCGCACGGGTATGTCAGAGGTGTATCTGGGTCAACACGTCACCCTAAATCGCAAAGTGGCGATCAAGATCCTCTCTGCAAATTTAGCGATCGAAGAAAATTTCCGCATTCGGTTTGAACGGGAGGCCCGTTTGGTGGCCTCATTGCGTCATGCCAACATCGTCCAGTTGTATGATTTTGGCGTGTTAAACGGAACCTATTACATGGTGATGGAATTTTTGGAAGGCATGACCTTAGGCCATCATCTCAAACGGCATGGCGTTTTCAGCCTAGATGATACCCGTCAGATCGTGGGTGATCTCGCTAACGCGCTGGGTTATGCTCATGAACAAGGCGTGATCCATCGCGACATCAAACCCGCGAATGTCATGATCCACCCACAAGATACGGGTTTTAAAACTGTGTTGATGGATTTTGGCATTGTCAAATTGATCGGCACAGGCACGACCGGCGTAACACGCACCGAGATCATCGGGACTGTGGATTATATCGCACCAGAACAGGCCGCTTCTTCTAAACAAATTGACGGACGTGCCGATCAATATGCGTTAGGCGTGATGGTCTACGAGATGCTGACAGGTTGTTTACCCTTCACTTCAGATAACCCCTTACAGATGTTGCTTAACCATTTGCAGGCCTTGCCACCCGATCCGCGCACGATCAATCCCGCGATTCCGGAAACTACGGCCTTTGCCATTTTGCGCGCTTTGTCCAAAGATCCGGGAGATCGCTTTAATACGATCCATGATTTCGCGCAAGCGCTTTAGCTCCGTATTAAAAGTCGCCTCGAAAAAAATCTCGATAGGTGGGCAAGAGACCGAGCGCTGAAGGATAAACCCAAAATGATTGGACTTATGGGATCACCGCGTTAGGCCGATCGCGCCTTGGAGTTGCGAAGTTAAGCGTTTGATCCGATAATATGTAGACATCCATCAGACCCAAGGCGCATTCAGATGAGTGACTCGCAAGATCCTAACATCTACAATTCCGGCACGATCAGCGGCTTTAACGTCAACGTCGGTGGTGTGCAGCATAATAACTATTTTAACACGACCGAAAAACCGGTTTGTCCGAACGCCCCCGAACCTCCCGAACATTTCACCGGACGGGCGGTTGAAATTGATCAACTCGTCACCCAACTCGACTCGGATCAAGTGGTCGCGATCACCGCGGTGCAAGGCATGGGCGGGATCGGCAAGACCAGCTTGGCCCAAGCATTATGCCAACAAAAACGCGATCGCTTCGGCGCGATCTTATGGGCGGACATCACCCCGTCCCCTAGCGTCCGTAATGAGTTGCTCAAATGGTTCAGCTACA
>JALOOG010000199.1 GCA_025454525.1 Anaerolineae bacterium | reverse complement strand
CAAGAGCCGCCGTTAATTCCCATGCCGGGAAACACCCCCCAACCGCCTCAAACCATTGACGGAGAGGCGATCAACCTTGGTACAACCGATACCTCAGAGGTAACGGATCCAGCCATGACGCGTTTCCCGGTAATGCCTACTGCGTACAATGTCGTTACCAACACCGAATTTCATGACCTTAGCGGATGGGATCTTAATGTCAATTCTGATCCCAGTTGGTCGATCTCTTTACAAAGCTATCCGCTTGGTGCTTATACCTCTAACAAGGTTATGCGAGCTTCGGGAAGTTCTGGGGAAGCTTATATCGGTCACGACCTCAATTATTCCACAACTAGCAATACCCCCTTAGAATACTTGGTAGATCTACGGGTGGTGAGCGGTAATCCTACTATTCGTATGGTGATGTGGCCTAAAGATCATACACAGACCTTGATCTGCGCTTTTACGCCGGGTGTCCGCAGCTATATGCAGACCTACGGTTGTCGTGGACGTACCAACGCATGGTCTAATATCCAAGTTCAAGTTCAAGTTGTCGGGGGTGGTACAGTATGGGTAGATAACCCGGTACTCCGGGCATACCCCACCTATCCGGCAGTCGGATCGCTCCCAACGCCCGGTCAATCTGGTTGGTCTCTTTCCCCTGTTTCTGGGACAAGTTGGACTTTTGGCAGTGGGCATTACCGTGCGTTTGCTGGATGGCGCAATAGCCACTTGGTTGAACCTAGCTATGTTCCCAACGGAAATGGAAGTAATGGGTTACAGTGGAAAATCAGAGGTAACGATCCGGCGCTAGAAGTCCCGTTGGCAGGTGTTCGCGTGGGTAATTTCACCCATGTAGAAGTGGATATGGCGATGACCACTAGCGGCGCATGTTGGTTAGAACTGTACTTCCAAACGGACACGTTCGATTATTACACTGAGGAGACGGAATACAATAGCGAAATTGCGTTATCCATTACCCCAAGTGACGGAATTTACTACCTCCCTATTCCACAATTTTTACGCGACAACAACGCCTTAATCACTAGCTTGCGTTTTGATCCATGCGGGCGTAATAACCCAAGTGCAAGCGATGGTGTCAGAATTGATCGGATTGGTTTCGTTACACGTTCTAATATTGAACTGTTGCGTAATTTGAGTTTTGAGGATGATGTGAACCCTGCGGACGGAGTCGCCGATTTTTGGGGCATTCGCAATGGGTCAGGAGAACGGCGTTTATGTCAAGCAGACGTGCGGCGAACCGGAATGTGCGCGTTCGAGTTTCAAGGCAATGGTGCAGCTGAAGACAGCATCTTACAACAGCGTGCCGATCTTTCGGTGACCTCGTTTAGTGTTGGGGATGTCTTAACGTTGCGCGGGTATGCCCGTTCTACCGGAGACCCAAATTTCCGTGTGCGGATCATCGTCAATTACAGTGACGGCACGCTCCAACGGGTGCAAGCGCGTTACGACACGGCGAGCGCGGTCTACACCGCCTATTTCGACGATTTTAGCCTGATCCATACTCCGTAAAACGCATTACGGTTGATCGATCCCGCGTTGATCGATCAACCGTTTGATCGCCTGCAATAACCGTTCTGGCGCGTGGTAATCGGGATGACTCCGCATCAGCGTGATGTCATCCCGTAAGCGTTCAACTTGATCAAGTAAAGTGGAGGCTTGGCCTCGATCGGCAAATCGCAATTGCCCCGGAGTCATCCGCCCGATCTCCACGTCATAGCCAATCTTTTTAGTACAGCGGCAGGGGTTCTCTGGGTTATAAAGTCCACAATGGGTTTCCATGAAGGCGCGCAATTGCGTTCGCGCTAAGGAGAGACGTTTACGAAACGTTACAGGGCTGATCCCTAAAATATAGGCAGCCTCCTGACTATCCAGCTCAAAGATCACACCTAAAATATAGGCGATCCGTAAGTGCCGCGAAAGACAGATCAACATGCTGGTGGTGCAACTGATCTTCACTTCCTCTGCTAACAGATTACGATCTAATCCATCATATTCGGGATATTGACTCGCACGGGCCAGATGTTCGCTGCCTTCTTCATAGGTCAAGCTCTCAACAGTGCGACGTTTTAGATTCAACAGGTGATTCACCGCGATCCGATGTACCCATGTCTCTAACGCGCTATCCCCGCGAAAGGTCCCCAATTGCTGAACGACGCGGAGTAAGATTTCTTGGGTTGCATCCTCTGCATCCAAGGGATCCCATAAAAAGCGCACAGCAAGGTTATACACCCGCCCCTGAAGCTTCAAAATCAGGGCTTCAATGGCGGTGGGATCGCCGTCTAAACAGCGTTGAAGAAGGTCGGCGGTATCCATGTGTTTTCCTAAGCTTGACCAGATCGACGAATCGCTGTTGGATCAAGATCACTCCCACAGCGATCGCTATTTTAGCGCAAACTAGGTTAAGGCATAACCACCATCTGCGACAATCTCCGCTCCGACCACATAACGACTCGCCTCACTCGCTAAAAACAACGCAACTTCAGCCATTTCTTCCGGTTGTCCCATCCGTTTGAGTAACGTCTTTTCGGCAAGCCCCTGTTTGGTCGCGGCCACTTCCTCTGATGTCATGCCATACCCATCATAGATCGGGGTATCGATCGGCCCGGGACTCAAGATATTGACACGGATTCCCCGATCGGCCAATTCCACCGATAACGATTGCGCCAAAGACCGCACCGCCGCACTAGCCGCCGCCCATGCCGATAATTCTGGCAACGGTTTATGCAATAGTCCAGTAGAGGTCAAGATGATCGAAGCTGGGGCGCGCAAATGCGGCAAAAACTTTTGAATCGCAAAGTAACGCCCGCGCACATTCACCCCGAAACACCGATCAAACAAGCTTTCATCCGTCGCTTCGATCGGTGCAAACGGCGCATTGCCCGCGTTCAGAAACAACACATCGATCGCCTTAAAACGATCCACACTCGCCGTTACCAAACGATCCAAGTCATCTAAATGTGCAAGATCGCCCGTCACCACCAACGCATCGCCCCCGATCAACTGGGCGGTGGCTACTAATTTCGCCCGATCGCGTCCGAATAACACCAACTGCGCGCCTTCTTGTGCGAATAACCGTGCGGACGCAAGTCCCATTCCACTCCCGGCCCCAGTAATCACGGCCACTTTTCCTGCTAACCTGCTCATCGACTATACTCCTCGGTGATGATCCAATATCTATCAGATTAGACACATCTCCGGACTAAAGTGTGAATTTTTTGAGGCAGCAGCTAAGAGAAAGGATATAAACGCATGATCCTTGAAGTCCTCAGGAGCAGAAACACCCTCATTTCCGGTACAATCTTCCCTTGCCTAACCACTTTGAGCCTAGCTATCGATCGAAACGCCTTGCAAACCCGCGATGTCCAACTTTTTCATCTGTAACATGGCCTGCATGGCCTGTTGTCCCTTGATCGGATCGGGATCGCTCAACAATTGCGGTAAGATCGTCGGTACGATCTGCCATGACACTCCGAAACGGTCTTTAAGCCAACCGCATTGACCTTCCTCACCGCCATCAGTCAGCCGCGCCCACAAGTGATCAATTTCCGCTTGAGTCTCACACGGCACAACCAAGGAGATCGCATCATTAAACGAATGACGCGCACCACCGTTCAAGATCATCAAACGCAATCCGTCTAATTGAAAGGTTGCGGTCAAGAGCCGGCCTTGGTGCCGTGAAACTTCAAGGATTTCGGTATTGGCAAAAGTTTCCGTATAAAATTGGAGTGCTTCTTCGGCCTGACCGTCAAACCATAAACACGGGGTAATCGTTTGCATCGTTTCGACTCCTTCAAGAGAATCTCACCACATCGCGAATTTAGTCTTTAGAATAGCACATTTGTGCTGATTTTACAAGTATCACACCGGTTATGCGATCCTCTAAAGATGCACGATTGAACCGATCGGTTTGATGTTGTGCATCAAAGCTTGGGTAAAATTGTAGGGTAAACGCATCAAAAATACTGAAGGAGTTGAGACAGAAAAGCGTCATCAAGAGGGGGCTTGAAGCGTTTACGCTTGAAGCTGTGTTTAGTAGGACAGCGCTTCAACCGATTCAAGGGAAAACGCCAGAGATAGCAAAGTTCTCAGCCTCATTGAGAATCCGCAACCGGGCATCATCCTCGCCAAAGACCATATCCAATGTCCAGTGGAAGTTGTTTTCAGTGAACCCATAAGCGCGCACGTCCCTCAACATCAAATTAGTGCCAGGGGGTAGCGAAGAAATGAAGGTGACGGTTTCGTGGGGAGCGCCCTTCGCGTTTGACTCGGACAATTAACTGTAACCCTGCCCAATCGTCGTGATGACGAATGACTTCAAAGGCCCTGGGGTTGGCTAACGCCCAACCCTGATGAATTTCGATACGTCCATGATTATCGCCTTCTGTGTTCCCATGGCATCTAGCATTACCATTGCTCCTGCTAAGGACAAATTATCCAACCGTGGCGGGATGGCGGTGATTTCATTGCTGTTCTCATACACTTTGTGTTGTCACAGTAAGATCTCGCTGTCATGCGCTCATGCACCGCGCCCAC
The DNA here is from genome assembly GCA_025454525.1 of Anaerolineae bacterium. Classification (GTDB taxonomy): domain Bacteria; phylum Chloroflexota; class Anaerolineae; order Aggregatilineales; family Phototrophicaceae; genus JALOOG01. Next base: position 2,750 of record JALOOG010000199.1, on the reverse strand, counting down.
CGTCTTCTTATCCATCGCAATCACCTGTCCCCGTTCCATTTGAAAACTTACCTCCAGTGCCTCCGCTGGCAAGACACTGAAACTCGCCGAAAGGTGTCGTGCGACGGGGTTCCTTGTGCCGGTTCGAGAAACTGCCTCAGCCACTTTGATTTACTTTCCCAAATTCCTCAACTTCTGTCCAAGTCTCCACTTCGCATAACACCGCGCAAATACCAATCAGAACGACTTACACCAACGGATGGGTATCTGGTGAGGCGTTGCCATGTGGTTCGCTTAGGTTTATACTACTTTAAAGAACGGTTTCATCAGCAGTCACGGGAGGAGGTGTCGGACTATTTTCGTCCCACGACCTCTCTTACTTTGGGCCTCAAAACCGTCTTTTTGATAGCTTGAAGGTGAGCGGAAGTGAGTGGGAAAATACTGTGGAAAACAAAACAGGTGAACATCATTTCACCTGTTCGACTCAAGTCCTAGAAAGTGGGTCCAGTAGGATTCGAACCTACAACTTATCGTTTATGAGACGATTTTTCTGCCATTGAAATATGGACCCTAAATGTTTCTATCTTACCACATTTTGTCAAGTGAGTATATCGGCGGATAGGGCAAACACATCAAAAATGAGGAAAAGAGAGGACGGAAATGCCAGCGACAGATCTTCCCAAAATCACTTTGATCGGGTTGTTTGAAGACATCGGTGATCGGTGTATGATCGGGCGCTGTACCTATCCCTTGGACTACGCATTACGGACAAGTTGCGGAGAATGGGTGAGTCTCCAAGCGTCCATGATGTTCTCTACGCGCAACCACCCGTTGACTTCCGGTTCACCGTCGGGTTTGCGCCCGATAAACCTGCCCAGCTTGGCAATCACCCGCACTACCTCGCGAAGGGTTAGCGCTGTTTAAGCGGACGAGCCAATTTTGCGATGAAGGCCATCAACGCTTTCGACAGCAGCAACCGTTTATCCACTTGAAACGCTCTTTTTTCGTTACCGATGGGGCGTGACCAAACCTGCCGCTCAGTACCCCCAACGGCTAAGGCGGTGTGCGTTATGCCCCCAGCGTTCGCTGATCGCTTAGCACCCCCAATCCAGTCAGTACCGGACAATGGGCAAAGTTGAACTCCGTCATGTCCTGCACCGCCAAGATCAGCGGTTCTCCCAGTTGTGCGAGGTGCTGTTGCGTCGATTCCCGTGTGTGTTAACTTCTCGTTATTGAAGAAGCGATCCCCCTTTCGCTGGGATCATTCGGTCAACGCTTGCAGGAGCAGACGATGCGGTTTGGCACTCAAATCTTGCACAAGCCGCGTTCATGGATTCTCTTCTCCAGTCGCTGATCTGCGAATGCGGAGGCCATCTTTGCCTCTTGCGCTTTCTAATCCCGCCTTCCCTTTTAGTTTACACGCTCAACCCACTTGTCCGTAATATGTAGCTTTTATAGGAAGAGAACATCCGTTAAGATCAACCCCTAAAATTGGGGAGTGGTATTGGCGAAGTCATGCTATTATGAGGACAAGCTTATCGCACACAGACCACCTGCCGAAGGAGTCGCACCATGTCCCCATTAAAGTTGCAGTTTTTACCGGAAAATCCGATCGAACATTACGCGGATGAACATCTGGGTTTTGGTCGGTTTATTACTTTGATCGAAGACTCCATTATTGACGCTCAACCGCCGTTTGTGTTCGGCATTTTAGGTGATTGGGGCGTGGGTAAAACGTCAATTTTGCGCTTGTTGGAACAACGTTTTAATGACACATTGAACGCACCTGATAAACACGATTATGTCGTGCCGATCTGGTTTGACTTGTGGGAATATGAAAACGAAACCGACTTGATCTATCCGTTGCTTTATGCGATCGTGCAATGCTACAAAGAAACCGTTAAAAATGATGATAAAATCAAAAACTTTTTTAAAGAAGTGCGGCAGGTGGCGCAACATGCAGCAGGTTTAGGCATTGACGCATGGTTACGAAAAGTCACTAAGCCAATTTTGGGTCAAGAGGTTGATCGGGCAAAGGCGGCAAAAGAAATTGACCGTGCTAAGCAGATTGCACTTTATCAAGAGGATGTTGTAGATGTCCTTGAAATGTGGACGGATAACATTGCAATTTTCAAAAAGGCGTTTATGGTTTTATTAAATCAATTTGCCCAAGATGTCCGTGAGATGCGACGCTTACCAGAAGACACCAAACTACGCTTTGTGATTTTTGTTGATGATTTAGATCGTTGTCTACCCGAAACCACGATCAAAATCTTGGAAAACATCAAAAATTACCTCACGGTTCATATCAAAGAAAATGGGCAAAAGGTTGCCGCACCTTGTGTGTTTGTGCTGGCGATCAATCCAAGTGTGATTTACAAAGGCATCCAACAGAAGTACAGAGGCGCGGAGGTGGACGGACGTGAATATTTAGAGAAGATCCTCAGTTACACTTTCTACGTGCCGGAACCGCAAGTCGATAACATCGAAAAGTTCTTAGACAGTCGGATTAGCACGATTATCGTAAATAACGCCGATCGCGAGACCTATAAACGCGAAATTGACGAATTTAAGCGGATCATCCGTGACTCTGGGTTTAATAACCCGCGTAAATTGAAGCGCATCCTGAATCGTTATTTGCTGTTCCTGAACCAATATGAGAAGACGCATGATCTGTTTGCCTTGCCCAACGTGATCAAGTTGATCGTGATCGCGGAGTATTTTCCGGATCTGTTCCAGATGTTCCTAAGCGATAGCGCCAATGATGCGGC
>JALOOG010000072.1 GCA_025454525.1 Anaerolineae bacterium | reverse complement strand
CCATTTCCTCCGCTTGATAAAAGGTCTCGGAAATTTGCTGAATAGCGCTTTGACCTTCTTGGAGCGCTTGGGTCAAACGCTTCAGACGTGGGAGAAATTGATCGGTCATTTCTGATTCAAATTCGTCCGCGCCTAAGCCGATCCAAAATTCGGAGATCTTGCCGACATAGCCCGCTAATTTACGCTGTAGCTGTTCGAGGCGTTGCGCTTCTTGACCACACAGACGGGCGCATTGTTCGAGTTGATCATACTTCACTTGAATGATATTGGCTGTCATCTGTTTGAAACTCCGCGTAATGTGACTTGGAATTTTGATTATAATCGTGTCGATGCGCCAGCAAGATAAATAACAGATGAGAGTCATTTATCTGCTATTTATGTTATGTTAGATTACATCAGCTGGTTGCTAACAAAAACGCCTTGAGGATCGCAAAGATCCCAAAAGCGATATGCGCTACGATGGAAGCACGAGTCGATCCAGTCACCGCACGGACTCCGGTGAAAAAGAGCGCATCTAAAGTTGGCAAGATCAAACCATACCACCCCGTCACCCAACGGCCATCGGGCGCGGATGAATACGCTAAAAAGTGAAACATGCCCGCAAGGATCACCGTCAAGATAAAGCCGGGCCATGCGCCTAACTTGGCCCGAAACGCCGGATAGGCCACTCCCCGAAACACCAAGCCCTCCGCGATCGGTTGAAAGACCACCATGAACAACACCGCGATCCCCCACACCAAAAAGTTATTATCAATCGGAGTCAGGGTGGGCGTATTCAAGTTAAAGAGGACAAATAACTCTGGCAAGACCAACGATTGACCTGTGACGATCAAGCTGATCAAATCGAATAGGATCGCGGTGGCAAATGCCAATAAAAACAGGATCGGCAAGCGTGGCGGGATCACCGCTAGGCCCAAAGCGCGCCAATCTTCCACAGTGCGACCGCGTGTGATCCGTACAAAAGCGATCATGCCCAAGGCTGCCAAAGACCACCCAACCACACTGGCAAAGGCGGTATTGGTGCTAAACAAGAGTAAGCCGATGGTCGTGCCGAGGATGATCAGTGCGAACGCGGCTAAGATCGTAAACAAACCCGTCCATAAGCCCCAGGGCGGTGGGGCGGACTCGGCTTGTCCGATTTTTTGTAAAAATTGCATGGTGTTCAATCCTTTCATGAGCAAGGTGTAAAATTGTTTGAGCTTTTGTTTGTTATCCGGTAACGGTGTGTTAAAATTCGGGTCTGTCTGGTCAACGCGCCACACATTGCGACTCACCACTATCAATGTTATACTGAACCGCATTTGTGACAAAGGGCGCAAGTCAAATATTCAAAAGGCAATTGGTATGACGAATGTTCTTAACGAATGGGCGTTTATCGGCGTATTTTTCTTACTCGCGCCGTTGCTGCCTTCCTTACCGATCGCGATCGCGGCCTTAATCAGCCCGCGTAAGCCCAACGCGATCAAACAGGCGACCTATGAGTGCGGGCTGGAAACCGTCGGCGATACGTGGGTTCAATTCAAGGTACAGTATTATGTCTTTGGCTTGATCTTTTTGGTGTTCGATGTGGAAATGGTGTTTTTATTTCCGTGGGCGTTGGCCTATCAACAACTGGACTTTTTCGCATTTGCGGCGGGCCTGCTGTTTATCTTCCTGCTGACCGATGCGCTGTTCTATGCGTGGGGCAAAAACGCCCTCGAATGGTCATAAGGCCGACCGAAACGACTTTGAAGAACCAAAGGACTTATTTTTATGGAAAGCCGTAGTACGCCTAATCAGTTTTTACGCTTGGGGATCACGTTGGTGATCCTTGCCGTGATCGGCGGTGGGTTGATCGCATTGCTCAACGGGATCACCGGCCAAGCGTGCCTTAATAACCTCTCAAGTTGTTTGACCAACAATGGTTGGAATCCGGGCATCGCGGGCTTTGTCCCGATCTTGCTAGGGGTGTTGGGAGTGGCGACCTTCCCGTTGTTGGTCACGATTTTGTTGATCTGGGTGGAACGCAAATTTGCGGCGCGCATCCAAGATCGGATCGGGCCGAATCGAGTGGGGCCATTTGGGTTGATCCAACCGTTAGCGGATGTATTGAAACTCTTGACCAAAGAGGACATCACCCCTACAGGGGCCGATAAGCCGATCTATAACCTTGCGCCGCCGTTTATGGTTGCGTCGGTGTTGTTGATCTGGGCGGTTGTGCCGTTCACACCGTATCATTACGGGGTGGATCTGGAGATCGGCGCGATTTATTTTGTGGCTGTCGCATCGATCGCTACGCTTGCGGTGATCATGGGCGGTTGGGCCAGCAATAACAAATATGCTTTGTTGGGCGCGTTCCGTACTGTGGCGCTGTTGGTGAGTTATGAGATCCCGTTGGCAATGGCGTTGCTTGTCCCGGTGTTATTGGCGGGTAGTATGAGCATGGTTGGGATCGTTGAAGCGCAAGGTGCGATGTGGTTTATGTTCATGGCCCCGATCGCTACATTGTTGTTTTTCATCTCCTCACAAGCGGAAGTTGGTCGTGCGCCATTTGACTTGATCGAAGCCGAATCTGAATTGATCGCGGGCTTTAACATCGAATACTCTGGCATGAAATTCGCAATGTTCTTCGCGGGTGAATTTATGCACGTTTTTACCAACGGGGTCTTGATGGCGATCTTGTTCACCGGCGGATGGTGGGGGCCTTTCGCTTATGAAGCGCCGTTGTTAGGCTTCTTCTACTTGATGATCAAATCCAGTTTCTGGTACTTCATCTCGCTGTGGGTACGGAACTCGTTACCCCGCTTCCGGGTGGATCAGGTGATGAATCTCAATTGGAAGATCCTTGTGCCGATCTCCATTTTGAACTTGATCATGATGGCCTTGATGCTACGGATCGCGCTCGGATTTGAACAATCGGCGGGGATCGTGGTGACGGACTTCTTCAGCGCATTGCCGCGCACGGGCTTCTTGTTGATCGGGAATGTGGTGGTGTTGGTGGTGGTTTGGTTATGGTTGGGGCGGCAAGGCCGGCAACAACGCCAATTAGAGGAAATGAACCGCTTTTCCGTGACGGCCACGGGAGACTAGGTTCGGATGAGGGTTGATCTGAAAGGCGACTCGCTCTGATAACCGGAGAGTCGCCATGTGGCTTACGCTTACTCAGGAGAAAACACGATGGTTTTTGGTTCATTTACGCCGGAAGCATTCGCCTTCGGTTTTTTCACGATTTTAACCCTTGGTGGTGCGTATGGGGTGGCGATGAATACCAACCTCGTGCGCGGCGCGGTGTGGTTGATCGTGAGTTTGTTCGGTGTGGCGGGATTTTTAGCTTTGTTGAGCGCGGGATTTTTAGCAGCCGTGCAGGTGTTGGTGTATATCGGCGCGATCGGGATCTTATTCACCTTCGCGGTGATGCTCACGCGCAGTATGACCAATGTCAATCAACGGTTTAATCAACAATGGTGGATTAGTTTGTTGGTATCGGCGTTGCTGTTCATCCTGTTGATCGTTGGGGTGATCATCCCAGTATGGGGTAATCAGAGTCCGGCAGATATGTCACCGACGATCGCTAACACCACCGATTTAGGGGTGGCGTTGGTGACTGGTGGCGGGTTTGTCTTGCCGTTTGAGGTAGCATCATTGTTATTGACGGCCGCGATCATCGGCGCGATCTTGATCGCACGAGAAGATGAAGAATAAAGCGCGCTTCAGCTAAAAAAGTCGTTGACCTCATTCGCATGAGTCTGAATAAACAGTCGCAAAGGTGTAACAGGATGAAAGACAATTTAATTATCATGTTATTGGGGGTGATTATCTTTCTGTTATTGAGAGAAAAACCTACTCCCACACCTATCGAAAAACCCGTGACGATGAAAAAAGATCGATCATTAGAGGAACTTTCGCCGACCTATGCGGAAAGTGTCAAGACAAATCTCACCATGTTTGATTATCCACTGGGTGAAGCTCATCACTGGGTTAAAAAATTGGTACGGGAATTGATCCAACCCGACCTTACGCCGGTGGAACGCGAGGCTGTGATCCAACAAGTGTCAAATTTGTTTTCGCACGGGCGCGTTTATGATCAAATGCGCGAATCGCGGTTAGAAAAACAAGCTTTGAGCTTTTTAGACACAGAAGAAAATGGGGAGAATTGATCATGGCAGATCGTCGCAAAATTTCAGCCGAACGCCTAGCTCAAAAAATTGCTCAACAACTTCGGGATCTGATTAAGGCTACTGATGATCCAATCATGAAACAACGTTATTCAGATATGTTAGATGACCTGTTGGATATGCAATATCAGTTTGAAGAACGGTTAAAAACGTCCATGAAAACGTGGGGTGGGAAGTATGGTTTTCTGCCAAGTGGGGTTACAGACTACTTAGACGACGATTTTGATGATGACGATGATCAAGAAAAACGCTAAACGCAAGCAAAGGATTTAGGCAAGATGGTTCCCATGTGGATGTTTTTAGCAGTAGCGGCAGGGTTGTTCTGTATCGGCGCGTATGTCGTGCTGGCACGGCGCAACGCGATCGCGATCTTGATGGGCGTGGAGTTGATGTTGAGCGCGGCCATCGTGAATCTAGTCACTTTTTGGCGCTTTGAAACGCCGTTGGTGATGAATGGGCAAGTGTTCGCAGCATTTATCTTTGTGATCGCGGCCGCCGAGGCTGCGGTCGGCTTAGCTATTATCATCTCGGTCTATCGGACACGGCGTTCTGTGGCGGTAGAAGACGTTGACTTACTCAAATGGTAGGTTAGGTAAAGTAAACTATGATTAATTTTTCTGATCCGAATTTTCTCCCATGGTTGATTCCGGTGGGGCCGTTGTTGGCTTTTGTGATCATCGTATTATTGACGAATCGGAGTCGGTTAGTGCCGGCCACGGATCGCCACGAATACGGCGGTCATCACCCCGAATACAATGGGATGTTGGTGCCAGTGGTAAGCCCGTCCAGCCGCGTGTTAAGTATCGTGGTCGGGATGTCTGGGGCGGTTGCCGCATGGCTGATGAGCTGGAAAGTCGTGTTTGATGCGTTAGCGGTTGGCACAGGGACTTTCGGAAAGTCTGTGTTCGGCAGCAGTGTCGAATGGATGGCCTTGGGCGATCGCCCGTTCACCATGGGCGTATTGATCGACCCGTTGACGATCCCGCTGTTATTCATGGTGCCGTTAGCGGTGCTGATGATCTTCATCTACTCGATCGGCTATATGGCTCATGACCCGCGTCAAGCGCGCTTTTTCGCGTTGATCTCGCTATTTGCGGGCGCGATGTTGACCTTAGTCGTCGCAGATAACCTGTTGCTGTTATTCGTCGGTTGGGAAGTGATGGGGCTTTGCTCTTTCATGCTGATCGGCTTCTGGTTTGAGAAACACAGCGCCTATAAAGCGGCGGTGAAGGCGTTCACAACCACGCGAGTCGCTGATGTGATCATGTTGTTGGGGATCGTCTACCTCTACTCACAAACTGGGACGCTCAGCTTCCGTGAGATCCTCTATAACCAAGAAGTCCTCGCTCAATTGGCTGGCACCCCCGCGCTGTTATTCGGCGGGTTGGGGATCAGCGCGTCCGGTTTGATCGGCATGTTCTTGATCATCGGCACGGTCGGTAAATCGGCGCAATTTCCGTTACACGTCTGGCTACCGGACGCGATGGAAGGCCCGACTCCGGTCAGCGCGATGATCCATGCGGCCGCGATGGTTTCGGCGGGTGTGTATGCGGTGATCCGCATGTACCCCTTGTTTGAGGCGGGAGGTCATCCGCACGCGGGTGAATTTACCTCACCGCTGTTATTGATGACGTTTGTCGGTGGGTTTACTGCGCTGTTTGCAGCAACAATCGCGATCGCTCAAAATGACGTGAAAAAAGTGCTTGCGTATTCGACGATCTCACAACTGGGCTTTATGGTGGCCGCGTTGGGGATCGGTGCATATATTGCGGCGACGTTCCACCTGATCACCCATGCGTTCTTTAAGGCGCTGTTGTTTATGGCCTCTGGCTCTGTGATCCACGCGATGGAACACGGCGAACATCATGTTCATGAACATGGACACGGCGATCATGGTCATCATGGCGATCATGATGAGGATTATCCGGTTGCCCCTGCTTCGATCGGCGGTGGTCGGATGGAATTGGCGTATGAGGCCCACGATGGCCACGGTCACGGACATCATCACGATGAACACGGGGCAGATCATGGCGAATTTGATGATGTGGGTGGGATCGGCGATGAACACGGTTCACATCACCCGCATGACGCGCACGCCCATACCCAAGCGCATGATCATCACTTTGATCCCCAAGATATGATGAACATGGGCGGGCTAAAAGACCGGATTCCGGTCACGTTTATCACCTTTGTGATCGGCGGGTTGTCGTTAGCGGGTTTCCCGTTGATTACGGCCGGGTTCTGGTCAAAAGACGAAATTTTGGCCGATGCGTGGTTAGGGTTAACGGAAGGCTTTGGACCCCAGATCTTTGTGTTCTTCATCTTGGCATTAGCGGCGTTTTTGACGGCGTTCTATACAGCGCGTCAATTGTGCCTCACCTTCTTGGGTGAACCGCGCACGGAAGAAGCCAAACACGCGGGACTCGGCGGGCCGCGCAGCGTGATCAGCATCACAATGCAACTTCCATTGGTGATCCTTGCCGTGTTTGCTTTATTCGCCGGATTCGTGGGTGTGCCGCCGGATTTCCCGATCTTCGGGGCGCTGTTTTCGCCAGAGGTAAACCCGTTCTTCGAGTTTGTGAAATACTCGCTCTTGGTGGAGATCCAACCGCCCAAGCCGCCGTTCTCCGTGTGGCCGGTGTTGACCTCATTCGCGGTAGCTTTAGGCGGGTTAGCGTTGGGATATTGGATGTACGGACGGAAACCGCTCACGGCGGGTCAACCCGATCCGATGATCAAAATCTTGGGGCCGTTATACAACGTCTTGAAAAACAAATACTACTTTGATGAACTCTATACAATCGTGTTCATCCGCCCGTCCCAAGCGATCGCCCGCGTCACCAGCGATTTTATCGACCGCGGTATCATCGACGGGATCTTGCACTTTATCGCACGCGCAGCCAACTTTATCGGCGATCTGCTCAAGGTGTTTAACCTGTGGTTGATCGACGGCGTGGGAGATGGGATTCCGCAAGGGTTGGGCAAATTGGGCGAACGCCTCAAATTCCTGCAAACCGGACGCATTCAACAATATCTGCTGTTGATCGCGGTGTTTGCCTTGTTGATCGGTTTAATCTTCGCGGCGGTGTCGGTCGGTATCGCAGGCAACTAGGAGCGACTTGATTTATGACCTTAGATGTTTTTGGATTTAACCCGCTCACCGTGCTGATCTTTGCGCCGGCCTTGGGAGCGTTATTGGTGCTAGGGGTCGCAAGCTTGATCCCTAGTAAATGGATTGCGCGGTGGTTATCGCTGGGGATCTCGGTTGGGATCGGTGTGTTAGCGACTTTGGTCTTTTTCGCCTATAACCGCGAAGTGCCGGGTTATCAAATGGTCACGTTGGGGCAATGGTTTCCGACGATCGGATCATCATGGCATTTGGGGATCGATGGCATTAGCGCGGCGATGATCTTATTGACCGGGCTACTCGTGCCACTCGCGATCTTGATCAGTTGGGAGATTGAAGATCGGCCGGCGGTGCATTTGGCGTTGATCTTGTTCTTTCAAACGGGCTTGATGGGCGTGTTTGTGGCAGTGGATCTGTTGATCTTCTTCCTGTTTTACGAATTGAGCCTTGTCCCGATCTACTTCTTGATCAAGGAATGGGGCGGCAAAAATCGGCAATACGCCTCCACCAAGTTCTTTATCTATTCGATCGGCGGCACGCTCGGCATGTTGTTAGCGACGCAATTGATCGGTTTGACGGCGGGGACGTTTGATATTGAGGCGCTCACCACTTTTTGGCCGGCGTTTAACCCAGAAGGCGGTTTATTCTTGGGGGCCGATATTCAAACGGTGAAGGCCTTAGCGTTTATCGGCTTCTTGGTCGCTTTTTGTATCAAGGTGCCGGTGTGGCCGTTCCATACATGGCTACCCGATGCCCACTCGGAAGCACCGACGGCCGGATCGATGCTCTTGGCCGGCGTAATGCTCAAGTTGGGCGCGTATGGCTTTATCCGCTTGGTGGTGCCGCTGTTCCCAGATGTATGGGTTGCCGAGGTGAGCTTGTTAGGCATTCAAGCGACTTGGGCGGGAGTCTTTGCCTTCCTAGCGATGTTGGGGATCGTGTTGGGCGCGTTTGCCGCGTTCGGACAAAACGACATCAAGCGCTTAGTGGCGTATAGTTCCGTGAATCACATGGGTTTTGTGGCCATGGGGATCGCGGTGATGGCCGCGGTCTATGGTGAAATGTACGTAAACGGCTTGGCTAATAACATGCAAGACGCGATCATCGCCACGAATGGTGCGGTGATGCAGATGTTCAATCATGGCTTGAGTTCGGCCGGCATGTTCTTGTTAGCCGGCGCGATCTACCATAAGACGCACACCCGTGATATGCGTGAATACGGCGGGTTATGGGTCAAAGCGCCGATCTACGGCGGTGTGTTCATCTTTACCAGCATGGCCAGCTTAGGCTTACCGGGGTTGAATGGCTTTGTGGGTGAGTTCTTGGTGGTACGGGGCGCATGGCCGGTGTTTACCGCGCTCACGGTGATCTCCATGATCGGCTTGTTGTTCACCGGGTCATATATCCTCAAGGGGATTCGGGCGGTATTACAAGGGCCGTTTAACTTGCATTGGCAAGATTATGATTTGGAGATCGAACGCCGCGAATTTATCGCGATCGCGCCGTTGTTGGTGTTGATGCTGATTACGGGCTTGTTCCCTAACTGGATTTTACCTGTGATCAACGACACTGTGACGCGGATCTTTGCTAGTTTAGGGTAAGCGAACACGGTACAATAGGGACACAGTGAAATGTGTCCCTTTTTATGGGGGGAGGTTGTGATGATGATCCAAATTACACGCGAAGAACTTAAAGCGATGATTACCGAAATCGTTGATGAGCAATTGCGTAAAATTCATCAAACAACGCAACAGCATAGCCATAACATCTTGAATATCCCTCCAGATACTCGTACCCAAGAGGAAGTACGCGAGTCAATCCGGCGCAATCGTTGGACACCGCCGCCCGGATCGCGATCAACCTTAGCGTTATTGCGTGAAGATCGGGATCGTTAGGCTAAAACCAATAACGGATTTTACGCCGTGAAACACACTTAGGAGAAAGTTGAATGTTTGAAGGATTTTCTTTTCCAGTTTTAAGCGCCATTATCGGGCTACCGATCGTGATGGGGGTGTTGATCCTGTTTATCGACTCCCAACGGCGGGATATTATCCGCGGCATCGCGCTCATGACCGCCGCCGCGCTACTGGTCTTATCGGGTTTGGTGTACTTTGGCTATAATGCCGGAGTCACCGCGCTGATGGAACAGCAAGACGCGCTTCTTGTGGCGGAAACCGATCACAACGCTACCGAGATGTTTTATCGGAGCATCGCCTATGAAGAACGCTACGATTGGATTCCCCAATTGGGCATCAGCTACCATGTCGGCGTAGATGGCCTCAGTACCCCGATGGTGTTACTCACTGGGATGGTTGCCGTCGCAGGGGTGTTGATCTCATGGAACATCCAAGATCGCATCCGCGAGTTTATGGCCTTCTTTCTGCTGTTGGTGGCAGGGGTGTATGGCGTATTTGTCTCGCTAGATATGTTCTTGCTGTTTTTCTTCTATGAGTTGGCGATCTTCCCGATGTATTTGTTGATCGCGGGATGGGGTTGGGTGAAGTTACGGCAATACGCCGCCATGAAACTCACACTTTACATCTTGATCGGGTCGGTGGTCGCTTTGGTGGGTGCGATCGCGATGATCGTGACCGCCGCCACTTACTTTGAGACCGAAGCAGGGGCGGCCGTGTTAACCGCCGCGCAAACCGCCGGGATCGTGCCGGAAAGCGCGCAACCTTTTAGCTTCAACATCGTGCAGTTGACGCTTGCGGCCGAAAACGGGGCGTTTAATCAAACCGTGTTCGGGAGCGAGACGCTCACTTTCGCGCAATTCTGGTTTCCCTTCTTATTCATCGGATTTGCGGTGTTAGCGGGGGTATTCCCCTTCCACAACTGGTCACCCGATGGCCATGTGGCCGCACCCACGGCGGTTTCGATGATCCATGCGGGCGTGCTGATGAAATTGGGCGCGTTTGCCGCTTTGCGCGTTGGGGTGCAATTGTTGCCAGAAGGTGCCTTGGTGCATCTGCCGTGGATCGTATTCCTCACCGTGATCAATGTGGTGATGGGTGCGTTTATCGCCTTCCGTCAACGCGATTTTAAATACGTGATCGGCTTCTCATCCGTGAGTCATATGGGCTTAGTGGCCATGGGTTTCGCAACGATGAACGTGACCGGATTACACGGCGCGGGCTTGCAGATGTTTAGCCATGGCGCGATGACCGCGTTATTCTTCGGCTGTGTGGGCATGGTCTACGATCGCGCTCATACCCGCGATATTCCCAGTTTAGGCGGCTTTTTCCGTCGGATGCCTTGGGTCGCAGCGGCGTTTATCGTCGGCGGTCTTACTAGCATGGGGATGCCGGGCCTAAGCGGCTTTGTGGCAGAATATCCGATCTTCATGGGCATGTTTGACGCTTCTGAAGTCACCTTGCGGATCGGTAGCCTTGAATTGACCAACTATTATCCGATCTTAGCGATCATCTCGATCATCGGGATCGTGATCACGGCCGGCTATGTGTTACGGGTCACTGGACAGGTGTTTTTTGGCGAATTTGACGCGGGCAAATACCCCGAAGTGGGGGATATTGCGATCACCGATCGCATTATCTTATTCCTGCTGGGAGTGCCGCTGTTAGTCTTGGGCATGTATCCGGCGATCATGTCGCCGATGATTGAGGCCGGCGTGCGTCCAGTCGTGGCGTTGTTAGGGGGGGGATTTTAGCACATGGAAATTTTACCATTCGACTTTTTAACGCATCTTCCGTCGGTTCTACCGGAATTAGCGCTTACCGCGCTTTCGGTGTTGATCCTGTTCTTGGATCTCCGCTTACCAGAAAGCCAACGCCGCTTGATCCCGTATGTGGCGGGCTTAGGCATGTTCGCAATCGCGGTGATCCCGTTGACCACCGCTCCTACCGGCGATCTGATGTGGGGCGGCACGGTGCGGCATGACATTTTGGCCCAAGTGTTTAAGGTGATCGTGATCCTCGGGGGTGCGTTGACCTGTTTGATCGCCGCCGATACCCGTGAACTTGGCCGCAAAGGTGAGTTTTACCTGATCATCATCGTCTCCACGTTAGGCGGCACACTTTTAAGCGCCTCCGCGGACTTGATCATGATCTTTGTGGCGTTAGAGACGATCTCGATCCCCTTGTACATCTTGGCCGGGATGCGTCGTAACGATTTGCGATCCGTCGAAAGCGGTGTGAAATACTTCTTATTCGGGTCGTTCGCATCCGCGATCATGTTGTACGGGTTTAGCTTGTTATTCGGCTTCACCGGACAAACCAACATCTACCAGATCGCACAATACCTCAATAGCGAGGTGTTCTACAATAATCCGGTGCCGGTGTTGGTGTCGATTGTGTTGATCGTCGTCGGTTTCGGGTTCAAGATCAGCGCTGTGCCGTTCCACTTCTGGACACCCGATGTCTATGAAGGCGCGCCGACTCCGGTGACTGCTTTTGTCAGCGTGGCCAGCAAGGCGGCGAGTTTCGCCTTGGTGATGCGCTTCTTTATGGCAGTGTTCCCGGAAACGGTGGTGATCAACGGCCTAGTGATCGAAAACTTCTGGGCGGCATTGATGTCTGCGGCGGCCGTGTTGAGCATGACGCTAGGCAACTTGGTCGCCTTGCAACAGAAAAACATCAAGCGCTTGTTGGCCTATTCGTCGATTGCACAAGCGGGTTATACGCTGATCGCGGTCGCGGCCTTACAGGCCGGCACCAATAGCCCGGATGTGGTTGAGCATGTGCGCCAACAAGCGGTCGCAGCGATCACCTACTATATGTTTATGTACACCTTTACCAACTTGTTGGCTTTTGCGGTGGTGATCATCTTTTCTGAAGCAACTGGACGCGAGGACATTCGTGATTTTGCGGGCTTAAGCCGTCGGAATCCATGGATGGCGCTCACCATGACGATCGCGTTCCTGTCATTGGCAGGCATCCCACCGGCCGCGGGATTCATCGGCAAATTCTTCTTGTTTAACGCGGCGGTACAGGCGGGTCTCGTCACCCTTGCGATCATCGGCGTTCTCAATTCGATCGTGGCGTTGTACTACTACTTGATCGTCATCAAGGTGATTTACGTCGATCATAGTCCCGATGAAGATCAACAGATCGCGATCAGCCCGACTTATGCGGGGGTGTTGACCGTTACAACGATCGTCGTCGTGGTGTTGGGGGTGTTACCAAATGTGATCTTTGGGTGGTTATTGAGTGGCGCGGCCATGATGTAAACCCACCTCCGTTAGGGTGGATCACCCTCCCCCTAACGGGTTTTAAAGTCACATTAATCTTGTGTAATTGTTTAGCATTTACCATTCCTTTGTGATAGAATGCACAGGGCTTGATGAAAGACGGAGCGCCAAAGCGCATTAAAAACTTAGGGCTTGCTGCCATTGCCGGACAAGCCGGCTGTGCGACGTTAATAATCGTCTTTGCGGCATTATTTATCGGTTTGTGGTTCGATTCGCAGTTCGGATTACGCGGCCCCTGTACTTTTGGGATGTTGATCTTCAGTATCCCGTTCAGTTTGTTCGTGATGCTCAAGATCGCTATCAGCGCGATTGAACGCATCCAACCGCAACCCGTGCGAACACGACCAGAATCTCTATTTGAGGAGGAGTAAGTATTTGTGAATACGTATATTTTTTTAACCTTTAGAAAGGAGGCGGTATGAGTCCAACACAAACACGCGGGTGTTTTACGTTTTTGGGATTGATCCTGTTTGTCGCGGTCTTCTGCGTCCTCACCCCATTTTTCATCATGCCAGGATTGGGCTTTGCGGTCGCATTGCCGATCATCACCGTCCCCGGTGAAGCAGTGGTCTATAATGGGTGGCTCTTTGGGAGTAATCTCACCAACACCATTCTAGCGCTGTTTTTTGTGAACCTAGTGATGTTAGCCCCGTTTGTGTTCTTTGCGTGGCGTTCATCAAAAGGGTGGACACGCGAAGTCCCCAGCGGTTTCCAAAGCTTGGTGGAAGTGATCATCGAGACCTTCTATAACTTTGCACGCGGGATCGCGGGCGATCGTTTAGATGCCAAGCGTCCTTTACCGTTGTGGCCGTTGGTAGCAACGATCTTTATCTTCTTGTTGGCCGCTAACTTGATGAAACTATTCCCCGGGGTCGAAACCGTCGGAAAATTGCATTGTGCTTACGCGGACTTCATCGGTTATCCGGCCCGTCAAGGGATCGGCGAAACCTATACGCTGTATGTGGATCGTCCGTTAGACTCTGGCACGACCCAGACCGCCGAAACCGAAGCAATCTGCAACGATTACTTCAAGGGTTATAAGAAGTATGTGCAAAGCTTCCCCGTTGAATCCGCCGATGAGATCGAACAACGCATGTTAGAGGCGGAGGAGCGGGTCGCACAGCTTTCCGGTGTGGGAGCTGGCGATCTGACTGACGAAGCGCAACGCGAATTAACGCAAGCGGAATACTATGTGCAGTTCGCGCCAGCTCGTATGGAAAATGCCCGCACCTTAGAAGAATTACGCGCTGAATTGGCCTTAGTAGAGGCGGAAATCGCCACTCTTGAAGGTACCAATGCTGAAGCACATGGCGATGAAGGTGAAGCCGGATCCCATAGTGAAGTCACTGAAGCAGCTTCCGAAGAAACCGCTGGCGAAGGTGCTGAACCGGTGGTGACTGAAGGCGAAATTTTGGGTGAAGCGGCCGAAGCGGAAGCGGATGCTGCCGCCGAAACCGATCCCGCGGCACGTTTAGAAGACCTCAAAGCGCAAAAAGATGCCTTGCAAGCCGCGATCAACCTCAACTTATCGCAATTGCGTTACCCAGGTGCGACGGTGCCATTGAGTGAAGAACAACTCAATAATGGTGCGTTGCCCTTCTTGTTCCATATCACCCCCTTCTTCCGCGGTGCGACCACCGATTTGAGCCTAACGATCACTTGGGCGTTCATCGCGATCGTCTTGGTGCAAGGCTATGGTGTAGCCACGTTAGGGCCCGGTTATTTCGAGAAATTTGTCAACCTCTCGGCGCTAGGGAACTTGGGCAAGAAACCGTTGGGCGCGATCGATTTTATCGTCGGTTTGATTGAAATCATCTCCGAGATCGGTAAGATTGTCAGTCTTGCCTTCCGTCTTTTCGGGAACTTGTTCGCGGGCGGTGTGGCGTTGATCGCGATCACCTTCTTGGTATCGTGGTTCTTACCGGGGATCATCTTTGGTCTCGAAATCATCATCGGGAGCATTCAAGCGTTGGTGTTTGCGGTGTTGACCTTGGTATTCTCGGCGCAAGCGATGGAATCGCATCACGGCGATGATCATGGTGATCATCACGACGATGCACACGGTGCGGAAGCGCATCACTAAATTCAGTAACACTCACCCATGCGGTGAACACAATTTTACTTGTTGGATCGAAAAACAAATTCAAAAACACAGGAGCGTTTACAATGGTTGAAGGATCACTTGAAATCGGCTTGAAGGCGATTGGCGCAGGTTTGGCGATGGTGGGTGCGTTTGGCCCTGGGATCGGGATCGGTTTATTGGCACAAGGCGCGATGCAATCGATCGGCCGGAATCCTGATGCAGCCGGTATCGTGCAGACCAACATGATCTTGGCGATCGTGTTCACCGAAGCGATCGCGATTTATGCGTTGGTGGTTGCGCTCGTTATCCTGTTCGTGCTTTAAGCGTGAAGACGGGATTTTTCTCTATGCGAATGAATAAACGAGTGATCATCTCGCTGCTGGTGGTGGTGCTGCTGGTGGCAGTGTCCCCCGCCTTTGCGGCTGAAGAAACCCATGCTGCCTCTGGGCCGTTGGATGCGTTGGGCATCAATGTCGGCTTTTTGGTATCGCAATTTATCAACTTCTTTTTGGTGTTTGGTGGGTTGACCTTTTTCCTCTGGACTCCAGCCACGAACATGATGAAGGCGCGCTCTGCCAAGATCCAAAAGGGACTTGAAGATGCGGCCGCCGCGGCCAATGCCCGCCGTAACGCTGAGGCCGAAGCCGAAAAAATCTTGGCGCAAGCGCGTAGCGAGGCCAATCAGATCGTAGAACAAGGCCGTCAACGTGGCGAAGAACAAACCAAGATCGCCGCGGGCAGCGCCCGTACCGAAGCGGATCGTATCCTTGCCGATGCACGCACGGCCGCAGCTGGTGCGCGGGATGCTGAATTGGCCGGGTTGCGTGGGCAAGTGGGCGCGATCAGTGTGGCGATTGCCGAACGTTTGATCGGCGCGTCCATGGACAAACAACGCCAACAAGCGTTAATCAGCGACTTCTTCACCCGTGTACCGGCCGATGCGCGCAACTTAAGCGGTGATGTCACCGTGGTGAGCGCTATGCCGTTAGACGCGGGCGAACAAAGCAATGTGAAAAGCCAATTGGGTGGCGCGAATGTCAGCTTTACCGTCGATCCGTCGATTTTGGGTGGTTTAATCATCCGGGCCGGCGATCGTGTGGTAGACGGTAGCGTTCGTAGCGGTTTGAACGACATTTCGACCCGTTTGGGTTAAACCATGCGTGACACAAAAAAAGGGCGATCCCGCTAAAACGGGGATCGCCCTTTTTGATCCTTAAAAATGGCTTACTGGAGATAAAGATTCAGCGCGTTGCCGTCCAGATCACGCAAAACTAAAGCCGCAATCGCCCCTTGATCTTGTCTGATCTCAACCTCAATTCCTTTCGCTTTGAGTGCGGCGTAGATTTGGGTTGCGTCGGGGGTGGAGAGTAACCATGCGAACGTTTCGGTGATACGCAAATTGTGCCAACCGATCGTATGTCCGAAAGTTTCGTGATACCATTGCGCCGCCTTTTGTACGTCTTTCACGGGTAAAAACACGGTGTCTGCCAACGCCATACTCGTTTTTATCTCCCAAACGCAATTCAGGACAAGCGTTCTATTTTAGCGCATCTCCCCCGAAAAACCAAGCCTGAAACGAGTCGTTTTCTAGGCAATCGGGCGCGGACGCAAACGTTCAATTAAGGCGATCGCATTCACATTCACCACCGCGATTCCGGTAAAGATCAACAATGCGCCGAAGATCATCAGCGGTTCGATCGGATCGTTGAGAATGAGTCCACCCAAGATCAAGCCGATCACGGGGACGACATACGTTACCATCATCGCCCGCGATGCACCGAATTGTTGCACGATGTAATAGTAGAACAGGTAGGCGATAAACGTGTTAAAGAAGCCCAACGCGAAGATCGACAAGGTGACGTTGATCGGGATCGCACTCAAATTGACGGCGGCGCGTCCCCCTAACAGCGGTTCGATCAGCATCATGGCGAGGGCGATCACCGCGGCGGGGATAAATGTTCCGGCGGCCACGACCAGCGGCTCTACTTGGCCTTTAATCACTTTGCGACTGAAGATCGTAAAGATCGCATACGAGAGCGACGCACCCACAATCGCCATTTCATCCAAGTAACCGTTATCGATGCCGGTCTCATTAGAGCGTGTTGCTAGAATCGCCACACCGATAAACCCTAACACCACGCCGATCACCTTGGCAACGTTCATACGTTCGTCATCAAACACAAAATGCGCGATCAATAAGGCAAATAGTGAGGTGGTCGCTTGGATCACACTGGCGACATTGCTAGCCACGGTCTGCTCACCGAGTCCGATCAACAGATAAGGCAAGGCGGCATTTCCAAAGCCGATCAAGATCAAGTTGATCCACAAGCGGCGGTCGGTGGGAAGGCGTTTACCGCGCCAAAATAAGACGGCGTTGAGTCCGATCGCCGCGATCGCGGTGCGGATAAAGACGATTTGTGAGGCGGACATCTCTTTTACACCGACACTGATCAGCAAAAAGGACGATCCCCAAATCAAACCCACCAGCCAGAACATGAGCCAAGCTTTGGAGCGCATGGTGTTTTCACCTATAGATATGAAAGTAGCCAAAAATTGAGCATAACGGGAAATTGCGAGATCGGTCAAGCGTAATGGCCTTACTTGGGTTGATCCAAGGCGTGCTGATAACTCCCGATGATCGCTTGTGCAGCTGCTTCCCACGTAAATTGACGCGCATGATCGAGCGCCCTAGCGCGCATCAGGGTCAACCAAGCGTCATCAAATGGCAGTGTTCGGAGTGCGTCGCTCCATGCGCCTTGATCATCAGGAGGTAAACAGATCCCACCTGTTCCGACCGCTTCCGGCACACTAGACGCGGTGGACGCGATCACCGGAGTCCCACATGCCAATGCTTCGGTGACAGGCATACTCCATCCTTCATACACCGACGGCATGAGCATCACTGTAGCGGCATTGTACCAGTAGGGGAGATCATTTTCGGGGACAAAGCCCATTAAATGCACATCCCGCTCTAAGTGATGATCGCGGATCGTCGTTTCAACTTCATCGATTCCCCACCCCTTGCCACCAATTAGATAGAGTGGTAACTCAGCGCGTTGATCCGCGGTCAAAGTCGCATAAGCCCGTAAGAGCATCGGCAAATTTTTACGCGGTTCAATCGTCCCGACGTGTAGCAAAAAGCGGGGTGGGAGTCCGTGCTGTTGGCGAAAATCAGTTGCATCCAATGGGTGATACGCCGATCGAATGCCAGGACGGGCAAGGTCAATTTTTTCGCGAGGGATATGATAGCGTTGTACCACGTCTTGCGCCGTGTTTTCGCTGATCACGATGATCCGACGGGCGCGATGAACTGAGATCTGGGTGAAATAGCGCAAATACAGCCAACGGGAACGCGGTAAGCGATCCGGATAGACTAAAAAGCTCAAGTCAAAGATCGTCAACACCTGGGGCAGGCGGGCGATCAACGGCACGACAAAGGCCGGTGAGTGCAATAGGTCAAATTGACCGACTTGCCACGGTTGAAGCCCTTGTTCCCATGCGATCCGCTTGAGCGGGCGATCGGTCTCAAACGTTGATCGGATCGTGATAAAATCAGGGCTAAGCGCGGTTTTGGAACGGCTCACAAACATGCTAAAACGCCAATCTTTCGGCGCGATGTGTGGCAAGGTGAGGAAAGTATTGGTGAGATAGACGTGAATCCCGGCCTGACGATAGCCGGGTTGATCACTTAAAAGGTGTGCATTGATGCCGATATGAGTCATAAAGCGCGCTTATCTGGTGGGGTGACGAATCCACCCATTACAATCGAAATCAGGTGACATCAGTTTACGGCCTAATTGGGCTAAAAAACACGGTGTCGCCAGTAATTCATACTTGATTAAGATTATGTCCGAACGACGATGATGATGACCATAGAACTGTTGATTTGTTGACAACAAAAGGGGATTCGTTATCTTGTAAACGGCTATGTTGACCCCATTGATACTTTCTGTTTCGGGTAGATCGGTTGGTTTGCGATGACGAGTCATGAGCAATGCCCCAATGAATGATGCTTAAAGATTAGCACAAATTTTCTGAAAAAATCGTCACAGATATCTCGTTTTTTTGAGAACACAGAACAAAGAAAACCTCAGAAATAGCTACACGAAAGTTTTTGCGACAAACGTCTGTTACAACGCTACTTTAGCCCATACATGGGATGGGGATCGGTCTGCGTGAAACAGGCGGATCGGTCTCTATAGATGCGGGATTTGCTGGAGGAAGGATGGAGAGATTTTTCAAGAGTTAACTATATGATTAAAATATCGAAAAAAGTCAACAAAACCTCGCTATCTTTAGAGCGGGATCGGGGCAAGCCAAAACGGACTTGCCCAAAAACGGGCAAGTATTCGCCCAACTTCAATAGGTTTCCCAGACTTCTTCACCAGACAGAATGCGGCGCAATTGACGCGGGAAGCGCGCTCGACTCAACGGTTTACCAATATAGCCATTGAAACCCGCTTCTTTGCACTTGGGGATCTCGGTATCGGCATCTTGGGCCGTGACGGCAACCACGGTGACACCTTTGAGTTTTTCATCTGCACGGATCTGCTTCAGGATCTCATAGCCTGTGGTGCGCGGTAAATTAATGTCTAGAAAAATAATATTTGGGAGTGGTTTCATCGCGTGAGCCATTTCGACCACTCCCTGACCCGTGGTATTGATGTAGGATTTGATCCCTAAGTAGCGCATCATCACCCCGATGATCGCCATGCCGCCGGCATCATCCTCTACGACTAGCGCGTGTACATCCGCAAATTCGTTCGACATCTGTCTCTACCTCGTCTCTTGATGGCGCAATTGTAGCGCAGACGAGTTTAAGCTTCAAACAAATTCCCTTTAGCTTGCGTAATATCAACGTTCTTTTTCGCGTAGATCTTCATCAACGGTTTCTTCATCACCTTCCGCTTGACCGCGGGTGCGTCCCACTTTGCGATCCGTTTCACCCAGTTGTTGATCGCCTTCGGCCTGTGAAGTCTCTTGGGTATTCGGTGCGGGTTGGATTCCGCCTTCTTTTTCATCAGGCATGATCGTCACTCCTGCTCATCCGTCGATGAGATCACCATAACCGATGAAATTAAGTTGTGTGTCAACAGGAGATGAGAGAGCGCGATCATGATCGCGCTCTACAAAATTTAAGCGAGGTAAGCGTCGTCAGCCGCAGTGCGGGTGATCAATTCAGCCTCGCTGAAAAAGTTGGAGACTTCTAATTGGCCGTTTTCGACGCTATCCGACCCGTGAACGAGGTTACGATTGATGTCTAAGGCAAAATCACCGCGGAGCGATCCCGGTGCTGCGGTTTGGGGTTTGGTTGCGCCGATGGTATTACGGGAAGCTTCGATCGCGTTATGGCCTTCTAAGGCGATGGCGACAACGGGCCCCATGGTTAAATACTCCACCAATCCGGCAAAAAACGGTTTTTCGCGGTGGACTTCATAGTGTTTTTCGGCTAATTCGCGTGAGACTTGCATATACTTCATGCCGACGATCTTCAGCCCGCGTTGTTCAAAACGGGACAGGATCGCCCCGGTAAGTCCACGTTGCACACCGTCGGGCTTCACGATGATCAGGGTACGTTCTACAGCCATTGGTCTTATCCTTGTGTGGGTAGTTTGGCATGATTTTAGCGAAATTCGCCTCT
>JALOOG010000198.1 GCA_025454525.1 Anaerolineae bacterium | reverse complement strand
ATCGTCATCCCGTAGCCAATCAACCGAGAGGATCGTTTTAGCGAAAGGGGTGAAATAAATCGCATACGGATCGCCGTTTTTGAACGTTAAAAATACTTTCTCGTTAACTGTAAAGGTTTGATCGCCAATCTGGACGCTATAGGAGATGCTGGTTTTGGTGCTGGAGGTGTTGCCTGTGGTGGTCGTGCGGGTGCTACGCCGAATATCAAGGTTGACGATCCCTTCAACCACTTCCACCTGTGGCGTTTTTAAGTCCTGTTCAAACGCATTCAATTGTTTGAATACCGTCCGACCGATATAGGCCAGAATGGCCAAGAAAATAATGCCAAAAGGGGGAAATACAAAGAGAGCTACCAACCCACCCATCACCATAAAGGCTAAAACAACCCCAGAAAACAGCGTGAGCCAACGGTTTTGATTGCGTTTCTTGGTTAAAATTTCGATTTGACGCGGAGTGACTTCCCCGCGTTGATTGGCCGCTAAATCCTCTTCAGTAAAATCAAAGGCGGTCGCAAGCGTCTGCTCATATTTATACATGCCGGGTTTACGTTTCATTGTGGACTCTCCATAAATGGGTTATCATCGCGTAACCATTCCGCTGAAAGCAAGGTTAACGATTCTGGTAGGTAATGCAAACGATACGGATCGCCAGTTTTAAAGACAAACATGGCGTTTGAATTCAACCCAAAGGCGAGATCCCCTAACTGCGCGCTGTAAACTCCTCGTAAGATCTTTAATTCGATCAGACCTTCAGCGGTGACAACTTGCTGCAAACGATAGTCACGATACCACTTGAAAAAATGAAGGTAGCGGTTAGGGTTAGAGAGGATCGAAATCATCAGCAACATGAAAGCGAAACCTGCTATTCCACGGCTAGAGAAGATGAGCGCAAAGATGCCCAATAGGAACAATAACAACGGTAAACCCAAGATCCACACGATTTTTTCTCTCAATTGATCACCTAACCGCTTAATTTGATTTTCCCCTAAGATCCCTTGCTGATTCGCGATTAAATCGTCCTCCGTAAAATTGAGGGCCTCTGCGAGGGCTTGGGGATGCTTTAGCGTTTCAGGTTTGGTTTTATTCATCGAAATCGGCGCGAAAGCCCTTGTGTTTAGGCGCGCCTTGCTCCTTTCTAGGTCATCACCGAATAAGCCCCCAAAGTGGGGATTTTTGGAACTTTTCGCTCTGTCCACCTCTTTAGGTGTCGGATAGTTGATGTTATGCGTCATCTGCAAACGGGTCATCATCGCGCAACCATTCCACCGAGAGTAAGGTTAATGAGATCGATAGGTAATAAATGCGATAAGGATCATGATTTTTAAAGGCCAAGAGACTCTGGTGGGAAGGCACGGAGAATAACTGTGCGCCCAATTTGATCTTAGGCTTGTTCGTTGCAGCGATCGCTAATTCGACGCTCCCTTCGGCAGTGCTAACTTGGGGAGATCGCATATCCAGATATACATTCACCAGTCGGTTTAAATAGCCAAATATTGTGAACCAAAAACACAAAAAGATCACAAAAAAACCGAGAAACAGGTCGTAATGAAGAGACCACAAGAACACGCCTAGCGCCACAATCCCGATCACACCGATGATCGATAACCTGATCCCACGTTGTAGAAAACGCTGTAACACCCCCTTTTGATGCGCTCCTAATAAACCATTTTGATTCGCGATCAAGTCCTCCTCAGTAAAATCCAAGGCTTGCATCAGTCGTTCCGGATGTTTTAAGGTGGTTGGTTTCGTTTTCGCTGGAGTCCTCATCAAATAAATCCTTTTCAGATAACCATTCAACAGAAAGCACGGTGGATGATAAGGGTAGATAATACAGACGGTAGGGATCACCATTTTTGAAGGTCAAAGCGACGGTTTGATGCACGCTAAGGCGCTCTTTACCGAGGAGAATATAATACCTTAAACCATAAGCACGATGATTCACGAGTTTGATCTCAATGTTCCCTTCAATTTGATGCACCTCGCCCGCACGGAGATCCCGCCCTAACAGTTGGTATTTTCGCAACATAGGGACACTCATATGATACGCAATGTAAAAACACAGAAAGCGGGACAATTATCAATGTGGCGATCCCGATCAACAGCACACAAAACGCAAGTCCATACATAAACACAGCCTCAAATGACCAGACCATACTCCGATGATTTTGGGTCAAGCGCTGTTGTTGAACATCGCTCAACTTTCCGGTCTGATTTGCGATCAAGTCCTCATCCGTAAAATTGAGGGCCTGTGCGAGGGCATATCTATGATGAAGGTGTTGAGATTTAGTCTTGTACATGGGAAACCTTGGTGTCCTCAATAAACGGGTTATCATCGTGCAACCACTCCGCCGACAGGATGATCTCGGATCTAGGGAGATAATAGAGTCGGTAGGGATCGCCATTTTTTAAGGTCAAGAGGGCCGTTTGGGGGATCGGGAACACACGCTCCCCTAATTGCAAGTTATACAAGCTCTTAGTGGATTTTTCCCAGAGCCTAAATTGGATGCGGCCTTCATCGGAAGTCACCTCGCCCGCACGTAAATCGCGATAGAGCTTCCAAAACGGGGGAATGCGTTGTGATCGATTCAGGATAAGAAGCCCACAGATAATCAATGGGATGAGCAGAATTTCATCAAACATCAGCGATAAGATGAGACTCACACTGAACCAAGTGAGTGCCATCGCACCCAGTTTCAGCAACTCATAGTAAAACTTGAGGCGGAGGCCTTTTTCTTGATAAACCCCCAATTCCCCGTTTTGATTCGCGCTTAAATCGTCATCATTGTAATCAAAGGCGATAGATACGGCATGTTCATGTTTATACGCTTTTTTCATCGGCGCGATCATCATTCACCTCTTGGTAGGGGGCAGTATCAAATAGGTCTGGATCAGCTAACCAGACCGCGCTTAAGATCCGGTGGGTGTGGGGTGCATAGTAGATCTGATACGGATCGCCATTTTTAAAGGTTAAAAATACCGTTTCGCTAATCGGGAAGGCGTGATCCCCGATCGTCAGGCTATAGGCCAAGTGTTGATCATCAGCGAGTCGATTTGAGGTTAAAGTGATCCGTCCGCTGATCGTTTTGGCGGTTTGCTCACGTTGATCGCGCCTTAAATAGCGATAGATCCACCACCATTGCCACAGGGAATAGCCGATCAACAAAGCTGGCCCCATGACGATCAAACTCAATAGCCATGGGGCTAACCTCAAATAATCTCTAACGAGGAACGTCCCAATCCCTAAAACCAACGTCACGACCACGGCGATCCCCGCGTTTTCAAGCAATTTGTGGGTGAGCGTTCGTCTAAGATCGTCTAATTGGGTTGAGTTGATGATGCCGTTTTGGTTAAACTCAAGATCGTCCGATGTGAACCCTAACGCTTGCGCCAACCGTTGCTCATGTTTGAGTGCTTTCATCCAAAGTCTATCCCTTCGATACCCTTAGAGTTACCTTCAATTATTTCACCCTTGATGAAGCCTGTCATCCCCTAAAAACAGGGTGACTCTAAGATTGACGGAGGCGTTTGGGTACTTCATCGAATGCGCTTGCTTCATCTTGATCCGATTGATCCGATGTAAACGGGTGATCCTCACGCAACCATTCGATCGCGAGGATTTGACGGGTATTAGGCGCGTAATAGATCAGGTAGGGATCGCCATTTTTTAATGCCAAAAAGAGGGGTTTTTCGATCTCAAAGGTTTGATCCTCGATCGTCACGGTGTAACGCACGGTGGATGAGCCGGCATTGGTGTTGCTGTCGACTTTGAGATCTAAGGCGATCCGCCCTTCGATCGCGTCAATTTGTTGACCTTCGAGATCGCGCAAGGTCTGGAGTGTCCCCCGTAGCAAGCGATAACTAAACCAGATCGTGATCGCGATTGGCACGATCATCAATGCCAAGAGTACCCACCCCGCGTCCGGCTCTGCCAGTTGCGAAAACAAGATCGCGGTGAACAAAGCGCTTAAACCGATCCCGACGACCAAACCAGCTAGGTTGTT
The DNA here is from genome assembly GCA_025454525.1 of Anaerolineae bacterium. GTDB lineage: Bacteria > Chloroflexota > Anaerolineae > Aggregatilineales > Phototrophicaceae > JALOOG01. The sequence continues at coordinate 3,930 of JALOOG010000198.1, read as the reverse complement.
TAGGGCCACTTTGCGCTGTTGGCGGCGCAAGTTCTTGCGTTGACGTTCGCTCATTTGGCCTTGGGCGTTGAGATCTAAATCGGACTCGTCAAACTGAAGCAGATCCGCTAGAGTGTGTTCATATTTGATGTTTTTTTGATCGGACATGGTGGATCACCCCCTCATGCGAATATGGATGATTGTGCTGACAATTGGTTGGTGCGGGTCGCTCACCTCCTTAGCGACGAGTGTAACGCAAACGGCTTACCTGATCGAAGTCACGCGGTATGATGACGGATCGGTGACGGGGGTTCATTGGCTAACTCCCGATACGATTGCGGTCTCCACACACACCGGACTCTGGTTATATAATGCGACGGATCTCACCCAACCCCCCGAATTTTTAGATGATCACAGGCGGTTAGCCCCTACAACAACCCAAGCCGATCAACACCTCTATTTCTGGAACTTTGATCACGGCCGCGCCCGTCTCAATTGGCGCTATCCGATCTTCTCATTTAATAGTACGTGGATTCAGTCGGAATCGTTGCAAGCGGCCGCGCATGATTCCTTCGGGAACGCCTTGATCTATCGATTTGGACAGCGTTCAGTCCAAGTCAGGGCTTTACCGATCTTGCCTTCAAACGATTACCAAAATGCCTCCATTGACTTGGCCTTGAGTCCGACGGGTGAACAGTTGGCCGTCGCTTCCTACGAGTATTTGTGCATGGAAGGCGCTTATACCCAGCTTGCCTTATGGGATCTCGACACCAGCACCGCGTCGATCGATGTCTCAACGTCGCTTGAAAAGGCGGTGCGCTTTCGCGACATACAATTTACATCCGATGGCACCGGCTTCGGCGTGATCGGAGAGGCCGCCGAGTCCGCGCAAGTGCGCTTATGGGAACTCAAGTCCGGTGAAGCGGTGGAACTTCCCGCTTTGGGCGAATTTGAGCGTTCGATCGGGTTTCGATGGGTGCCAGATCGCGATCATGTTGTGATCTTTGGGTCAACTGACGCATCGATCCGCATTTTTGACGCGAACGCACGAACACTCACCCACACGATCCCGGCGCTTGACGGGACGATCACATCGCTTGATTTTAGCCCCGATGGATCAAAACTGGTGATCACACGCACCGGAGTCGATCCGAATACCCTTCAGATCGGCGATTATGTCGAAAATGACGGCGTGATCCGCTATCAAAATCCCTTGACCCTAGAAGGGCGACATCACGCCTTTAGCCCAACGTTCACAACCCTTGCCACCAGTAACGATCGCGATCTGCAACTTTGGGACATGGACGGCACACCGATCGCGGAGGTTGCGTTGCCGATCATGATGACACCGCCGATTATGGAGGATCTCATGTTTGTGCCGATGCCAAGCATACCCCATGGGATCGCCGTCGAAATCCCCCAACCGTATGAGCTTGGGGGGGTGCGGACGAGTCCCGATGGGACGCGCACCGCGTTGATCCTCAATTCCGGCCTCGGATGTCCCGAAAGCCAAGATCATCGGATCGCTTTGTGGCAAGGGGATCAAATGCTGTGGGAAGTGGAGACCGCGATCGGCGATCGTTTGATCGATGTCTTGTTCACCCCCGACAGCGCATGGATGATCGCGATCCATGAACGCTCCGTAGTGCTGTTAGACGCGGCCACAGGCGATCGACTCGCGTCGTTTGAAGCGCCGATCTTGACTGCTCACCTAGATACCACCGGACGCTTTTTGCGCTTAAACACCCCACAAGGCGAAACGATCCTCTTGACGGTGATCCGCTCATGAGCGATCTTCACTTACCGATCGGGGATCTTCAGTTTCAAGTGATCGAACGGCTGCGGTTTGCCCGTCCGTTTCAATTGGATCTGCCGCATGAACGTGATCAACTGATCGCGCATTTGCAAGCCCTGAATGAGCGTGTGCAGATTGGCACGGAACAACTCTACCGTGAGATGCGAGTCGATCCGATGGCCCAATTGTTGATCTTCACCCAAACACGCTATGATCGACAATTCCCCTTGTTACGGATCGAAACGCATGTGATCGGACAATTCATCCCAAAAGACGGGATCACCACCCTAAGCGGCAAGGTCTACCCCGGCCAAAGCTTGATCAACCTGTTGATCGGCGCGGGGTTGAGTGCGATCTTGGGGAGCGTGGGATGGAGTCTCTTTGCGCTGATCAATGCGCTAGATCCAGTTGCGACCACGCTTCCGTTGATCGCGTTTTTGATCGCGCCGTTAGTGGCGGTCTTTCTGATCTGGCAGGAAGGTCAACACACCTTTGACCTGTTTGCCGATCACCTGTTACGGGATCAACAGACTCGCCCCCCCGTCGACGGTTAAGGTTTGGCCGGTGATCGAGGCGGCCGCGTCCGAACATAGGAACATCACCGCTTGCGCGACTGATTCGGGTGATCCGACGCGCCCTTGTGGGATGTGTGCGAGATCGATCGGGGGCATATCTTCTTCATCGATCGCGCCGATGCAGACCGCATTCACCCGAATGCCATAAGCGGCGTATTCCCGGGCGGCCTGTCGCGTGAGGGCGATCACGCCGGCGTTGCTGGCACTGTAACCCGCGCTTTCGGGATAATCAAAAGCAGGCGCAAGGTTGATCATCACCCCGCCGCCTTCGTCTTTCATCACCCGCCCCAACAATTGACAGCAGAAAAAGGCCCCAGTGAGGTTGACATCGATCATCCGTCGCCAATCCCATTCATCCAATTTGAGCAGTGATTCGCTCTTAAATACGCCGGCCGCGTTGATTAGTAGGTGGATGCGGCCGAAGCGTTCGCGGGCGTGTTCGATCATGCCGGCCGCTTGAAAACGATTGGCAATATCCCCTTGCCATGGGAGTGCTTGCCCACCTTGCGCGGTGATCTGATCAGCGAGGTCATCAATGCGATCGGGATTCAGGTCATTGATGAGGACGGATGCGCCGGCCGCGCTGAGGGCGAACGCGATGGCACGGCCGACTCCTGCCCCCGCCCCGGTGATGATCGCATTGTATCCAGTAAAGTTAAATCGTAGTGTGTTCATGGCGTATGTGTACTCATTCAAACTCTGCATGTCCCCTATGATAACGGAGCGACCTAACGTGCGATAGTGAAGGAACGGTGCGACCTAACGCGGAGAGGCAAGGATAAATCAAGGGATCAATGACTCCATGCGGGCCGTGACGTTAGAGTATGCTTGGCGGCAGTAGTGGCGGCAGCAGGTCGGAAAAATTATTTCGGCGACAGCGGCAACGTGGTTAGATGGATTGTAAGGTTGAAAGAGCGATAGCTTAAAAACACCTTGGAATAATACTTTTTGTCTGATCACGTCGAATTGCTCCTCAGGAAGTTATCGGTCGGGTTATGGGTATCCTAGCACAGATGAGCGGAAAAATCGTAACATTTGTCTGTATTTTTCGATTTTTTATGAGTCGCAGAAGTAGATACAAAAAATTTTCTTGCGTACAACCCCGTCCTAACCATGGGAAGCGAACTGGCCTGCGTGAGATGGGCTGATCCGTCTCCATGGGTGGAATAGCTTTCTGAGGTTACCGAGTGGTTCATCCGATACATAACTAAAATACATGCTGCCATCGGAACGGGCGGCGGTGTCGATTCCAAAGATCGATTTGAGCATATCTCTTGCTTAAACTATTTCCAAGATGGACTACTCAGTAATCTCAGAAAAATATCCCACCCATGGAGACAGATTAGCCCATCCCACGCGGAGCAAGTTCCCTCCCCATGAATGGGACGGGGTTGGACACAAGAAACTTTTCTGATATTACTTCTGTGTTCTCTGGGGTTTAAAGCTTCTAACGGAAACTTTCCTGTAGCTACTTCTATGTCAAAGCACTTTCTAGAGAATGGTGATACACGGTTACACACCACCGATCACCTGTGTGTCGATTCGGATCGCATTGTCGTAAGGACTGCCCTCAAGTTTTTG
>JALOOG010000014.1 GCA_025454525.1 Anaerolineae bacterium | reverse complement strand
ATGCCGCGTTGAATCGCTTGTGCAACCTCGATCGCTGTCAGCGCATGTTTAAACGCCCCCGGTGCGATCAGGATCTTAGGAAGCGAGGGGTTATTGGTCTCATTCATGATGACGGATGATCCGTTGCAAACACATCTTCAAAAGTCTCAAGCAATTGGATAAACGCTTAAAGCGCAAGATAACCATAACGATTGATGTTCACCAAGTGAGGGCTTCCGGTGCTTGGGTAAACAGCAATTTTAATTCTGGGATCAAGTCGGATTGCCGTTGCATTTCACGCCATACTGTGAGATTGTTCAGACCTTTTAGGGACTTGATCCGGTTTTCAACCCGTGTGGCTAGGGTGGGATCATCGCGATCTTGAAGGTGAGCGATCACCCTATCTCTAAAAGAAATGTAAGCATTTTTGCGGGCCTCTAATAATTCATCCCGTAAATTTAATTTTAAAGCGTCGATCGTGTAATGGGCGCGGTAACTATCGCGTTCGGAAAGTTCAGTTTTTGCAAGAAACATATAGGTGTCTTGAAGATCCAATTCCAGAAACAACATCGGATTTTCGATTCGTGGATCAATCAAGACGCTATTTCCGGCGGGAGGTTGGCTTGTGATTTGGATCAATTCCCCTGTGATCGCATCAAAAATCGCAAAACGGTTATTTTTACCCTTGTTGCACCGTCCACAAATATACAAATAGTTTTCCCAAACGAACGTGCGTTCAGGATAATAGTCTTTCGGGTAAATATGTTCGATCTCATCCGCGCACGAGTCCTCGCAATAACCACAACGCCGATTACCTGAACACATCTGTTTCAAGGTTTCGCGCACGATTTTAAAGGTCGCATTGGTGCTTTTGTTATGATTTTTAAAGTCTTGTTTTGCCCGTGCAACCCTAGTCACAAAATCAGGTTCATGATCGATCAATGCTTGCCAATGTTGTAATTGTTGTTGAACGTGATCCGGTAATTCCCGCTTAAGCCACGCTTGCATGACGCTGCCTTTATGCTGATTCGATGCCGCTACTGGTTGGGAAAATGGCCCGAAGTTCAATTTGTTCGGATTCTTCCGCTTCGGTCAGACCTTCTTGAATTTCCTTGCGATTCAACCGGGCTAAACGTTCCAATTTCATTTGAGCGGATTCGGAACGGGTCACATTTTCACCAAAAATCTCCGTTCCATACGCTTCTAGGATATTGCCATAGAGTAAACGTTGCAGATCAACGCCTTCAATGCGTCGAAAAACTTCATTTGATCCGGGCGCAGGCAAACGCCACACCGATCCCTGTTCAGCCGCTTGACACACTAAAGGGCTATGTGTAGTCACAATAAATTGCATGTTTGGAAAGTGATCCCGAAACCATACCCCGATCTGTTTTTGCCATGTGGGATGTAAGTGCGCGTCGACTTCATCAATGAGGACGATCCCCGGTGCGACGATTTTGGTCGTATCCTCATTAAAGATTTTTTCATGCGAAAAGGTTAAACTCAATAAGCGTATGATTTCAAGAACCATGCTCAATATAGAGCGATACCCATCACTTAGATCTTCAACCGATAATGAGTTACCATTGCCGTCCGTAAAAAATACCCCCTCTGATGAGATCTCGGTCATCTGCGCGTTGTTGGGCAGAAAACCTTTACTGTTAATAAATGACTTTATTTTATCTAAAAATTCACCCTCGCGTTTATCCTCTAGTTGTTTAAACCGTAAGTTCTGTAACAACTCAAGCATTCCTGATAAACCGATATTTTCATTAAATAATGAGAGGTGAGCCACAAAATCGCGGTGGGATTTCACCAAAGACTCCATTGTGCGGTCAGTCCCTGAAAAACGCCGAAAGGGGCCAAAACCCACCGAAAAACCGGTTACCCGATGTTCTGGATTTTTACCAATAGCTGTATATTTGTTGTCACTGTAAATTTTTGTTTTAATTTTCTGATAATTCAACCGTCCGAGTTCTTGATTGTTTAAACTTAACTCAATTGAAGTAGACGTTTTTCCGTGTGCGATCCACCCATTTAAATTTTGTTGTAAGGAGTAAATATCGGATCCGTCTAATAGACCAAGCGCAATCGCCCGTAGAAAAGTTGACTTTCCGCTGCCATTATCCCCTAAGATCACATGCCAACCCGCTAACTCGGATTCGTCTAATTCCCATTCTAAATGTTCAATTGAGCGAAAATGTTCAATTTTCATCTTTTGGAGATACATGGGGCTTTCCTCATCATGGTTTGAATTGTAATCAGATTTATTTCAGTGTACCGATTCCCATGATGAGATCAAGATCACCCTCTAATTCACATCGGATGAGAGTCCTACAGCGAAACCCTAAAAAGTTGGCTGGTGTCCACCAATGGCCGCACAGATCACACGACCATAAGTATTAAAACCGAATAATCTCTTGCTGATTATGGCAGTAAAGCCTCAATTCGACAACTGATCGTTTATTCAATGGTTGTCACCTGTTCCCCTTTTGCGTTAAGATAGAGGGCAAAACATCGGAGTGAATCTGAGGGGGACGCATGGTTGCCGCACCCGCGCCAACACAAGTAGCAACACCAGCTCAAGCCAAAGAGGCCGAATATTTGGATCGCCCACCACGCATCCAACCGCCTCTACCGATCGAACAGTTTGAAATCCCACCCCCACCCAACAAAGATCAACGGCAAAGCCAATCGTTGATCGAGTTGATGTTACCGTTAGTGACAATTGTGGGTTATGTGGTGGTCGCCATGAGTGGGAGCGGCCGTAACTTAGGCTTGATGATCCCGATGGCGATGACCATGGTGATCTCGGTCAGCATGGCGATCTGGCGCAATCGAAACGCCGGAAAAGACATCGCGATCAAGGCCGCGGCTTACGATCAACGCCTCGCCGATATGCGCCATGAGATGCACACCTATCACCAATTGCAACGCGATCATTTCTACTATAACTATCCCGATCTGAATGACGCGATCAGCATTGCCAAAACGGAAGAACATAGCCGCTCTGGGCCGCGCGTGTGGGAGCGTCGCACCTCCGATCCCGATTTTGGGGTGGTGCGCTTAGGGATCGGCACACGTCCTTCTACGGTGGTTTACACCATTAAACAGGGCGAAAATGCCGAAGATCCCCAATTTGATGAGGCGATGCGCTTAGCTGAAGCCTCGCATTTTGTGACGGATATTCCCGTCACCTTAGCGCTTTACGACTCGAATATCGACCCAGATAAGGCCTCTTCTGCGCGCAATACCTTAGGGATTTACGCGCTGTCACCGATCGCCCTCAATGGCACAGGGCATAAGGCCGCGATCGAAAAGACTTACGGTTATATCCGGTCGCTGTTGGTGCATTTTACGACCTTCCATTCTCCCGCCGATACCCGCTTGTATGTGGTCGGTACACGTCAAGCGAGCGAAGATCGCCGTTGGACATGGGCGGAAGAATTGCCTCATTGTCGCGCCGGAAAAAATGAAGTTCGCATGTGTTTTGAAGGTGAACAAACCAAGCTACGCGATAAATACGTTGAACGTTTGCCGTTATTTTGGAAAAATTTACGGAGCGAATTACAAGGCCGTCAACAGCGCCTTGCGGATAAAGACACCGCCGGGGCAGGCGCAAAATTGCCGTTTATGGTGATCGTGGTCGATATGCTGGAAATGGACGACGCATCTTCATTAAAAAATGTCGAAAGCGAACAATCAATTTCGATGATCATGCACCAAGGGAAACAACTCGGTGCCGCGGTGATCTTCTTGACCGACATTCCCGATAAGATCCCGACCGATTGCCAAGCGATCGTTGAACTTGAACCGAATGACGGTGATAAAGTCACATTCCGTTACGCCGAAGTGGGCATCAACACCCCGCGCTTGGTGGGACGCGCAGACATGGTGACGACCCAAAACTTGAATGACTTTGCGATCACCTTACGCGATCACAAGATCCGTTTGAGCGCGGCCACCTCTTTGATCACCGCCCTCGATCTGTTGCAATTACAAGGGGTCAATTCGATCGATGAGATCGACATCCTCAAAAATTGGAAACGTAGCCGTGAAGCCGCCGAATGGTGTCGGGTTGAGATCGGCATGAGAGGCGCGAACGAAAAAAGCGAGTTGATCTTCTCGGCGGATGAAGCGGGTGTGCATGGCGCGGTCGCTGGAACGACGGGTTCAGGGAAATCGGAACTCCTGCTCACCTTGATCGTAGGCTTATCCGTGACTTATGATCCGAGTGTGGTCAACTTTGTATTGGTGGACTTTAAAGGCGGCGCGGCGTTTAAAGAATTTGAGACCTTGCCGCATTGCGTGGACATCGTGACCAACCTTGATGAAAGCGGCGTGGAGCGTATGTTCTCCGCGATTAAAGCGGAATTGGATCGGCGCGGCAAGATCATCGCCGATAACAAGGTCAAGCATATCGTGGAATACCGCAAAAAAGGTTATCACCTCTCGAAAGAAGAAGGCAAAGGGCCGTTCCCGAATTTGTTTATCATCATCGACGAATTTGCGGAAATGGTGGCCAATAAACCAGAGTTCAAAGGCCAATTGGAAAGTATCACGCGGTTGGGACGTGCGATCGGCGTGTCATTGATCCTTGCGACCCAACGTCCGGCCGGTGCGATCACCGATCAGATGCGCGCTAACATGAAATTCCGGATCTGCTTGCGCGTGGAAACGCCGGATGACAGCCGTGAAGTGTTAGGACGTTCGGATGCGGCGTATTTGCCACCCAGCATCCCCGGTCGGGCTTACGTGCAGATCGGGAATGAGCCACCGCAAATTGTGCAGGTCGCACGGGCCGGCGCACCCTATCGCCGTGGTGTGCAGAAGGCCGAAGCGCCTCGCGTTCGTTGGTTGAAACGCGAAACCAAAGCAGAAGAAGAAACCGAAGACACGATCTCCACAGCCCTGGTAAAGGTGATGGACGGGCATCGTAAAGATCAAGGGCTGCCAGGTCAGAAAAAGCCATGGCCGAATCCGTTGCCGCGTTATATGCCGCTAGATTGGAAGATGCCGATCGAACACATGACCAAAGAAGATCGGATTATGCTCAATGGCGGGGTTGAACCGGCCGAAAGCGCGTGGCTACCGCTCAACGGACGCTTGGGCGACTGGATGGACGGCAAAGCGGATTGGCGGACGTTTGATTGGTCGCATGATCGGCCGATGAGTACCAATGTCGGGTTGATGGATCACCCGCGTGCGGCGGTGCAGTTGGTGTTAAACATCAATTTCACGGAAGGGCATGTGGCGATCTACGGCGGCCCAGGGTGGGGTAAGACCAACTTCTTACGTACCCTGATCATGGGGTTAGCCAGCAATCATTCACCGGATGACCTGCATATCTACATCATGGACTTCGGCGGTCGGCAACTTCAGATCTTTAAAGAATTGCCGCATGTGGGCGATGTGGTCTTGCAAGATGACGATGAACGCATCAAACGCTTATTGCGGATCTTAAGCGATGAAGTGGTACGCCGTAAACAAAAGATCGCAGGTAAAGCGGATGATGTGATCAAATATAATGCTACCGTGGCCACCGAAGATAGCGACAAAATTCCGGCGATCTTGGTGGTGATCGATAACTATGCGGTGATCCGCGAAAACTATGAAGATCTGGAATTGACGATCATCTCGCTGTTACGCGATGGACGTAACGCCGGGGTCTACTTTGTGGCCACCGGCACATCTGGTAACTCGATCCCCAACAAAGTTTTCCAATTGTTTGAGAAGAAATTCTCGCTTCGCCTGACCGATTCCAGTGAATACTCGTCGATCTTGGGACGCGGTTCCATTATCCCCGGTGAGATCCCCGGACGTGGGTTAGCGATGGTGGAACGTAAGATCAGTCAAACGCCGCTTGAAATTCAGATCGCGGCCCCCGTGGGACTCGCGCCCGATAAGTTGGTGTATGATGAGGCCGATCTGACCACTGAAGAGGATGATGTACGCGGTCGCTTCAACGAACAAGCCAGCGCAGAGCGTTTGATGGAACAGATGACCCCGCGCTTAGTTGAACTGATCGACAAGATGAAGGAAAAATGGGAAGGCAGAACGCGCCCGAACCCGATCCTTAAACTACCGGAATACATCTATTTCCGGAGTAGCGAGTTCATGAACAAAGAGCTTGAGCCGAATAGCTATCGCCCAGACAGCACCTACGCGATTATCGGCGTGGAAGATCGTTATCTGAAAGCGGCTACGATCGAACTTGGACGCGAACCGCATTTTATCGTCACCGGCCCACCCACAAGCGGTAAGACCAACCTGTTACAGACATGGATCTTATCGTTGGCGAATCGTTACACCCCGCAACAAGTGGCGATGGTCTTGATGGATCCCCAAGATCGTCTCGCTGATTACAGTGGCAAGTTCTCGTTAGCGCAATTGCCGCATGTGATCGCCAGTGTGAATGAGGAAGAACAATTTAACATCGTCTTGAAGCGTCTGATGTTTGAATATGACTCCGAACGCAATGAAGAGCGTTTCCCGCGTCCGCGTTTGTTTGTATTCGTCGATAACTACGATGACATCGGCGAATTGTTGGGCGAAAAGAGCAAAGACAAACAATTGGAAGAACTTGGCAAATTCGCCGGTTCAAAATACTACAAGCTGAAACTGCACTTTATCATCTGTGGGTCGGAGGATATTTCACGCGGTAGCGATGGGCTAAAGCGACGGGTGACACGCGCCCGCTTTGGGTTTGCGATGTCGGTGAACTCGCTTGAAAACATGGGCGGTAAAGTCACAAGCGCGATGCGAAGCATGACGATTCCGGTCGGGCGTGGTTTCCGGGTGCAAGCGGGTAAACCCACCTTGCTCCAAGTGGCGAATCTTGAACCCCCGGAAGACGAATCCGATGATAAAGCGACCTTGCTGGATAAAGACATCAACCGTTTACGGGTGTTATATCAAAATCGATCGTATCGGTGGTATTACGATGTGGCGAAGTCCGGTGTAGAGTCAGGGGATGCGGAATTGCAAGCCGCCTTAGAGAAATTTGAGGCCGGCAAAGCACAACCCGCCGCGACCGATGATAAATCCAAAGCCCCACAAGAAGCGGATAACCTTAAATCCCGCGCTGATACCGAAGTTGAGGTTGAAGAATCGGTCGCTGAACTGCTCACCCCCGGTAACATGACTTTGCTTCCGGTAGATCTGTTGGACAAGCTGAATATTGAGTTCCGTAAAGACTATTCACCGGAAAAACTCAAGGCGATGTCCGAAAAAGAGATCCAAGCCGCGATCAACCACGGTCATATCGTGTTGCCCGCTTACTTGGATACCGATGTTGAGTTGCGCGTGCGAAATGCGTTGATCGCGTTGGCCAACAGCCGCGTGAGTACCCTCTTAAACGGGAATTCGTTGAAAAAGCTACCGACCGAGATCGTCGGTGCGTTGGGCATCAACTTCCGTGAAAGCGGTGTGAACCTCGAAAACCTGTATAAGAGCGTCACCAATGAACGCTTCTTACAACAGCAGATCGAAAGCGGCGCGATCACGCTACCGAGTGCGATCAAACCTGAACTTGAACAGCAGATCGCCACGATCTTAGGTAATCGCAATAACCCACAATATGGTCGTGTGTACAAAGCGACTAATCTGATGAAATTGCCGTTAGATGTGTTGCAAGGGCTTAACATTGACTTTGGCGGATTCGCTACGCCGGAAAACTTGAGCGAAAAAGATCCCGTTGAAGTGCAACGCTTGATCGATTTTGGGGTGATCCGCTTGCCAGAAGCGCAAGAAACGCCTCAATTAGAACGCGCCCAAGTGATCGTCCGGAACAAAAACAGCCCGCTCTATGATGAACTCAAGACCTTGAATTGGTGCGCGATGCCGATGGAATTGATCACCGATCTGAAGATCGATTTCAGCCGTAGTGGGATCGATCCTAAGGATCTGCCGTCTGTCGACCCGATGCGCGTGATCCAAATGTTGGATGACGGTGGGATCATCCTTCCGGGGAATACCACCCAAGCGCTGTTAGATCAGGTGAAGGCCCTACCAAAACTTTAATCTCAAATGCCCCCTGAAGATCGAATCAGGGGGCTTGATGTTGATAGATAGGTGAACCGATGAACGATTATATCCACGTTACGATTGACATTTGTAAGACCAGTCAGCCCGCCGAAATCCGTGCCGATACCACGATTGAACAATTGTTAGATGAGATCCTACGGGAATTTAAAAACGAGATCGCTAGAGATTTTGGTGCTTCCCGAAAAGAAGAGTTTGCCTTATGGCGCTTAAACGGGGTGCAACCCTTAGAATTAACGGCGACCCTCTCGCAATTGCGGATCATTCGTGATGCGCGATTGGTGTTCGGATTAGAGGAAGGTCGGCCCGCGGTGCGTCCCTTCCGCCTCAAAGACAATTGGATGGATCACGAAAACAGTAAGTTATTGGATCATAGCGGCGTAAAACTGTATGATCCCAACCATGAGAAATACTTGGCTTGGACACACGTCCCTTCGATCATCGGCCGGTTGGGGAGCAAGGGTTTTGAGCGAATCCAAGAGATTGTGATCGAAGCGTCTGATTATCCTGATGTGATTGAGTTGGTATCCCGGGATCATGCAGCGATGATCCAACGGGGAGAATATTTTTACATCGTGCCGTTGCAAGTTGACCGTACAGTACTATTGAATCAAGAAGAGCTAGAGGTTAACATCGCCTATCCATTGGAACATAACGACGAGATCCTATTTGAAGAAAGCGATATAGTGCTGATCTTTTATCGAGATTAAGGATAGAGCATGACTCCACCCGTATTACAAGTAAACTATGAACAATTGGAGCAAATCGCGCAATTATTTAGCCGGCATACGGATCAATTTGAAGCGTATGAAAGACAATTACGTCAGATGACCGACCAACTGAAAAGCGGTTGGATCGGGATGGGTGCAGATGCGTTTTTTGATGAGATGGAAGGCGAGGTTTTGCCCCGTCTTAAGCGCTTGATCCAAGCCTTTGAGGCCTCGAATCAGGCGGTGACACAGATCAGCGAGATCATGGCCGCGGCCGAAGAACAAGCAGGGGGTGTGATCCGCGATGTGGGAGGTGGCCCAGTTGGCTTACCTGGCGGCGGTTTACCCGGTGGTGGTTTGCCCGGTGGTGGAAATAACCCCTTCCAGATGGAACATCCCAACGTGGTACGCCCCAATGAGATCCCGATGCACCTATTACGCGGATCGCGTGTGGACATTTATCAAGGGATTTTGGATGGCAGCATTACCCCAGAACAAGCCCGCGAATTTATGCAAAGTGACCCGTTCCGTCGTGGTTTTATGGACTATGTGGACGCAAAAGCGATTCTCTGGGAAGACACACGCGCCGGGCAGTCAGCGATGTTTGAGGCCATGTATGCAGGTGATTTAGGGGCGGTGCGTGCGAGTGGCATGGGTGAGCGTTGGTCTCAAATGTTGGGTGTAGAAATCACCCCCGACGGACGACTCAGCGCGGTGGCCGAAACCTATAATGAGTTCTATTTGGGCCGTGTTGAAGGTCAAACCCAGATCGGCGATCTACGCTTGGACGGCTCATTGACGGGGGGATCGGCTGAATTGACCAGTGAGGCACGCTTTGGCATTGGACGTGACGGCATCAGCGGAGAATTAAATGCAAGCGCCGGAGTCTATGTGGCACGGGCTGAAGTTGGTGCGGAGATCGCGGGGATTGAAGCCAACGCGCAAGCGTATATCGGTGCTGAAGTCTCGGTCGAAAATTCTGCTGTGATTAACCCCTTCAACGGGAATGTGAGCGTGAGTTCCTCCGCCGAAGCATTTGCAGGGGGGCGCGTGCGTGGAGACCTGTCTTACTCGAATGACTATTTCCGCGTGGGAGTAGAAGGCCAAGCCAGTTACGGCGCGGGGGCCGGCTATAACGCGGAGGTGGGCTATAGTAACGGCGTGTTCCGGATGGATGTCGGCGCATTCGCCACGTTAGGTTTAGGCGGTGGCGGACGTGGTATTGTGGAAGTCAACGTGGGTCGTATGGCGACTGATGTTGTCAATTGGGGTAGTGAATTACTGTTTGGTAGATAAGGAAACAGCTAGATTATGACCAATATAGAAACGATGACTTGGATGGAATTTCGCGGCCCGACGTTTAATCTTCAAATCCCGTCGGATTGGTTTATCAGTTCAAACGCCCAATTACAGGCGATCTTCTTAGGGCCAGAGATCAACGGGTTGCACCCCAACCTATCGATCTCGATGCGTGCGGTGCTTCCCGAAGTAACACCGACCTCAGTTGCGTCTGAAGCGCTTAAAAGCCAACAGACCAGCTATGCAGAGTTTGAGGTGATCCAAGAAAACGATTACACCCAAACTGGTGGGAGTGCCTTTGTGCGTGATTACCGTTGGCGCAATGTCGAACGTCAAACCACGATCCGCCAATTACAAGCCTTTTTTGTCTATAACCAGATGCTTTATACCCTCACCGCTACCGCTGCGGATGAGATCTTCCCAGAGTTTGGCGAATTGTTCTTTAACATGATCAGTTCGTTCCGCATCCGCGCTTAGCCCCCACTGCAAACCGATACAAGTGTAAAAAACTTGTGTCGGTTTTATTTCATTTGAAAGATCAAACGATCCCGATTTGAAAATTGCATTATAGTAAATGTAACACTCAATGAGTTTAGAGGCGAATGCTATGCTGCATCGTACTGTACGTTTCGCTGTCGGCTTGGCGATGATGATCGGACTCCTATCTGGGATCGGATTAAAGGACACGCAAGCCCAACCGCAGAACAACGTCTGCTCAGCGGATATTGGAAGTGTCAATGGGCAAGGGCGGTTTACATTAAGTGGTTTAGGGCGATTTACATTGTCTGGTTTAGAAGGTGGAAATGCTTCATTAGGGCCAGAAGATAGCGATGTGCCGCAGGAATTGAGGGATGAAATCCTCAACAACCCGATTGATACCTCGTGGTTACAACCCTTTTTTGCGCCGTTTGCTAATGGCGATGTCTCCGGTTCACCGCAAAAAACCGCGATCTTGATCGTAGATGATTTTGCTGACAATCTGTTGGATGTCGATCTCCAATTGGGTAGTTTACCGGGAGATTGGGAAGCACAAATTGCTGAATACTATACCGGGCCTCCTCCGCCCACCGATCAACTCCCAATCTTAACGCACGGGGATATGGTGTTTGAGGTGGTGAACGATCTGTACGAAACGCTCAATGATGATCCCAATAACACCGCCTTGAACGACCTCTACGACAATATTCAGATCGATTTTGTGGACATCAGCACCGCCGGAAGCTATGAATTAGGCTTGTTGTTGCCTGCCTTGACCGCTAAGATCAACACGTTACAAAGTCAGGGCTTCACCGCGTTTGTGATTAACATGAGTTTTGGTCTCTTGCCGTGTACCATGCCCGCCCAAAATGGCTTTCCAGCATTCGATTTTCGGGATTTTCTGGAGGCCCGCAATTCCGCTAACAAGTGGGTATTTGATGTAGACGGACGTATCGACCAACAAGAGCGCGTGATCCGCCCGGTCGTCTATCGCGCTTACGGGTTATTGGATTATTTCAATGATGTCTTGGGCTTTGATGATGACGATGGGTTGGCCTATCTGGCTCATTTGTACTCGTATGACTTTGAGAATGACCCCACCTTGCGCGATTTTGCCCAACAATTGCAGAACTACCTGAATGACTCTGCATCTGGTCAACGCTTCTACTTGCCGATCGCCGCTTCTGGCAACTTCGCCGATATTTACTCTCATGCGCCGCTCTATCCGGCCGCCTTGCCACAAGTGATCGCGGTGGGGGCAACCTTAGGCATGGAGACCGCTGAATGGCGCTATTCACAACCCGCGCATTTGCTCACGCCGGGGGCATGGTATAATATGTATCGTGCCGATTCATTTGTCGCTGGGACATCTTTTGCCGCTCCTTATGCCAGTATGGTCGGCGCGATGTTTATCGCCTATCGTGGTGTGTGTGAATATCCAGTAGATGGTTTCGGCAATGCGTGGCCGCCCTTGGTGGACTTCAATTATGTTGAAACTGTGTGGAAGGTGAGCAATAACCCGTTGTTGTGCAGTTACACGGGTGATCCGATCCCACCCACCGCGACTCCCACACTGCCTCCATCGACCGCCACCAATACCCCCGTACCACCGACCGCCACGAATACCCCTGTACCTCCAACGGCCACCAATACCCCCGATCCGGGTAGCGCGATCGAACTGCTTCGCAATCGTAGTTTTGAGGACGATCTCAATCCGGTAGACGGTTTAGCAGACTTTTGGGGGATTCGTAATGGCACGGGTGAAGCGCGGATCTGTGACGGCAGTGTATCGATCGCCAACACGGGGATCTGTGCGTTCCGTTTCCGTGGAAGTGGCGCAACCGAAGACAGCATCTTACAACAGCGCGCCGATTTGAGTTTAGCGACGTTAAGTGCGGGGAATGTGTTGACGTTACGCGGGTTTGTGAATGCGTCGGGCGCACCGAATTTCCGCATTCGGATCATCGTTAACTATGCCGATGGCCAGATCGAACGCGCACAAGCACGCTTTAACACCAACACCAGCAATAACTATATTGAGTTGGTCGATCCGCTCACCAATCGACCGCTACAATTGAACTTAACCGCAAACAATGTGGTACAGGTGCGCGTGGTCTTTTGGAGTCGCAATTCAACAGGCGTGACTTACTGGGATGATATTTCGCTGAAAATAACACCCGCTAGTCCTAATGTGCTGATCCCATTGCCGTAAATATTTCCTTACAATCAGAGGCAAGTTTCAACTTGCCTCTGATCACCATTATGCTTTATAGTGTATAAAAACTTGAGTTCATAGGAGTATTGCTTCATGTTCAAACGCTTAGCACCCGGACTCACCCTGCTCTTGTTGATTTTTTTGCTTTCGGGAATGCCTGTCTTTGCCCAAGGGCAAGGCCAATCTAATCTATGTGCCACGAATGTCGATATTTTGAACGGTCAAGGTCGGTTTACCTTGTCGGGCTTGGGTCGCTTTACTTTATCGGGTCTGGAAGGCCCCAACGGTGTCTTAGACCCGTCCGACAATATCCCGCAAGCCTTGTTAGATGAAATTAACAATAACCCGATCGATGATAGTTGGCTTGAAGGTTTCCTCACGCCTTTCATCTCTAACGATATCTACGCTGCGCCACAATTAACCGCGATCTTGATCGTAGATGATTTTCCGGATCGCACCGTCCCAGTAGCCAATCTTCCCGGTGGACAAATGCCGACTAACTGGTCAAACCAGATGCAGCAGGTCTACGGCTCTAGCTTCAGTGTCAGCAACTTGCGCGTGATGACTCACGGTCAAATGGTGCGCGAAGTGGTGATGGATCAGATCCGCAAATTGCGTCAATATGCGATCGTGCCGTCAATCGCCAGCCTTGCGACACATCTGCGCGTGGTCAACGTCGATATTAGCCGAAACGGAGAATACCGTCTTGACTTGGTTGTGCCGCAAATCACACAAACGATCACCAATCTGCAATCACAAGGCATTCAAAGTTTTGTGATCAACATGAGCTTTGGCTTGATCCCCTGTACCACCCCCCAAAGTGGCAATTACCCGGCGTTTGACATTGATAACTTCCTCACCGCCCGCGAAGCTGCCAACGAATGGGTATTTGATGTTGATGCCAAGCTCACCAACGAGAATGATGTTCAACTCCCTGAACCCGTGATCTATAACAGCTACGGGTTAACCACTTACCTGATGAGGACTCACACCTACACCGAACAGCAGGCGACCGAATACATCAATCACCTGTTTAATGAGGTGAATGAAATCATTTTACCGGATGCGATCGGACGTGGGGTCGATCCGGCGGTCAGCGATCCGGCGATCGTTGCCTTATCGACCTTGCTACAAGGCTACTTAAACACCTCACGCACCAGTAATGGGGGTGTGATCATCCCGATCGCTGCTTCTGGCAACTATGCCGATTATTTTCCGTCCGGTCCGCTTGAACCGGCTGCCCTCCCCCAAGTGATCGCCGTAGGGGCAACGATGGGCATGGGAACCACCGAATGGGCTTATTCACAACCCGCGCATATCCTTGCACCGGGGGCTTGGTATGACCTTAACCGGGCAGATGCGTATGTGGCGGGGACATCGTTCGCTGCACCTCATGTCAGTATGATCGCCGCGATCTACGCCGCTTATCCGGGCGCATGTACCTTCTCCGTAAATGGCTTAGGCGATACCCTACCGCCTTTGGTCAATCAGAGCTACGTTGAGACGGTGTTAAAACCCAATGTGAACCCCTTCACCTGTAGCTTGCCGCGTCAAACCGATCTGTTTGTGAACAGCAGCTTCGAGATCGATGTTGACCCCGTTGATAACCTCGCGGATCGTTGGGGTGGATTTAATCTTACGGGTGATCAGCGTCTGTGTGGTGGTGGGGCGCGGGTGATGACCGGAACTTGTGCCTTCTTGTTCCGCGGTAGTCCAACCGATGATAACCGCATTCAACATCGCGTTGACCTCACGCAATGGTCATTTGCTCAAGGGGATCGCGTCGTCGTGAATGGTTATGCGTGGTCTACCGGACTCCCGAACTTCCGGATTCGTCTGGTGGCCAATTATGCCGATGGGACGGCTGATGTCGCTCAAGTCCGCTATAATGTCGCGGGCCCCTATTCCCGTTTGCCTACCCTTGAAATGGTCTTTAGCCAAGCAAATCCGATCCAAGTGCGTCTGTTGATCATGAACCGTACCACTACCGGCCGCGTGTTCTTTGATGAAATGTCGATGCACAAAAACCCACCCAGCGCGGCTCGATCCTCACAAGACTTGATCCCCATGCCCTAAACGAAACCTGTACCTGCTAAACAGCCCAAAAGATCGGGCTGTTTTTGTTTGCTGTGGTAAGATCAGCCTGTTTTTTAGTTAGCACCCCAAAGGAATCAACATGAGCGATAAACCGCGCCTTGTGATCGCAATGGATTTTTCGGATGAGTTGATCACCCACATCCGAGAGGCCGCTCCACAATTTCGGGTGGAACGCCATTTTCCGGAAGTCCCCGAATCGGTGTGGGCGGATACCGAGATCCTGTATACCTTGAATCGTTTTCCACAGCCGGCGCAAGCCCCCGCGTTGCGTTGGATTCAATTTCATTTTGCAGGTGTGGATCGCGCCTTGAATCAAGCGATCGTGCGCCTTGAAAGCATTGAAGTCACTACCGCTAGTGGTATCCATGCCACTTCCATCGCCGAATATTGCATCGGGATGATGTTGGCGTTTAACCTCAAGTTGCCGTTGATGTTACAGCATCAAGCGGGGCAAATTTGGCATGAACGCCGCTATGAGATCTTTCGCCCGTCAACCTTGCGCGGCAAAACGCTCGGTGTGATCGGTTATGGAAGCATCGGGCGTGAATTGGCACGCATCGCGCATAGCATGGGAATGCGGATCTTAGCCGCTAAGCGCAACGCGATGAAACCCGAAGATGACGGTTACACTGAACCCGGCACGGGCGATCCCGCAGGCGATCTGCCAGAACGGATCTACCCGTGGCAAGCGCTTACCCAAATGGTGAGCGAGTGCGATTATCTGGCAGTGATCACCCCACTAACAGATGCGACTCGCAAATTGATCAACGAAGACGTGATCAAAGCGATGAAAAAGACCGCCGTGATCCTGAATGTGGCGCGCGGTGAGGTGATCGATCAAGCGGCTTTGATCGCTGCTTTGAACGCCCAAAAGATCGGCGGGGCGATCTTGGATGTGTTTGAAGAAGAACCCCTACCCGCTCATCACCCACTGTGGACACTTGATAACGTGATCATCAGTCCGCATGTCTCTGGCAATCATACCGATTACAACACCCGGGCCGCACAATTGTTGATCGAAAACCTCAAGCGCTATATGCAACACCAACCGCTCTATAATCGCTTAGATCGGCGTGAAGGGTACTAAGCGCACCTGTTCCCGTTCAGCGAGTGGAAAACGCGCCACGATCGCCGCAAGGGTGATCCCTTCATCGGGATGGATCACCTCTGGCGCGATTTCGGCCAAGGGGATCGCGACTGCCGCATATTTAAGAATGCCTTTATTCGGGACGCGCCAAGGTTTGATGCCGTACTCAAAAGCGGTTTCACCCCATAATAAGATGTCCATGTCTAAAGCCAACGGGCCGTCTTTGCTCAATTGGGAGGCGCGATCCCGTCCACAAGCCAATTCGATCGGGTCTAGAATGCTTTGTTTGAACGCTACCGGGGTGAGCATCGTTTGCACTTTGGCCGTGATGTCCCAAAAATCCGCTTGATCTGGGAATCCATAAGGCGGAGATTGATAGGTCTGGGATAAAGCGAGGATCTTACATTGCTCACCCAAGAGCGCGATCGCTTTGGACAAGTTGTTCGCGGGATCGATGTTCGATCCGATCGAAACGTAAGCGATGGTCGGTTCAAAATCCGCCCGCGTGCGTTCGATCAGCACGCCAACCGAATCGGAAAAGCGCAAGGCCCCCGGCTTATGCACCCGCACTTGTACCCAACTGGCCGCATGATCTACCACACAGATCCGGGCGATCGCACTAGCCAAGGCCTCCACCAACTGATAACGCGAATGTTCCACATGCGCGATGATCGCTTTGGTGATCGTCCGGTAGTTGAGGACATCATTGGGCTGATCGGTGATCGCGCCGCGTCGCATGTCGGTGCCAAGCCGCAAACTGATCACCACGTCTTGCTGATCTTTGAGTTCATGGGCGCTAAAGCCGATAATGCACCGTAAGCGCAAAGCGTCAATTTCGATAATGTCCATAATCACCTTTCTGGGGGGATGAGATCGCCGGAAAGCCACGGCATCCCATAACCAATGATCAAATGACCCGCTTCCGCTAAGGCCTGGCCTAATTCATGGGTGTTGCGATACGTCCACCAATGACGCGATGAAGGTAAGATCGCCACGCCAAAATCTTCTACCACTAACCTTGAAAGATCGCGTTGATGACCGTCAGATCGGATCAAGACCACACGAAAACGGGACGGTTGGCCGGATGACCATTCGGTATCTTGATAGAGCAGGTGCTGGAATTGGATCGCGGTCGATAAACCCGCATGAACAAAGCGATATTGACCGCCGGCCCATTGAATCGGTTGCTCATTTAACGCATAACCGGCCGCCGTGAACGCTTGTCCGACCACCGTCGTTAATAATACCCGAAAATACGTTTGCCCATCGCCCGTCATGTCTCTATCCTAAACTCATCGTTATGTCATCTGCGCGGCGGTAGTATCGTCATCATGATCGTAAGATCACCGCTTGGCACACCCATTGATCAGATCGATCGCCCTAGGCACAATCGTAGCACAAATGAGCGCAAAAGTCGTAACATTTGTCCACTTTTTTAAGGCTAAGTGTGCATTGCTAACCAGCGGATCACAGGTTTGCCGTCTTCTAAAATCCGCTCATGTAAGGCATGGGCGGCATTGGCGGAATCAGCGAATTTGATCACACCCAATAACTGCTCATAACCTTCGATCCATGCTTCACGCTCTTCTACACTGCGCGGGTGATTAAATTCATAATCCAGTTGCAGTAACCACGCCTGATTACAGAGGCGCGAAAGTAACACGGCGGTTTGAGAACGCCCCGAAAGTTGGGAAAGGGTGCGATGAAACTCCCAGATCGCTTCACGAGAGGCGCTCCATTGCCCCTCTGACCACCGTAAGCGGGCCTGGGTGAGTGGCGGTCGAAGCTGATTGAGCAGATCAACTCGTGTCCATTTTTCCGCCGCCCAACTAAAGGCCGTCTGGGCCAATAAGGCCCAGAGCGCATAGACTTCTTCGGCCTCATCAGTGCTAAAAGCGCGCACCGTGACCCCGTGCCGCGCTTGACGTATCAACCAACCCTCTTGTTCCAAGTGCCATAACGCATCGCGCACGGTGTTTTGGCTTACGCCGAACTCCCGTGCGATATTTAATTCGATAAGGCGTTCACCACACAGGTAAACGCCTTCGCGGATCGCTTGTCGTAAGCGATCCGCAATGGTATGAGCGCGTGTCTCATTCATCCGCCGCGTGAGGCATGTCCGCCATGCCCATCGGATCATACACCGGAACAGTGATGAGCGTATTAGAACCATCGTCAAAAGTCAGGGTGATCGTGATCGCTTGACCGGGGATCAGTTCTTGATTGAGTTCCATCAACATGATGTGGTAGCTGCCGGGGCGTAATTCCATCCGTTCACCGGCCGGCAATGCGATCCCGCCTTCGACTTCTCGCATCCGCATCATATCGCCTTCCATTTGGGTTTCATGCAATTCCACCAAGTCAGACACCGACGACTCCGCGCTCACCAAGGTGAGGTCGCTTTCACCGCGATTGACTAAGGTCATAAATGCGCCGCTGATCGCCATGACGGGTTCTTCGGTCATCATCGCTTCGGGTGTTACCATCATTTCGTCCATTTCGATCGCGGCAACGGTGGGACGCGCCCATGAGGCAACTGCGATCACCGGATGCGAAATGGGGGCTTCGGCCAAGACTGGTACACCGATGATCACCTCTAACAGTTCACTATCGGGGCTAACTTCACCGGTTTCTTCTAACATCTCAAAGGTGAGAACAAGCGTGAGCGCATCCCCCACCACTAAATCCATCGTGAGGTCTTCTAAAGCGAGATAGATGCCTTCTGAACTTAGGGAAACGCTGTCAAGGGTGGGGATGGTGATCCCATCTACCACCGCTTCACCTTCACGGAAAGTGATCGTTTCGGCGGTGGCACTCATGGCGCTGATCAAGCGGATCGGATGTGCGGCGGGGTTGTCAATGGTGAAGTAGATCGCGCTACTTTCCATTGCGGCCTCTGGTGTCGCATCGGTGGTGGTGAGTGTGGCCATTGCCCACGCATCCACGACGTAAATATCCGCCCGTTCATGGGCAGAGATCGGTAGGATCACCGACATCAATACCAACATCAATACCAAGTTTTTTAAACAACGCATGGGTTCACCTCAAGTAAAATGGTTAAATCAATGCCTTAACTGTACCAAACGATCCGATCACAATTAAAGGATGATCTTCCCTAAAAGTTGGGATGTTGATCAACTGGCTACTGCTTAATGTCGCACAGCGCTTGATGTTTTCAATCTGTACCGCGTGCCTAGATTACGACTTGGTATCAAAGTTTTTACAGGATCACCAGATCCAGCAGAATGCGGTTACAATAAAGGGAGTGTAAACACACAACTTTTTTATTGAGGTCAGCGATTATGACAAAAACAATCCTATTGTTGGGATTATTGAGTGTAATTTTAGCGGTGATCGTTTCCTTTAGTACCGCTAGTACCGCCCAATCAGATGCTCTATTGGGATCTTGTCCCGGCTTAGTCGATGTGGCATTAGAGGCGGCCGTCTCAAGTTGTGGTGATCTCGGACGCAATCAAGCCTGTTATGGCCACACCCTGATTGACGCGCAAGGACACGATGAAACCGCGTCCTTTGAGTTCACCGATGTCGGTGATCTGGCGGATCTCGAAACGATCGCCTCCATGGAGCTTAGTCCTTTAGATCTGAATGGCGAAACTTGGGGGGTTTCGATCCTCGCCGTTCAAGCGAATCTACCAGACACACTCCCCGGTCAAAATGTGACGTTTGTCTTATTTGGTGATACTTACCTTGAAAATCAGTCTCCCGCGTTTGTGAAGATCGCACTTCAGACCTCGCAAGGTGCGAATGTGCGTTTAACCCCGTCGGAAGATAGCCGTCTGTTAGGGTCATTAGCGGCAGCTCAAACGGTTAATGCGACCGGCCGTTATGACCAATGGGTACGGATCGAATATCTCTATCAACAATCCCAGATCACTGGCTGGATCAATGCTGCCGCCGTCGCAGGGGATCTAACGCTGTTACCAGAAGTGGAAACCACCTCGCAAAACCTTTCCCCGATGCAGGCCTTCTATTTTACCACCGGGATCGGGGAGATCACTTGCCGTGAAGCGCCCTTAGACGGACTTTTGCTGCAAACCCCCGACGGCGCGGGCATGATGCGTTTTGTGGTGAATGGCGTAGAGATCGCCTTGGGATCCACCGCGTTTTTACAGGCCGTCCCCGGTGATCAACTGACGATCCACCTGTTAGAAGGTGAGGCAATTGTCAAAGCCCACGGAGTTACCCAACGCTTAACGCCCGGATCGATCAGTGCGATCCCCTTAGATCAAGACGGTTGGGCCAAGGGATCGCCTTCATTGCCCGCCCGCTCTGATCAATGTGAGGATATCCTCGCGTTGATTGCGCCGATTAACCTGTTACCGCGCACGATCAGCAGCGCGTTAGGGGCGTGTGTCTCGCCCACCTTTACACCGATCCCGAACACACCCACCCCGACTCCAACCATGACCCTTGAGAGTCCAGTAACCGAATCATCACCGGTTCCCAGTGCGACTCCGACGCTAACCCCAACGCCAACCCCCTGTGGGTGTCCGCGTGTCCGCGAAAAGGATCACGCGATCAGAGAGAATGCGGTTACAATGGGTGGAGAGTAACCGTGCGGCTATTTTTTCATTGAGGTCAATGATGATGACAAAAACAACCCTCTTATTCGGGCTATTGGGTGTAATTTTAGCGGTGATCGGTTCATTTAGCACCGCGCAACCGGATTCGCCACAGGGATCTTGTCCGGGATTAGTTGATGTGGCGTTAGAGGCGGCCGCGTCTAGTTGTGGCGATCTAGGGCGCAATCAAGCCTGTTATGGCCATACCCTGATTGACGCGCAAGGGCGCGATGAAACCGTGTCCTTTGAATTTAGTGAGGCCGGCGATGTAGCCGATCTTTACTCCTTGGCATCGCTTGATCTTAGCCCCATGGACATCAACGGCGAATCTTGGGGCGTTTCGATCCTGAAAGTACAGGCGAATCTGCCCGACACGTTACCGGGGCAGAATGTCACCTTTATCCTCTTCGGGGATACCTATTTTGAAGATCAAACCCCTGTCACCGTTGAAGTCCCCTTAACCACCATGGAAGGGGTTAATGTGCGGATTGCCCCGTCATCTAACGCCCGCTTGCACGGTTCATTAGCGGTTGGCGAAACGGTGAATGCGACCGGCCGCTATGACGAATGGGTGCGAATTGATTACGCTACGGAACGCGCTCAACTCACGGGGTGGGTGATCGCGTCGGTGTTGAGTGGTGATCAAAGTACCTTACCAGAGGTTGAACCCACCTCGCAAAACCTTTCCCCGATGCAGGCCTTCTATTTCACCACCGGAATCGGCGAGATTACTTGCCGCGAAGCCCCGTTAGACGGACTCTTGTTGCAAACCCCCAACGGCGCGGGCATGATGAGTTTTGTCGCAAATGGCGTGGAGATCGCTTTAGGATCGACCGCCTTTTTACAAGCTGTCCCCGGTGATCAATTGACGATCCAATTGTTGGAAGGTTCAGGGTATGTGAAAGCGGGCGGAGTCACCCAACGCCTGCTCCCAGGATCGATCACTCTGATCCCGTTGGATGAGGACGGGTGGGCCAATGGTGCGCCGACCTTCCCGATCCGGTCTACAGATTGCCGTCAGATCGTCACCTTAGTACAAGCGATCAAGTTGTTGCCAGAGTCGGTGAGCATCGCTGAAGGCGCGTGCGTCATGCCCACACTAGGCCCCTCGTCCACACGCGGCCAAAGCAGTGCTACCTTGACTCCAACACCGACCGGTTTACTCAACTTACCGACGCTTGATCCTTCGATCAGCCCGACATGGACTCCGATTGGCTTTGCAACCGACACGCCGACACCTTTACCGACACCCAACTTACTCCCGTGTGAAGGTCATCCGACCGATGTTGGTATGTTGGATGTCACCAACAACTCGCCAGACTCTACCGGAGTCAGTGTCGTTTTTAAAGTGGTTTCGGTGTTGCCAGACTGTACACTAGGTCCAACAGTTGCGGTTTTAAACCCGGGTGAGAGCTACTTTGCGATCGTGCCTGTTGGCACTTATTGGGATTTTTACGATGACCCCAATGCCGTTTTTTATGGCAATCTTTACATCGCACTAGCAGGCAACACCTATCGTTTCTGCTATCCTAACGCTTGTTAGTGAGTGAGGGATGCTATCGGTCGCGTGGTGCATCAACGCACCACGCAACCGCACGTTGCTTGTTAACTCAATGTTAAATATTCGTGAACTGTGATCTTTAATCTCGTGATTTAAGTTATAATAGATTACAGAAAGCGGTTAAATTATTTTCATTGAGGTTAAATGTGATGTCAAAAAACAGTGTGTTCGTCCTGTTACTAGGGATCATTTTAACTGTGTTGGTCTCTTTTAACTTTGCCCAACCCGGTTTCCCGTTAGGATCTTGTCCGGCGGTGGTGGAAGTGGCGTTAGATGCAGCCGCATCTAGTTGTGACGATTTAGCACGCAATCAGGCCTGTTATGGTCATTCCTTGGTGAACGCACAGGGACGCGATGAAACGGTCGCTTTTGAGTTTGAGAAGGCCGGCGATAGAGCCGATCTACAAACGATCGTCTCTATGGATCTAAGCCCTTTAAATATCGAGGGCGAAAGTTGGGGTGTTTCGATCCTCAAAGTTCAAGCCAATCTGCCTGATACCTTACCCGGGCAAAATGTGACCTTTGTCTTGTTCGGAGACACTTATCTTGAAGATCAAACCCCCGTATTGGTTGAAACCCCATTGACCACGACTACAGGGGTGAATGTCCGTCTTACACCCGCGCCAGATGGCCGCTTACTCGGTTCATTAGGCGTAAATGAACCAGTGACAGCCACCGGCCGCTATGGTGACTGGGTGCGAATCGATTACCTCTATCAGCGCTCCCAGATCACCGGCTGGGTGATTGCGGCCGCGCTTTCCGGCGATTTTAGCCTCTTACCAGAGGTTGAGCGCAACGCCCGAAACTTTTCGCCAATGCAGTCCTTCTATTTCACCACCGGAATCGGGGAGGTTACTTGTCGTGAAGCGCCAATTGACGGTTTGTTGATCCAGACCCCACAAGGCGAGGAGTTGGTTAATTTTGTCAGCAATGGCGCAGAGATCAGCATGGAAGGCACCGCATTTTTACAGGCTACCCCCGGCGAAGAATTGACCATTCAGCTTTTACAAGGGGAGGGTGTGGTCACGTTTAATCGATTCAGTCAGCGGTTAGTTGCGGGATCTATCAGCCGAATCGCATTAGACTCGGACGGATGGGCCAGCGGTTTACCGTCGTTTCCGGTGCGATCCTTTGATTGTGGGAGCATCCTCAATCTGATTGCATCCGTCGAATTATTACCAGAAGCGGTGAATTTGTCGGAAGGGGCGTGTCTGATGCCTACAGCGGCCCCGACCAATACTACCGGCCCAAATGCACCTAGGGTGAGTCCAACCCCGACAGGTTTACTCAACTTGCCTACACTTGATCCGGCGATCAGCCCCACTTGGACTCCGATCGGTAACGTGGACACGCCGATCCCGTCCCCCACGCTCAACTTACTGCCATGCGAAGCGCATCCCACCGACTTCGCCACGTTAGAGGCCGTCAACAATGCGCCGTCTGCCGCCCTCGTCCCCAGATTCTTGGTGATTCAGGCAGAAACCAATTGTACAGCAAGTATAAGTGTCGTAGGGAATTTAGGTCCGAGTGAGGTTCTTTCCCTCCCGGTAGCTGTCAATACCAAGTGGTATTTCCGCGATGATGTGGATAGCACACTTTTTTATGGTACCATCAAGATTGATCAAGCGGGGGTAACGTATCGTTTCTGCTATCCGACCGCATGTTAGTGAGTGAGGGGTGCTATCGGTTGCGTGACGCATCAACGCATCACGCAACCCAATTTCGCCTTTAGGAAGGCTTGATCTCGTAATTCACATTTAACCATTGTTTGATGAACCCGATAAACAACTCTTCCGGGTTATAGGTGTGCTGCAACGCCAAGCGATTTAAGCAGATCGAGGTCAAAAATTGACGCGGCAATTGTAGCGCGCCCGGCGACTCAAACCAGATTTGACACTCATCCGCCCCTTGATTGATCGCCCGCAACGATCGCCCCGATAAGACACAAGCACGTTCGATCAACTCATATAGATCAAACATTGGGATCGTGTGTTGCCACAAAAACAGATTCAAGCGGTGGCTATAGGCCCACACCTCATCTGGGGAATATTCAAGGCTATAGGTGATATAGGATTGGGGATGTTCCCATCGAAACAGACTGTTCGGCGGACACGTTTCGACAAACGTCGTCACTAACCGATGTAAATCCCACTCATACAAGGTGAGATCAATCACCCCTAATTCAGAGTTAACGCTGATGTGATAACGCATCTAAATAAACATCCACATGTCTAACAGATCAGCTGATCATTCTAAATGAAATGCGCCGCATCCCCAAGAAACTTCCAGTCTTTTATGTCCCTAAGGCAAACTAAACACTTAATTCAGCGGTGGTTTGTCGGGCCATCAGCCATTGTAAGACAAATTCGCTAAATTTATCCGCACTTTTATACGAATCAGACCAGATCACCGGGGCGGTTAAGAAGTGTTTTGGCAACCGTAACAGATGTGTCCGGCGTTGATAAAACAGAAATGAGAGGTTAAGCCCTTGGGTGTTCCGTTCGATCTCGGTTAAACGGGCAAAACGCGCCCGCTCACAAGCACGTTGTGCGATCGCTTTGATCTCTTGCTCAGAGGCCATCCGCTGCCACAAGATCAAGTCCAATTTTTGCGCGTGTTGGGCCACATGATCACGCTCATATTCAAAACTGTAGGTGATTTGGGAATGTGGGTGATCCCAACGGAAAAAATTCAACGGTTCAAAGTAATGCCCAAAGGCCAAGACCAATGAAGCCAATTCCCGACGGTGAATAGTGACTTCCATTAGCCCATTGCTGGAGTTAGTGGTAATGTGGTACATCGCTAAGCCTCTTTCGTTGCGTTTATACCCACAGTATAGAAATAATCCGTTATTTTTGCAAGCAACTTCCCATCTTCTATTAGCAAAGGGCTAACATTATTCACAAATGATCGTATCCTCTAAGCGATACCACTCTCGTTCGATCAGATTAAAGGGGCGATTCGCGATCGCACACGCCAACGTCTGCCAAGACTCGACGGCGGTGATCCAGCCAATCACGTTGCCATCGCGTCCCACTGAATACACATGACCGTCGTGAAAAGCGACTTGTGTCACCGCGTCCACATGCCCCAACCACGGTTGACCTAACGCCCGCCCGGTTTGCAGATCCCATAAACGCACCGTCTGATCGCGCCCGCCCGAAACGATCAACCCCTTCTCTAGGTCAAGCGTCACACTCTGCACCCAGTCTCCATGACCGCTTAACAAGCGCGGAGTCGGATTGTCCACCAGCAGATCCCAGATGATCACTTGCCGATCGCGTCCACCAGAGATCAAGACCGGGCCCTGTGTGGATAGAGTCGTCACCGCGTCTTGATGGGCCGTCCACGGTTCACCGATCGTTTGCCCTTCACGATCCACGCGATAGATCGCCCCGGTGCGCGTCCCGACGATCAAATGTCCGGTGGTTTCAGAATAAGTGAGGCTCAAGGGGGAGTCGATCGCGATCAAAACTCCTAATCCCTCACCCGTTTGCAGATCCCAATGTTGGATCGTGCCGTCATCACTGGCGGTATACAAACGATCCTCAACGATCGTGAAGTCGTTGATCACCGATCGATGTCCGGTCAAGTGATAGATCATTTCCCCCGTCGCGAGATCCCAGACGATCGCACTTTGATCGGCGCTTGTCGAAATGACCCGATCGCCGAATACCGCTAATCCGGTGATCAGGGCGCGATGCCCCGTCCAACGTCCTAAAGGTTCACCGCTGACTCGATCCGCTAAGGTGATCGTGCCGTCGTCGTGTCCAGTGATCATCTGATCGGCGCTAAAGGCGATCCGAGCGATCGGCCCGACGCTCACCCAAGCGCCCATAGCCGGCCGACTCGGCGGTTGTATATCCCAAAGGATCAATTGCCCCTCCGCGCCGCTGCTCACCCATTGCAGATCGCCGTAAAAGGCCATATCCCATACAGCGGCCTGATGCCCGATCAACGGGTCGATCAACGCTTGTCCGGATCGTGCGTCCCATAAGCGGATCGTGCCGTCTAGACTCGCGGTCGCTAAGATCTCACCCGTCGGATTATAGGCAATTGCACGGGGATAATTGCGATGTCCGGTGTCAAATGCTGTGATCACACGCGGAGCGGTGAGATCGTAGATCACCACTTGCCCGTCGGCCCCAGTAGAGGCGAGTTGCGTGCCATCAGGGGCATAAGCCAACGCTAAGGCAAAACCCGCGTGTTCCTCAAACGGATCGCCGATCGGCGTGCCATGGATCGCATCGAATAAGCGCGCCCGTCCGTCCCCGCCAGCTGAGGCTAAGGTCATGCCGTCTGGTGAATAGGCCAAAGCGTAGACCATATCTTGATGCGCGGTGCTTTCCCAGATCACGGTCTGATCCGCCCGATCGTAAACCACCACTTGACCCAACTCATCGCCGATCGCGATCTGCTGTGCGGTGAGCGCTACACTCCATACCGCCGCATCATGCAAGATCGGCGGGACGATCGCTTGTCCGTCGTGATCCCACAAGCTCACTTTTGCATCTGCGCCGGCCGTGAGGATCCCGTTGGCATCGATCGCCAACGCATAGATCGGCCCCTGATGCGCCGGAATCGGTGCGCCGATGCTATCGTGCGTTGACCGTGACCAGATCTGTAACATGCCTTGAGCATCCGCTGACGCGATCCGATCGCCATACACCCCTACGGCACGGATCACACTGGTATGACCATGCAGATACGTTTGGATCGCCGGATGTGTTTGTAACGCGCTTAACAGGCCGTGTCGGGCTTCAAAAGTCGGAGCGGTCTGATACGCACTCACACTCAATAACAAAGCGAGATCATGCTCCGATTGGGTGAGCGCTAACGCCGCTAATTCCCGCGATCGGGAAAATTGGGCCTCCTGATTGGCGCGATCCCGTTCACGGAGCGCCTCCGCCCGTGCGATCTGTTCCCGTCCCTGTTGATCGAAAGCGACTATCGCAAAACCACACGCGATCAACAACAACAACGTCAAAAGCGCGATCACCACTTGCGTGCGTCGTTGTCCGCGTTGGCGCAAGCGTTGACCGGCCTCAATAAAAGCCCGTTGTGCGGGCGACAAACTCACCAACGCATGATCTAACAGCGCTTCAAATTCAGCCAACCGCGATCCACCGGCCAAAAAACTCCGATCACGTTCGGCCCGTTCCCAATCTTCGGTGATCGTCGCTAACCGGGCCGCAGTTTGCAGATCCGCCCGATTCACCGCGATCCAATCGGCGAGACGTTGCCAACGGGTGATCAAGGCCTCATGGGCGATCTCCACCGTGGGCGATCGGGTGATCGGATCACGATCTAAGGTCAACAAACGATCTTTGCCAAAGGCCTGCACGATCTTTTCGGCTTCGGCGGGTAGTTCCGACCAGAGCAAACGTTTACGGGTGATCGTTTGATCGCTCACCGTGATCAATCGCAAAAATAAACGATGTGCGATCGCTTGTTCGGACGGTGTAAGCGCATGATAGACTTGTTCCGCCCGTTGAGCCAAGGCCCCCGATGCACCGCCGATCGCTTGATAAGCGCGTTCAGTCAAGAGCAGTTCATCGCGTTGATCAAACAGTTGGGTGAGTGCGTATTGCAACAACGGGAGCGCGCCGGTTTGACCGTACAAATCCTCAATGAGGACGCGGATCAACGGGGCTTCTAGCATCAAGCCGATGTTGGTGGCGGGAGTGACGATCGCCTCCTCCAATTCATGCGGGGAGAGCGGTAAAACCACTTCAGTAGACTCGCGCACCAATGCGCCGAACGCAGGGTAATGGAGCGGACGATCGTAAAAATCGGCGCGTAGGGTGATCACCAAGCGAAGCGGACTCTCGGCTTGTGTAACTGCATCCGCTAACAGCGCTAAAAAGCGCTCCCGGATCGTCTCATCTTCGCATAAGGTAAACACTTCTTCAAATTGATCGATCAGCAACAGGGTGGGCCCCAATCGGCACAGCAGTTCATACATCGCGCTAGGAGTCACACTAAAATCCGGCACATCCCACGCCGCAACCCCTAACAACGCCTCACGCAACGCCTCAAGCGGACGCGGCCCGGGTTGCAAGGTGACGTATAACCACCGATCCGATCCTTCGATCCGCCCATGCCGCAATGACGCGATCAAACCCGCCCGCGCTAAACTGGATTTTCCGCTGCCACTGGGGCCCACCACTGCTAAAAAGCGTCCGGTAGGCAAGCGTCGGATCAAACGGGTGATCGCGTCTTGACGGCCGTAAAAGTCATCAGAATCGACTTCCTCAAACGCCCGTAAACCCTTGTAGGGGTTGCGGAGGATCAGATATTGCAAAGCCGAAAGATCGGCTTCACGTTCTTCGATCGGCGCATTCGGATCGATCATCCGCGTCGTAAAGTCATCCATGGCGATCGCTTGGGTCATGGGTGAGTCGGGGGGTTTAGGCGTGTCACCTACCCCCCCCATGCCGATGATTCCGGTCGCATTCGCATCATCACTGCGTGCTAACATCGGACGTAACATCGGGATTCCGGTCACGATGCCTTGTGTGGCCATGTGCAACGCTTGGATAAATTGACGCATATCTGGGTAACGAGCGCGGGGATTTTGGGCAGTAGCACGCCAGATCACATTGTCCAATGTGGACGGCAGATCCGGCCGTAAACTGACCACCGACGGGATCGGCATCAAGGCTTGTTTTTCTTTGCGCGCCAACAGCGTCTCGTTAGAAAAGGGGATTTGAGCGGTCAACGCCTCAAATAACAACACGCCTAAGCTGTAAATGTCCCCTTCCGGGCTAACGTTCAGGCCGTGCAGTTGCTCCGGTGACATATAGGCCGGTGAACCGAACGAGAGATTTTTCAGCATCACCTCGTTATAGGGGTTTAGCGTATCGATCGCGATCCCAAAATCAGTGAGATAAGCATTACCTTCTTGATCTAAGAGGATGTTTTCCGGTTTAAGATCGCGGTGGATGATGTTGTGCTGATGCGCGATCGCTAAAGCTTCGGCGATCTGTGTCACCCATTGCACCGTCGTCTGTAACGCTAACGCGCCGTGTTCGGTGAGTCGATCGCGCAGGCTACCGCCACGCAAGGCGCGCATCACCAGATACGCACCTGTCGGATCGCGCCAATAATCGTAGAGCGGCACGATATGGGCATGTTCTAGACGGGCGATCAAACGGGCTTCGATCTCAAACCGTCGGATAAATTCCAACTGATTGGCGTAACGCGCATGGATCACCTTGATCGCCACTTCCCGATCGATGATCGGTTGATAGGCACGATAGACCGACCCGAAGCCGCCACTTCCGATCGATGCTTTGATGCGATACCCGCGGATCATCGTGCCGCTCAAATTTTCGTTCATCAGGTGATCCATGCGCGCCTAATTGGTCTCACGGGGCGAAACCAACATCATCACACTGCTATTGAGGATCACCTCTAACGACGGCCAAAAGCGATCCAGATAATCTACCTCACACAGGATCTCGAAACACTCACACAGGTAACGCACGGTCGCGTCGTTGAAGTTGGATTGCAAGGGGTGTTCCAATTGCCGCTCACGGACAAAAGTAGGCAGCTTATGCTGTAAAAAGTCTACGATCTCGGCGACATGGGTCAATTCGATCTCTACGCTTTCTGTGCGACTGTTAAAACGCAGGCTTCGCAACGAGACCAATTTACGCGGTTTGCCTTGAATTTCGCGCAAATGCCGCTGTAAATTCTGGATCGCGTTCAGGTAATGGGCCAATTTTTCATGCACATACACCAACGATACGCCTTCCACAAACTTATGTTCACGATCAGTCAAATAGATCATCGTGACTTGGGGGCGTTCCGGCACGGTGGGCGCGGTGCTTTCGATCTGGCTAGATTGCGATAAAAACACCAAGATCAACAATTGTCCGAGTCGGATTTGCGCCCCGTTATGGAGCGGATAATATTGTTCCGGGATCAGCTTGCGCTCACTGAGCCATGTCCCGTTAGCGCTATTCAGATCCCGTAGGTAACATTGCCCTTCGCTCAACTTGATCTCCGCATGACGACGCGAAACCCCCATCAACATCCCGAAATGATGCGATAAATCCACATCAGGGTAATTTTGGTTGTTCTCATCGCGCCGCCCGATGATCACCGTCTCTTGATCCCGAAAGATCAACGGTTTATCGTTCCCCGGTAGGATCAACGAAACTGTATCGATCCGCTCCATCGTAGCGGCGATCTTTTCGTGATACTCCGGCGCGGTCATCTCCGCCTCGCTCAACTTACGTGTATCTTGTAGCGGAAGATTGGTATCGTTAGACATAATCGCCTCTAATCGTCCCCGTCATCATCATCGCCGTCCCCGTTGCCATTGCTGTTACCATTGGCATTCCCGTTCGCATTCCCGTTCGCATTTCCATTTCCATTGCCGTTCGCGTTGCCATTGCCACGCCCATTGCCGCGTCCATTGCCATTTTGGGGCCCCGACCCGCCGCCTTGATTCGGTTGTCCCACCGACGGCGCTTGTACCTCTGGGAACGCCACCAACGGCGCTAAACCCACCCGTCGCAACAGAGTGGTATCCGCAGCGCGGGGTTGTGACGGCGCGCCGATCGCCCGATTCGACGAGTCGATCGGGATCACGGTGGTCATATTGGCATTTAAGGCCACGGTCACATTTTGCGCGGTGACATTCGCCGATCCGCTCATCAAACTTAGGTTCATGCCCGCCGCGCTATTCGATTGAATGAAGGCCGTTGCGCCCGTCTGTTGCGATCCGACCAATTCGATACTCACCTCATTGATCAAGATCGTCACCCGTGCCACGCCGTCCGGTGTTTGGATCAACAATCCGTCCGAAACCATCGACTCACAAGTGGGCGATGCGCCGCTCTCAAAATAAAAGGCTTGCATCGCGCCTAAGTAAGGGGTGGTACCGTCATCAATGACCAAGCTATCGATCGGCGTATCTACCGCACTTACTAACGCTCCGGCGATCCATCCCACGCGCCCTAAGCCGTTTTCTTCCACCCGAATCCAAGATCCATCCGCTAAACGCCCTAAGGCCTTGAGCGTTTCGCCCGGTTCAGCCGCGGCCACCACAAACCCATTGACCGACGGTGTACTCCGAATATTGACCCGGGTCGGACTATTCACGGTGATCGATACACTGGGGCGCGTTTGATCGACGGTTTCGACGCTCACATCCCCGAATAACAGCAAATTTACATCGGTCGGATAAGCAGTGGTATTGGCTAAGATCCGCATTTGCGCGATCCCCCATACATCTGCCGTTTGATCAAAAGCGCTCAAATATAAAGAACGCACTTGAGACACATTAGCGCTATCCCCTGGTTGCTCAAACTGCAATGGCAAGGTACTATCCGAGGGGATCGCGTCAACTTCTACCTTACCGTAACAGACCTGATTACGATTTAAACCGCCACACAGTTGTTGAACTTCCGTCAAGATCGTTTGTAGATCTACAGAGCAAGCGGTTTGGGCATTGGCAGCTGGGGCCGCTCCAAAACTGAACCCGATCAACAGACTGAAAATGGGTATCGTGGTTAAGAACAAGAGAATAGGATACCGTCGTTTGATCATTATGTTTCCTTTTGCGAATATCGATCATGTTCACCTTGCGACAGGTGCTTTTATTGTAAATCTATTCTGCAAGGGTTGTGCATTAAAGCTAGATGTTAATTTCATATCACATGAACCGCTTAATTTCAAATAATGTTGTAAACGTTCATCAACGGCTTAAACAACTTAGTGTTTTGCAAGTGGACGCTCGCCCGGCCGCGTTGTTTCGCATCCTATTAGGCTTATTGTTGCTGAAAGATGCGATCTATCGCTTGTGGATCGTCACACCATTTTACAGTGATGACGGGATCGTGCCACGTTCGGTGATCGCGGAGATCGGCCGTGTCACCCGTTGGTCATTCATGGATGCGTTGGGCGCTGACTGGCAAGTGACGCTCTTCCTATGGCTATGGATCGTGGTGCTGATCGCGATGATCGTCGGGTATCACACGCGGATCATGACGGTACTCAACTTTATCTTGTTGGTATCGTTGCATGAGCGCAATGTCTATATCCTCACGGGCGCGGATACCGCCTTGCGTGTGTTTAGCTTTTGGCTGATCTGGATCGAATGTGGGCGGGTTTATTCCTTAGACACCCGTCAAACCCGCGGCACGATCGCGGCGTTTCCGGTGTGGGCGTTGCGAATACAGGTCAGTTTGATCTATTTCACCACCGCTTACTTAAAGTGGTTAGGTGAACCATGGCGACAAGGGGAAGCGCTGCATTATGTCTTACAATTGGAGACGATCTTGTTACCCCCCGGCGCGCTTTTACGGGAGATCGCACCCGAAACCCTGTTACGCGCCTTGAGTCATGCCGCCTTGTTGATCGAAACGCTGTTACCGATCTTTTTGCTGATGCCGATGCGTTGGCGTTGGATCGGGATCGGTTTAGGGGTCTCGTTGCATCTGGGAATCGCGTTGACCTTAGCGATCCCCGATTTTTCGTGGGTGATGATCCTCTCGTATGTGATCATGCTGCGCGGTGATGCGATCCCGATGACGACTCAACCGTCATCGCGCTTCAATCCGTTGTATTTGGGCTTGATCCCGTTCCTGTTGATCGTCCTTTGGTGGAATATCGATCAATTGGGGCGCTATGACTCGCGTCCCTATCCTCCGATCCCACCTGCGATCGCCGATGTGGTTGAATACCTTGGGATCTGGCAATTTTGGGATCTATATGCGCCGATCCCCTATCAGGTGGACGGACGCATGACGGTGATCGGTACGTTTGAGAATGGCTATCAGGTCGATTTATTGCGTGAACCGCCGCCCACAATGCCCCCGGACGGGGTGTTATGGGGCCCGTTGATGCGTTGGAAGAAGTTTGAAGAAGTCTTATTTAACAACCAGCATCAGCCGATTTTACGAGCATGGGCGGCTTACTATTGCACCCACCATAATCGCGATTACACGGCGGGCAGTTATCTGGCAACGGTGGAGATCAACTTTGTATTTCGCCGTTCACACCCGCCGGGACACCCCCGTTATGCTCAACAGATCGTCACCTTATGGCGACATGATTGCCTTGCTTGATCAAAAAGCGGTTGGGGGACACGTCCCCCAACCGCCGTTACCACTTGGTTGTTTGTGTTAAAGCTTAGGGTTGCGGAGCAGACATTGAGCTAAGCGCCATGAACAGCTCATTCAACGTCACAACTGGCGCGCCTTCGGGAGCTTCGATCGTCGGCACATCATTGTAAGCAACATAGCTCAATTGACCCATCATGGCGAAGGTGGCGTTTTCCATGCCTTCGGTTTCTTCACCCGTGGCGGCCATCAACGTCCCCAAGTCCATGCTCATCTCGAAGGAGGAGGTGCGGACATAGAAGGTTTCGAGGTCGATCACGGTGAACATATTGAAGGTGAACGCATCCGGGTTTTCAGCGAACGCATCGAAGATCGCTTCTCCGTCCGTGCCGGTCATGCCTTGCGCTTCTAATTGGCTCAAGAACGCATCACGCACGGTGGGGTTAGAGAACAGGGCCGCAGCGTCTAAGGTACTCATGAACACGGCCGCGCCGTCTTCGTCTTCCATACGGGTGATCGTCATACCTTCGGTCATGGCCATCATGTCTTCTTCTGACATTTCAGGGGTGTCCATGCCGCCCATATCACCCATATCGCCCAACATCGGCGCGAGTTGTTGTAAGCTGCTCACCAAGTCTAAACCGCCCCAGCCGCTTAATTCAGCAGGCAGACCCAGGCCGGAAAGGGTGTCGAAGTTGATGTAACCCACACCTTCGACCAGACGCAAATCTAAAGTGATCGATTCCGGCGCATCGGGGCCCATCGCACCGGCCAATTCGGCGGGTAACGACAAGGTTAACGTCAATTCGCCATTGAAGGCGGCGATCGCTTCACCCGCGGCGGTCATGGCGCTCATCATGTCCATGTCTTGCGCCATTGCGCCCATGGCCATCATATCGACACCGGAATAAGTACCAGAGCCAGTCACATCGAGTGCCAATTCACTCATTTCGCCGGGCATCCCCGCCACATTCAGATTGAGCATGAATTCGGCTGACGCACCGGTCAATCCGGCCATCGCTTCGCTCGACGCGACCAAAATGTCGCAATCTTCCGCCGCTAGATCGCCACAGAACACAGTTTCGCTGTGGTTATCCGCCAAAAGCAAACCGCTCAAACACAACATTAAAACAACCAAAAGCAATTTACGCATTTCAAACGCTCCTTGTTAAAGAAGATACCTCCCTACTATAGGACGGGGTTGTGTTTAAAATCAAGCGTAACAGTATAAAAAATTTTTAACACTGTTCGCAACATTTCGTAATAGAAGCGCTTTAAACGTTTCAGGTTTTTGCTAATAATGTGGTTAAGGTGTCAGCGAGTGAGAGCGCCTTCCCACGTTCAAAGGCCGCTTGCCAATCGCTCTCCGTTTCGGTCTCTAAGGCCGCCTTAAGCGGTTTCAAGCGGATCGTGTGGGTAAATTCATTGGTAGCGGGGTGCGCTTGTACCAAGCCGGCCCATTCGGCCGCTTGGATCACCTCATCGCGTTGATACACCAATTGGGCGTAACCCGCGATCAACTCTAAGGTGACGGGTAAACTGTTTAGGCGGGTGCTGATCTGTAAGCCTTTGTTGAGGGTGATCGCTGCCTTATCTAATTCCTGACTGGTGAGATAGACAAATGCGAGGTTACAGGCGACGTTGCTC
Organism: Anaerolineae bacterium; assembly: GCA_025454525.1. GTDB lineage: Bacteria > Chloroflexota > Anaerolineae > Aggregatilineales > Phototrophicaceae > JALOOG01. Next base: position 24,171 of record JALOOG010000014.1, on the reverse strand, counting down.
ATCCCCCAAGGGATCGCTAATTGCTCATATAAACCAAGGCTTAACTCAAAGTATTGGGCGGATGCGCTTAAATCGCCTTGTCGTTCGGCAATAATGCCCAAACTATTGATGCTGGCTGCCACACCACGCTGATTGCCGATCTGTTGTTTGATCGCGATGCTTTCATGTAACAGTTGTTTCGCGCCTTCTATGTCATCTAAACGCCATAACACGGTCGCCAGGCTTTGCAAGGCCTCACCATGCACATAATATTGAGGGGTGTTCATGGTAAGACGGCGGGCGCGCTCAAAGTAGATGCGGGCCGTGCCGAGATCACCGCGACTCCATGCCACATCGCCGAGGATGATCAAGGTGATCGGTAACTTGCGATATTGCAACGACTCCAATAGATACTGTTCGGCCACGTCATACGCCCCTTCCCGCCAACGGACATTGCCGATCACTTTGAGCGCTTGGGCCATGCCGTCCACACTCCCGATTTTACGGGCGATCTCTAGCGCTTGTTGGGCATAATCACAAGCATCGGTGTAATCGCCCAGTGCCTCCAACGCTTCGCCTAGCAAGATCAAACTTTCCATATGTAGGACGGGGGGAGCTTCGAGATGTAAAATCCGGTGGAGCAGGCGTTGAGCATCATGATACAGGCTCAAATCCATCGCCCGTTTCGCGGCCTTGGCGGTATAGTGGAGTTCTTTTTGCCCATCGCCGGCCGCGCTCCAATACTTGGCGATCATCGCGGCGTGATCCGGCACATCGGTATAGATTAACTCCACCGCGATCGCCACTTCACGGTATAAAGTGGGGGCTTCTTCAAGGCTAATCCCATCTAATACACCGTCACGCAACTTATCATGGGCAAAGCGCCAACGGTCATTGACAACTTCTAATACCGCCGCGTTCGCGCACACGTTGAGCCATCGTTCATAATCAACGCGCACCGCTAATAGCTCCATCACCCGCCGATCCAATTGCCGGCCGCCGATCGCGGCCAATTTTAGCAAGGCCCGCGCCCAATCCGGCACACGCCCTAAGCGTCGCCGCACGATCTCTTGAATGCCGCCTGCAAACACGCTATCCGGCAAGGTGACATGACCCACTAGGTCTAACCCACCCGCTTCTTCGGCCAAGGCGCGCATCACTTCCACCATAAAAAACGCATTGCCTTCGGTTTCGCGCCGTAGCAGATCTAACAAAGCGGATTGTTCAGCGGCCTCACCCAAAATCGCCTGACTTAAGGCCACGATTGCCGCATCATCCAACCGTGAGAGCGTGATCACCTGCATTTGTGGCAAGGCCTCGGCCAAGGCCGGCGATTCTTCGCTCCGATACGAGGCCACGATCATCAACGGCAATTGCGGCACCAACGTGTTCAGTTGTGCCAAGAGATCCAACTCATCCGCCCAATGCAGATCCTCTAGGATCAACAGCATTGGTTGATAATGGCGCTTGAATAAGCCTAAAATTGTCTGGATCAAACGTTGACGGGTTTGACCTTCAATTTGAGGGGCATCGGCGATCTCATACCCTAATAAGCGGTTCGCGTCTGGTAAGATCTCCTTAAGCACACTTGCTTCTAAGGGGCTAAGATGACTCGCTAACATCAGCAAACGCAACGGATCACGCCACATTTGAAACGCGAGTCCGCCGCCGGATACCGCTTGCCCTTGTAACACCATTGCGCCAGAGATCAACGCCCGGATACGTAATTCTTCGATCAAGCGCGATTTTCCCACACCGGACTCACCCGCGATCAACCAAGCGCTACCAGTGGGTTGGGTGGGTGTGAGTAAGCGCTCTAAGGGCGCTAACAATTGCGCTAATTCGCGCTCTCGTCCCACAAATTGCGCGGATTGAAGATAGCCTTCGCGCAATTCAGCATCCTCAACGGGCAATGCGACTCCGGTGGCTTGGGCTAAGGCCGCGATCACATCGTCTGGGTGTGAGTAGCGTTCTACCGGAGTTTTGGCCAACAAGCGATCTAAAATTTTGGCGATCTCTGGGGGTAAATCACGGGTATGGGGCTTGCGATGTAATAGCGCATCAAACAGATCTTCATGTGCCACACCTGCGAACGGGTGCCGTCCGACAAAGATCTCATAGGCCATCACGCCGAACGAATAGAGATCCGATTGAATAGTGACGTTAAGATCCCGAAACAATTCCGGGGCCATATACAACATCGTGCCGACCACCGTGCGCTCTAAGACGATCTCGGATTGATGCAACGCGAGTCCAAAATCCATCACTTTGACGCGGCCTTCAGGGGTCACCATCACATTCGCGGGTTTCAGATCGCGGTGGATGATCCCGCGCCGATGCAAATAGGAGAGCGCTTGTAACATTTCGATCAACACGCGGATCTTATCGGCTTGATCTAAGGTTTGCGCGTAATCGGTGATAGTTTGTCCGCCTTCGATCAGTTGCATCGTAAAATAAGGCTGTTGATCGTGGTTAAAGCCATAATCCAACACACTCACAATATGCCGATGCCGTAAACTGGCCAAAATGCGAAATTCCATCGCCAAAGCGAGGCGGACATCTTGTGTCCCGCTGGCGGAAGTAAACCGTAAATCACGAGTCGCGGCTAAGACTCGTTTTAACGCCACGGTGCGGGCGCGCAAGCGGTCATAGGCGCAATAGACTTCGCCCATACCGCCGCTACCGATTAACGCTTGTAAGACATATCGTGGATTAGAAAGCTGAACAGACATGAGCGTAATTACCCTTGATCACGCACATGATTGTAACCAAAAACGAGCGAAATCACACCACTTTTAAACGGGTTTTGACTTCAATCATCGTTTTATCTAAGACAGGTTGCGTCAACGTAAACACGGGAATCCGACAAGCACGCAGGTAATTGATTAAAGGAGGGACACTCAATACCCGCATGGACTGACATTCGCGCCCGTTGGACAATTGGATCTCAAAAATGTGGGTCCGACGGCTATGATTAAACCAGACTTCTACGGCACAAACCGTCCCGACAATTTGCCAACCTGCTTGTACCCGACTAAACAGCGCATCGCATCCGGTCACAGGTTCTGATTCAGCGCTCCACGGTCGTTCTAAAGGTTCAATGTGGTAATCAAAAACGGTGTTCATGAGCTTACTCCATCATTTTATTTATTATTTGAGCATTTTCAGGGTGTCACTTGGGGACTGAAGACGGAGTATTGAAAAAAATAGTCCCTACGAAACGTTGTGTTTTAGTTGGAATTGTGTTTCTTTTAAGATTAAGTATAGGGGAGATTTCGTCAAAATGTCTAGTAATAAACATCACAACATTTTAAGCAATTTATGAGGAATTTTAGCCAAATGTCATAGATCGCAATGTGTGTTGGTGCAAAGGGGGTAAAATTTTTGAACTACACACGGAAATTTTCCTGATCTTAGCCAGCAAGATGAGAATTTCTTCAGATCACCAAGAGCGAACACTTTGAAGCGTTGACCCCACAGCGGATATAATCGCTGCAAAAGCAGGAGACTCAAACGTGAACGAACAAGACTTGATCCGTATGGTACAACAGGCCCGGATGCAACATGACTCCACGGCCCGCCCCTCGGCGATCACGGGCAATTACTGGTTAGAATGTAAACCCTTGATCGAACACACCCCCACTCCCCGCGCCGGAGAATGGGTGATCGAAACGGATCTAACCCAGGTGGACGCGCTTTGGACGCAAATTCGCACCGCCACGATCGCCGGCCACTTGGGGTATAAGTCCAAAGTCGCCACCGCATCGCGATCGATCGAACACCCCCAGCAACGGGTGATCGTGGTTCGCACCGTGGACGCAGATCAAACCGATGATGTTACACGAGTCGGGGAGCAGTTGCGCGCCATGGGCATCACACCAAATCGTTATGAGCGGATCAACGGGTGATCCGCTCTTGTCCGTTTAAGCGTGCGCTTGCGCGATCCATTGCGTCACAAAAGGCGCGATCTCTTCCCATTCGATGCTGGTTTGACGGCCGGCGCTCCATTCCGACTCGATCCAAGTGAGAATCGGCACAAGTTGCGGGTCGTCTTTGCTGAGTTCAACTTGAAGATGCTGCTTGAGCAAAAAGATCACCCCCGCCACGCCGCTGTCTTTGGTCAACGAGACCTCTAACGGCCGCCCTAACAGGGCCGGCACATTAAACGGAGCGTACATCGGCCAAAATTTATTGAGGCCATCGGCATGAATGCCGGCCCGGGTGCGATGTGCATCACGTCCATAGAGCGGATATTTCGGCGGCAGCCCTTCACCAATTCCGGCATAAAACGTCGCGAGATCGTTGAGCGCAGTAAAATCCGGCGCAGGATCGGCAAAATAACCCATGCCGATCAAATGCAACAGGATCGCCTCTAGCGGTGCGTTCCCCGTGCGTTCCCCTTTGCCTAACGAGGTGCCATTGATCACGGCACAACCTTCGCGCACGGCCGCGATACAATTGGCAACCACGAGCCATGTATCGTTGTGTGGATGAAATTCGAGATCTTCCGGCGCTAAACCGATTAATCGCAATTCCCGGAAAATGCGCGGGATGCTACGGGGTAACGCTACATCGTCATACGGCAAACCTAAGCCCATAGTGTCACAGATCCGAAACTTGGGCCGTAATCCAGACGGTTCACAGATCATCAACACGTTTTCGATCAACGGGCGCATAAAATCCATCGGGGCGCGTGTCGCATCCTCAAAATGTAGACGGGGGCGAATCCCAGCGTCTACGGCCATTCGCACCGCGTCCAGATAAGTTTGAGCGGCCGCGTTGCGTCCACCGGGGTTGAACTTGTGGAAGGTGTGATAATCAGAGGCGGAGGCTAACATGCCCGTTTCGCGCACCCCCAAGCTTTTGATCAAGGCCACATCTTTCACCGAGGCCCGAATCCAAGTGGTGGGTTCAATCGGAGCGCCGTCCTGATAGCGGGCTAATGCGCCTTCTAAGGCTAACCGATCCGAATCGCGATACACAAAAAACTCCGCTTGTCGGATCGCGCCGCTCCGACCGGTGAAGGCACATAACAGCTCATAAATTTTAAGGCTCTGATCGCTGGTCAATGGGAGTCCGCCTTGTTGGCCATCGCGATGTGTGGTCTCGGTCGTCCAAGCGGCCGGCGGTAACGACGCGGGGCGCTCTGTCCATGTGTATTGCGGAAATTGATCGGGCGGGAAGGTCTCTAAAAAGTATTCAGGGGCGTTCATGCGATTTTCACTCCTTGTCAGTCAGGTTGATTCAAGCGTATAATCATCAAGATGACTTGTCAATCTTGATACGAGAATCAATATGAAACGAACTCTAAGCGCTAAAGAAGCGGCCGATCTGCTCCAGATCAGCGAGGCCACGCTCTACTCGTATGTAAGTCGCGGCTTGATCCGCTCCGAAGCTGGAGCGGCCAAAAGCAAAACACGACGCTACTTAAGCGAAGATGTCCTCAAATTACGCGATCGCAAAGAACAGCGCCGTAATCCCGCTAAGGTCGTTGAGGCTGCTTTACATTGGGGCAGCCCGATCTTAGAGTCCGCCTTGACCTTGATCGATCAGGATCGTTTGTATTATCGGGGCTATGACGTGGCCCAATTAGCGCGAGATTGCACCTTTGAGCAGGTCGCAAGTTTGCTTTGGGTGGATCATCTTGATCCGATCAAGCTAGATCGAAATCCGGATCTGCCCGTTGACCTCATTCGTCTGGGTTTACCCGCATTGACCCGAATGCAGATCGCTTTGAACTTGGCCTATCAGACCGATCTAGCGGCGTATGATCTGGCCCATGCGCCCCAAACTGGCGCACGCATCCTCACCCTGTTGACCGCCTCCGCGATCGGTACGACCTCTCTAGACGGGATCGCGGTGTCTCTCGCACAAGCATGGCAGGTGACACATCCCGCTGTGATCAACACCGCGTTGATCTTATGCGCGGATCATGAGTTAAACGCCTCCTCATTTGTAGCACGCACGGTGGCCGGGGTGTCTGCAAATCCGTATATGGTGGTCAGTGCGGGCCTTGCGGCCTTGACCGGGATACGTCATGGCGCAAATACCGAAAAAGTCAGCGCCTTTTTACGCGAAACAGGCGATCCGCACCATGCGTCGCAAGTGATCGCGGATCGCTTACGACGCGGAGAGGGCCTACCGGGATTCGGTCATCATTTATACAGTGGCATCGATCCGAGAGCGCAGATCATCCTCTCACAATTAGCAAATTACTACGCCGATCACCCGGCCTTACACTTGGCCGAAACGATCCAAAGCGGGGTTTTGAACGCGATCGACAAGGCCCCTAACCTTGACTTTGCCCTCGCCACGTTGGAGTTAACGCTTAATTTGCCACGCGGATCGGCGTTGATCCTATTCGCTTTAGGGCGCACCGTCGGTTGGATCGCTCACGCGATCGAACAATATGCGACCGGACAGATGATCCGTCCCCGCGCCAAATATATCGGACGGACTCCGGAGGATGCGCTACAATCAGGCGAACAGCACACCACTTAAGGAGTTTTTTTAATGCGTACAGATGGACTTTGGTTTAAAGATGAGCATGGTCGCACCTTGATCTTACGCGGGGTGAACGTCAGCGGTAGCACCAAAGTGCCGTATACCCCGTATGGCGCAACCTATCGACGTGAACACTTTTACGATCATCGGGATGTCTCATTTATCGGCCGGCCGTTCCCATTGGAAGAAGCGGATGAACATTTTTCACGCTTAAGCCAATGGGGACTCACCTTTTTACGCTTTTTGATCACTTGGGAGGCGATCGAACACGCCGGCCCCGGTCAATACGATCACGATTACCTAGATTACCTCCATGCCGTGATCCGTAAAGCGGGTGATTATGGCATTCAATGTTTCATCGATCCACATCAAGACGTGTGGAGTCGGTGGACGGGGGGTGACGGCGCGCCGGGGTGGACATTAGAGGCGATCGGCTTTGACCTCACCCGTCTAGAAGCGACCGGGGCCGCGATCACCCACCAACATCACGGCGATCCGTTCCCCCGCATGATCTGGCCCACCAATTACACCAAGTTGGGCGCGGGGACGATGTTCACCCTGTTTTTTGCGGGCAATGACTTCGCGCCCAACACGTTGATCGATGGCCTTCCGGTGCAAGAGTATCTACAGGGTCATTATTTCAACGCGATCAAACAGGTTGCGCTCAAACTTCAAGATCTCCCCAATGTGGTCGGTTATGGCAGCATGAATGAGCCTAGCGGCGGGTGGATCGGCGTAGAGGACCTGAATCAGCTAGTGCCTTCGCTGTTATTGATCGGGAATACACCCACGCCATATCAGGCGATGTTAGCAGGGTCCGGGTATCCACAAACCGTCAATACCTATGAGTTGACCATAAGCGGGCCACAAATCATCGCGCAGACGACGATCAATCCGGACGGGTTGCGCGTTTGGCTTGAGGGCCATGAATGCGTGTGGAAGCAAAACGGTGTATGGACAGATGAAGGCGGCACACCGCGCTTATTGCGGCCGGCACATTTCACCCGCGCCGATGGCCGCCCGATCGATGTGGCCAATGATTACATCAAGCCGTTTATCCTGCGCTTTGGTGAGGCGATCCGTAGCGTATTACCGGACACATTGGTCTTTTTTGAGGCCGTGCCGGGCGGCACACATCCCCACTGGGGTCCCGATGATCCACCCAACACGGTCAACGCCGCACATTGGTACGATGGACTCGCCTTGTTTATGAAGCTGTTTAACCCGGAATTGACCATCGATTTTAGCACTGGCCAACCGATCCAAGGGCGCGCCGAAGTCGCTCAAAATTTCATCGATCAGATCGCCAAGCAAAAAATCCCCAACGTCCCCACCGTGATCGGGGAATTTGGCATCCCATTTGACCTAGACGATAAGGCCGCGTATCGAACGGGTGATTTTTCGATGCAAACTTATGCGCTGGATCTCTATTACGATGCTATGGATGCCAACGCCCTCAGCTGCACGATCTGGAATTACACGCCGGATAACTCGAACGCCCGCGGGGACGGCTGGAATGACGAAGATCTATCGATCTACAGCCCCGATCAACGTTTGAATCCGAACAACCCCAACTCCGGCGGGCGGGCGTTAGATGCGATCGTGCGTCCCTATCCTAAGGCCATTGCGGGCGAATTGATCCGCTTCAGCTTTGATCTAGAGACACGAGTCTTTACTTTAGAATATCGGGTAGATACCCAAATTTCCGCACCAACCGAGATCTTTGTCCCTAACTATCAATATCGTGAAGGCTATCAAGTCGAAATCTCCCACGGCGCATTTATCAGCGACCGTCAACAGCAGATCGTGACGATTAGCGCGATGTCCGATCACGAGATCCAAACGATTCGCATCAGCCCGTTGTAACGGCGATCGCACGACTAAAGCGGTCGAGATCTGTGATCTAAACTGGGATCCAAACAATAACATAAGCTGGGATTTGCGGGGTGACGAGTGAACCTAAGTCCTCGATCACCTCGCTTTCAAATGGATGAGGGATAAGGCTTACCGGTTCACAACAGTTCTTTTTTCCGTTCTCCCGCTCTGTCCTCTGCGTTCTTAGTAGGTACAGGAAAGTTTCTTGCGTACCACCCCACCCTAGCGCTCAGCCATACAAGGGGAGGGAACTGGTCCGCGTAAGATGGACTGATCCGTCCATTGGGGAGTGCTTTTCTAAGGTTACTTCTGCACTCTCCATGTTCTTTGTGTCAAGCTTCTAACGGAAACTTTCCTGATGTTAATCGGTTAAACCGTTAAATGATCTCGGTTTCTTGGGGTTTTTAGGTTATAATCCCTGTAATCTCAATTGAGAGATGATAACATTTTTTAATTGAACATCGTAATGATTTCCGAAATACTCAGATCTCTTTTAGATCATACTCATCATCACCGCTTATCGTAAGAACCAACCTAACAAACTTAGTCATTCAAGCAAAGTTTAGCATTCATGATGCCAGATCAAAATCACCCGATTGCGATATTGACCCGTTTACGGATACGTTTGTTGATCTTAATGCTGTTGGCATTGATCCCATTTGTGATCTTGACGATCTACACCGCGTTTGATCAAGGTCAGACGGCGACCAAAGAGGCGCGAGAAGAAGCGCGTGTGATCACAGAATTGGTGAAGATCAACGAATTAGAGATCCAAGAAACCGCCCGTGAAGTGTTAACCGCGTTAACGTTTGCGCCATCGGTGCAAGCGGGCAATAGGGCCGAATGTGACCAGTTGTTTTATGATTTAAGAATGCAATTTCCCAATTACACCAATTTTTTTATGGTGGATCTGAACGGCGATCAGGTCTGTAGTGGGATTTTAGATGCCGCGCCGATCAATGTGGCGGGACTTGCGTGGTTTCAAGAGACTCGCCGCCGCAATGCGTTTACCGTGGGCGGTTATGCCTTAGGCGCGGTCTCTAGACGGCCGTTAGTCACGATGTCATTACCCGTACACGATCGCCAAGGCAACATCCGCTATTTGTTGGGCGTGGGTGTGGCGTTGGATTGGTTGGATCAATTTGTGGTTGATATTGAGATCCCCGATGGCATGGCGATCGCCACCGTCGATCGGCACGGCATGATCTTATCGCGTTTCCCCTTTTTAGAGAATGTGATCGGCACACGTTTTCAAGATGAAGCCTTTTGGCAAACGATGCAAACACAACAAGAAGGCTTTTATCAGACCGTTGGGCGCGATGGTGTCGAGCGGATCTATGCCTTTACCCGCATCGGCGATCCCCAAAATCCCGCCTATGTGGTTGCTGGGGTTCCCACAACCACGATCTTTGCCCAAGTCAACGATTTAGTGTGGAGCAATTTACTCGCGTTAGGGGCGGCGGCCTTACTCTCATTAGTCGCGGCTTCGTTGGGCGCGGAACGGTTGTTGGTGCGTCAAGTACAAGGCTTAGTGAGCAGTGTACAACGCTTTGGTGAAGGCGATCTAAAGACACGGATTCCCATCCAACGTTATCGCGATACCTATGAATTGAGCAAACTGGCGATCACCTTTAATCAAATGGCCAACGCGCTCCAACAACGTCAAGATGAGATCGAACAGGCCCGCGATCAATTAGAGGCCAAAGTGAAGGAACGCACCGCCGAATTAGGCTTGATCGCAGATGCGAGTATGGTTTTGGCTTCTTCCTTGGACTATGCGACCACCTTTCAGATGTTGGCCGAGATCACCGTCGCTAACCTAGCCGATTGGTGCGCGATCGATGTGTTAGAAAACGGCAAAATGCGCCGGATCGTCACCTTGCATCCCGATCCCGATAAGATGCGAATCGCGCAAATGATGATGGAAAAATACCCACCCGATCCGGAATTTATCCCGAATCCGATGTTGATCGGCAAAGCGGAGTTATACGCGGACATCCCAGATGAGTTGTTGATAGCGGCGGCCAAAGACCCCGAACAGCTTCAGATGTTGCGTTACTTGGGCATGACCTCGGCGATCAATGTGCCGTTGATGGTGCGCGGAGAAGCGATCGGCATGATCACGTTGATCACCGCCGAGTCGGGGAGACATTATAGCGCCAGCGAGGTCAAATTAGTTGAAGAGTTGGCACGCCGCGCCGCGATCGCCGTCGACAATGCCCGCTTATTCCGGGATGCCCAACGTCAACGTGAGCGCTTACGAGTCACCTTGGCCAGCATCGGCGACGGAGTGATCGCCACCGATTTAGAAGGCATGATCACCTTTAGTAACGCCGCGATTCAGACCTTGATCGGTTGGACTCCTCAAGAAGGTGAAATGGTCAAGTTTGATGATGTGTTCCAGATTGTGGATGAGACCACCCAAACACCCTTAGAAAGCCCATTCGCCCGTTTGAATCGGGCGCAGATGGTCACCTATGACAGCAGTATCCTGTTGCGACGCAAAGATGGCGAAAGCTGCCCGATCAGCTTAAGTGGATCGCCGATCCGCGAACATCATCACACCGTAGGCATGATCTTTGTGATCCGGGACATCACCGAACGCAAACAGGCCGAAGCGGAGATCCGGCGCTTAAATGAAAACTTGGAGCAACAGGTGATCGATCGCACCGCGCAACTCACCGCCGTCAATCACGAATTAGAGGCCTTTTGTTATTCGGTCTCGCATGACCTTCGCACACCGTTACGCGCCATTGACGGCTTTAGCCAAGCGTTGTTAGAAGATTATGGCGATCAATTGGATCAAGAAGGCCGCCATTACACACATCGCGTGCGGACAGCCACGCAACGCATGTCGCAGCTAATCGACGATCTGTTGATGCTTTCGCGGCTCACCCGCGCCGAAATGCAGTCCATTCCCGTTAATTTAAGCGAGATCGCTGATCAAATTCTTACGGAATTGTGCGACAATGATCCTAAGCGAGAGGTGCAGCGGGTGATCCAACCGGACTTGATCGCGATCGGTGATCCGCGCTTGTTACAGATCCTCTTGAGCAATCTCTTAGGCAATGCTTGGAAGTTCACCAATCGCATCCCCCAAGCACAGATCGAATTTGGGGCGCAATCAGAAGGCCATGAGACCGTCTATTATGTGCGTGATAACGGGGTTGGGTTTGATATGGAGTATGTGTCAAAATTATTTAGCGCCTTCCAACGCTTGCACACCGTAGACGAATTTGAGGGGACGGGGATCGGGTTAGCGACGGTCAAGCGGATTGTGCATCGTCATGGCGGGCGGGTGTGGGCTTATGGTCAGCTGGATCACGGTGCGACCTTCTACTTTACGCTCCAAGCGGATCGGGCTGAATTAATCGGGACAACCGTTAAGTAGTTTTAAAGGTTCAACATGCCAAACAAAAAGATCATCCTGTTGGTGGAAGATAATCCTGATGATGTGGATTTAACCTTACGCGCCTTTAAGCGTAGCCCGATCCCTACCGAGATCGTGGTCACGCGGGATGGGGTGGAGGCGTTGGATTATCTGTTCATGCGGGGTGCATTCGCACAACGTGAAGCAGGTTTGCCACAAGTGGTATTATTAGATCTCAAATTGCCTAAAGTGGACGGCTTAGAGGTCTTGCATCAGATTCGGGCGCATCCCAGCACACGTTTATTGCCGGTGGTGATGCTCACCTCATCCAATGAACAAGAAGATCTGCTTAAAAGTTATAATCGCGGGGCCAATAGTTACATCCGTAAACCCGTAGACTTTAACAAGTTTATGGAATCGGTGCAGCAATTGGGAATTTATTGGCTGATGATGAATCAAAATCCACCGAATGCAGGGAGTTGAGGGCAAAAAACAGCATGGACGCAATGCAGTTGCGCGTGTTAATTGTAGAGGATTCTGAAGACGATACGTTGCTGCTGGTGCGAGAGTTACAGCGGTCTTATAAAGTGGTGTATCAGCGCGTAGAAGAACGATTGGGCTTTTGCCGGATGTTAGCGGAGTCCAGTTGGGATCTGGTGATCTCGGATTGGTCATTGCCGGATTTTAGTGCATTAGAGGCATTGCGTCTGCTTCAAGAACATGGACACGACGTGCCGTTTATGATCATCTCTGGGGTGATCGGCGAAGAATTTGCGGTAGAAGGGCTTCGGGCAGGTGCGCATGACTTTTTCCTTAAGAAGAATACTGCCCGCTTGCTACCCGCGATTGAACGCGAGTTGCGCGAGGCCCAAGATCGCAAAAAACGCCATGAGATCGAAAAACAATATCGTGATTCGGAAACACGCTTTCATCTCGCGGTGAAGTCTGCACAGTTGATGGTCTGGGAGTGGGATCTCAATACGAATCAGGTGGAATATCAGGAAACAGATAACCACGCCTTGATGTTTGGTTTTCCCTATGACCCGACTCGGAGCGATTATCACAACTTTATGCAGGCGGTACATCCAGAGGATCGGGCCCCTCTCGAACGGGCGGCCCGTGCGTCAATTGAACAGGCCCTCCCATATTCGATCGAGTTTCGGGTTTTTTGGCCGGATCAAAGTGTGCATTGGTTGCGCTCTAATGGTCGGATCTACTACAACGATCGAGGAGAAGCGGATTGTTTGATCGGCGTGTTACAAAATATCACCGATCAAAAACAATTCCATGAAGTTGAAGTTGAACGGGAGCGTTTAAGCGTCGCCTTGGAGAAAGAGCGCGAATTAACCCAATTGCGGAATCGTTTTATGACCATGGCCGCCCATGAATTTCGCACCCCCTTAACGGTGATCTCGACTGCGTGCGAGTTGATCATCGATTATTATGACGAATTGACCCCCGAACGCCGGATCGAATATCTGCACAGCATTCGCGGGCGGATCAAGTATCTGCGCGATATGTTGACTGAGATCGAAAGCGTGGCCCGGGAAGAATATATTTCAATGGAGTTTCATCCGACTCCTGTGGTTCTTCCAGTGATCTGTCAACGGATTATCGATGATGTACGGGAAGCCTATGTCGCGCAACACACGATCAAGTTAAATGCGCCGCCGGATGCGCCCGCGAAATGGGTAGATGAGCGGTTGTTTACCTATATTCTGACCAATCTGCTCTCGAATGCGATTAAATATTCTAAAAAAAATGCGACGATCGAAGTCAAATTGCGCTATTTGCCACAAGAGATCCTGTTAGAAGTCAGTGATCAAGGCATCGGGATTCCCTCTGAAGATCAAACCAAGATCTTTGAGCTGTTTTATCGTGGGGCGAACATCGGCGCAGTCGGTGGACGTGGGGTGGGGCTAAAGATCGTGCGCGATTGTGTGGAAGTGCATCGCGGCACGATCGAAATTGAAAGCCAAGTTGGAGTTGGTTCAACCTTTAGAGTGCGTTTGCCGCAATAGTGAGACGAGTCGTTATGTTGCATGTTTTGATTGTTGAAGATATGGAAGACGATGCGCTGTTACTGCTGCGAGAATTGAAGCGCGGGGGATATAGTGTCGAATGGAAGCGCGTCGATACGGCCAATGATTTTATCGCCGCCCTTGAGTCTACCACTTGGGATCTGGTGATCTCCGATTATTCGATGCCCACCTTCACCGGGGCCGAAGCGCTTAAATTGTTACGCGCCCGCGATCCCGATATGCCGTTTTTCTTGTTATCCGGCGCGATCGGTGAAGACGCAGCCGTGGAAGCTCTCAAGGCCGGCGCAACCGACTTCTTTCTCAAGGACAAAAAGGCGCGTCTGATTCCGGCGATTGAACGTGAACTCCGCGATGCCGAAAACCGTCGCCGTCAACGTGTCGCTGAGATCGCCCTCCAAGAAAATGAAGAACAACTCCGCCTTGCGATCAACGCCGCGCAAATGGGCTTTATCGACTGGGAGATCCCCACGGCCCGTTTTATCTACGGCGGCTTGTGTCATAAATTATTCGGGGTCATGGCGGATGCGATGATCCCCACCTATGAAGGCTTTTTAGCGTTGATCTGTGAGGCAGATCGTAACTTTGTCGATCAGGCCTTATCACGCGCTTTACAGGGTGAATTTTATCAAACCGAGTTCCGCGTGATCTTACCTGAAGGTGCAACACGCTGGCTTAACGCCCAAGGTCAACTCTATTGGCGCGATAACCAACCCGTGCGGATGAGTGTCGTGATCCATGACATCACCGCCCGCAAATGCGCCGAAGAAAAACTCACGATTCAAGCGATGGAATTACAAGCGCGCAATGAAGAACTAGACGCATTTGCCTATACCGTGGCGCATGACCTTAAAAATCCGATCGCGAGTATGATGGGCTTTGCCAGCTTGATCCGCAATTATTATCATCGCATGTCACGCGAAACCGTCTTAGAACACATCGATCACATCATTGAAGGCGGTCAACAATTGCGATCGATCATCAATGCGTTGTTGTTGTTAGCCGGCGTGAACAAACAAGAGACGGTAGAGGTCATGCCGATCGATATGCACAATGTGGTAGATGATGTGCAACGCCGCTTGGCCATGATGATCCTTGAATATGACGCAAAAATCCACCTACCCGATGATTGGTTGATCGGCGCAGGGTATCCGCCATGGATCGAAGAAGTCTGGATGAATTATTTGAGTAATGCGCTCAAATATGGTGGCCGTCCGCCGGAAATTTCGATGGGATCGGATCGACTCTCCGACGGCACGATCAAATTTTGGATGCGTGATAATGGGAACGGCCTCACTTCAGAGGAACAAAGTCGCCTCTTTACGCCGTTCACCCGTCTAAGCCATATCAAGATCGAAGGGCATGGCTTAGGCTTATCGGTGGTACAACGGATCGTGACTAAACTGCATGGTCGTGTGGGAGTCGAAAGCACGCCCGGCCAAGGTAGTACCTTCTACTTTACCTTGCCAGAATGGAAGGGGCGTTATTAGCCCCTTCCCCCTCTTAACCCAACAAGGCGAACAGATCGATCACATTGTGATCAGGATCGATCACTTGTGCGTAACGTTGACCCCAAAAGGCATCAAATGGCGCTTTGTGGGCGGCATACCCCAACGCCGTGATCCGCTCAAACACTTGATCGACTTCCGCGGGTGAGTCGCATAAAAACGCCACCCCGATCCGATGCGGGCCGTCGTTCGGTTGCCAATCCGGATCAAAGCTACGGATCACCTCATAGGTATCCCATGCGAAGCGTAAGCCGTTGGGTAAGACATATTCAACATGCCCTTCAGAGTCCATTTCAGCGGGGATAATCCAGCCTAAGGCCCGATAAAATGCTAATGACGCGGGCATATCGCGCACGATGATGCTGATCAAGTCCAGTTTGACGCTCATTTTATGTTATCCCTCCCGTTGGGTGCGTTGGATAGTGCGATTCCAGAATACCCCAGAGAACTGATGTTCGCAAGCACGGGCAAATTCATGAAAATTGTCCCGGTCAAGACGGTATAAAGTGCGTAAGATCAGGCTTACATCTGGGGTAGGCAAGAGGAAAAATTGATCCCAAGCGGTCGGCGTGAAAGGCCATAATCGAGAGGCCCGCGCCGGATCGATCATCACTTGGATTCCGATCACCGCCGCGATCACCACTTGAAACGGGAGCAACCACAATCCGCTATAGGTCATCATCAACACGATCGTGCCTACATAATAGAGGTCGGGCAATTCGGTTTTTGCTGCAAATCCAACTATCCCCACGAACAGCAAGAGTATGACGTAACCGATCGCTTGGCTATAGCGCGAGTCGCGTTGCATGATCCCAAAAAGTAGCCGTGACATCATCCCTAGGGTGATCATCAACCCAGTGGAAATAAACAATTGTCCGCCTAGGCTATCGACAAAGGTTCCAAGCTCCGGGGATCCTGGTACGGTGCGGTATCCCCCCAATAGAAAAGTGAGTGTAATGCCAAGATACCCACCTGTCCCCAAAACGAACAACATTCCGAGTACAAAATCGGCGCTAAACCCGTGTGTGATCATAATCAAAATCACCATCACGGGTTGGATGAGAATGCCAATGAGGTAATACTCAAGTTTTGCGTTTGGGATCAGCAAGAGACTCAGCACAATCATCAACGCCGTGTAGATCGCAATGCTTAAAACGGCCTGCATCACCACAGATAAAGCGGCAGGCCGCACCCTAGGATCTGACAGGGGATCTAAAAAATAATGCCATCGTCCGACATAGGTGAGGATATAACGCTCATAACGCCATGGCGAAAAATACAAGACAAAGGGCAAGATCAACGCGCCTAAAACTGGATGACGTAGCATCAAATTCCCCCTTTTTTATGCCTGATGCTTCATTCCACAGTCCACCCCAAAAAACCCCCAACATACGGCATCAGATCATATCGCGCTGTTTCGCTGATCAAGTGTACCCGATCCGGTTGATCGGCGGCGATCACCGCGATCCATTCGCCATCGGGCGAGCCGATCACCGCGCTTTCGGGTTGACCGTCGTGATAAGGGACAAGCTCCACACACAGATCAACGATCGTGTTCGTCGTTAGGTCAACGCGATACAAGGGATTGCGCCCCTGATAGGGATCATACAGGCTAAACAACAGGTGTCGCTCACCCACCCATGACAGATTCCATAAGCGGCGATCGGGCCCCAAGGTGAGCATCGTTTCGACCGGCCTCCCATCGCGATCGTATAACATCAACACACGATCAGCGGTCAAGATGACAAACTGTTCGCTGTTCAGTGACCATGTAAAGCGCGTCTCTAGCCCGCGGGGAAAATCGGCTAAAGGGATCTCACTGGTCAGATCCACCAAGCGCCATTGATCCGCGTCTGGTAAAAACCCCCGCGTTCCATCCGGTGAGAGGGCGTGAACACGAAAGCGATCATCCGTCACCATTGAGCCGTCGCTCACATCGACTCGATAGCCGTCGAATCCGGTGAGGAATCCGCCTTGACCGTATACCAGCGTATCCTCTGCTAACCAGTGTAGCGTCGGTAGCGTCGGATAGGGGGCAGCCAATGACCACGGCAAGCGCCAGCGCAATTGAGGGATCGCGCCTGTCGTGTAGATCCGCAACTCATTCACCCGATACTGTACATCAGATGTGGCGATCGTCTGGATCGTGCCATGTGGTACTGCATACCAACGGCCATCCGGTGAGAGTGCGCCGCCTTCATTAAAGTTGCTCCCACCAAAAGCGATAAAATAGGTGGTCGGCAATCCGGCCCGATAAGCGCGCACCCCGTCCGAGTCATAGGTGATCAACGCGCCCGAAAACGTGAGATCTTCAGGGGCCGGACTCACCAGTGGCACACAAGCGCGTTCGTTCATCCAAGTGTTCGTCCAATCGTTCGTCCAATCGATCGGCTGAACGATCACGAGCGCGGAGACGAGTAATAACAGCCACTTCACGATTTTTTCAGGACAGCGATGCTACTATGTTCGGTGATCGCGGTGTTATGTTCCACCCAAGCCAAGGCGGGGATTGTGCTGACAATCGTCTCCATTTTGGCGGGGATCATGTCCGAAAAGCCGGCGTTTTGTTGGGCCACGGGTTTTTCTTTGTTGGCGTATTGGATCACCACCTTGCCGCCCGGTTTAAGGACCCGTGCGATCTCCATAAGATAAGCGTGAATGCCTTCGGGATCGATATGGACAAATGTGCCGTAGGAAAACACAAAATCCACCGAATGAGACGCAATGCCTTCTAACTCATAATCGCGAGTCTGATAAAACTGCAATTGATCTAATTGCTGGTGAAACTTGGCCCTGAGATAATCAAAAAATTCGGCGCTAATCTCCACGATGATCACTTGACGGGCGTTTAACAGGTATTCTGTCCAACGTCCCCCGCCCGATCCGATCTCTAACACCACCGACTCGGATGAGACAAACGGGCGGAGGTATTGTTGTACCACGCGGTATAAGACCGGTTTATAACGCGCTCCATCGGGACGACGGCGATTTAGGTAATTGCGTAAACGTTTCCAAGTGAGCAGACGCGCTAACCATGCTTCGGGCAAGAGTCGACCGATGATCGGCGGGAAAGCGTTGGCCGGGTTAGGATCACCCCAATGTGCGCCATAATACGGCAGATCCGACTCTTTGCGATTATCAAGGTCTGTGGTCCAGACCTGTTTATTCCAACTGGTAGTAGGCATAGGTGGACTCCATGATCGGGTTGATGCTTGCATTGTAAGCGAGTTGTCCCCTGTTTAAAAGTCCGTTAGCGAGATCGATTAGGCAATCCCTTCAAAAGACTTTCGGAACTTTTCGTCGCATCCCGCTACGCAAGCGTTGATGTTACAATCAGCGCCGTTGAACTTCAGAGGATTGTTTTGATGATCGAAATCTATAATCACCCCAACGGCGGAATCCATCGCCTGATCCAATATGGCCTAGGCGCTTTGTTGATCGTGATCGCGATCGCTGTGCCGCTTCAAGTGGTCTTAGCGTTGATCCTGCCTGGCGCGGGCTTATTTTACCTCACCGCGATCTTGACGGCCTTACTCGCTTTACCCGTGATCTTACAGACCACCGCCACCCCGAGCATCACGATCACCGAACGCGAACTCACGATCCATCCGGTGATCTGGCCGCCGCAAGTGATCCCGTGGGACACGATCACCGCGCTAAAAAATTACCCGCTCTTACCCCCAGAGGATGCCGAAGCAGTACGCCGCGCCATGATTGGCAAACGCAAATATGCACCCGCCCAAGGCATCATGTTGATGATCCCGAACTTGCCCGTCTATTATCGGGTGACGGGTTGGTTCGCAGGAGAAGGTTGGACTCCGGTGATCGCGATCACCAATCGCTCTCATCAAAGGTATGATCGTTTAGCGCAACAAATTACGGCGCGGGTTGGGCAGCCTCAAAACTCGTCTCATACAACGGGCTGATCGCTTCATGCGTCGTCTGATATTCAATTGATGCAGGTAGCGAGATCCGCTCCCCTTGATCCGGTTGATACCACACGCGCAAGCCGACTCCACACGGCGCGCTTAACCGATAACCGAGTGACTCGCCTACCTGAATCCGTCGCCGATCGATCAAATGACGCTCCGGCCATTGGATCACCAGCGCATCGCCGATCATCGTGGCTTGATCGACACTTTGTACCGTCACCGATGTTTGACAAGTGCGATCTGGTGGGATCGGACGGAGTAGGCTTTCACCCAACGTCGTCAACGTAAAACCGGGATCGATCCGATTAAACCCCGTGTACAACGGGATCGCATCGACTCCCGTTGGCAACAGATCGCGTGGCATTTCGGTCAACAAGCGTACTGAACCCGTGTCCGCCTGATAATCCACTAAGCGCACCTGTTCGATCGGGATACGGCGATCCGCCGTCAAACGCCGCCAACCGTTAAAACGCAAGTGCCGATCTTCATATCCGGCGATCCCGCCCGTCTCATTGATCGGATGGGCGATCACCTTCGCATCGGTCAAGATCCGAAACGCGGATTGATACGCCCAACTATTGGTCGTCGCAAGCGCGTTTCCATAGCGCACCGGAAATTGATACAACAAGAGCAGGCTCTGATATTCGGTCGGTTCCGATCGAATATCGATCGGCAAGGCGAGCATCTCACTCCAGAAGGTTTGTTGCGCTTGCCATGACCGGATGTAATCCTCACCCGCATGGACTTGTCGCACGATCGCCGCGCTCACCACCAACCCACACACGATCCCGCCGATCGCGAGGTTATAACGCCTTGGCAACATCACGATCACCGTGATCCCCAAAGCGATCGCAAAGATCGGCACTTGGGTATGACGCGAGGTGAGATGTTCGATCGGCAATTCGCGCAAGCCGTTCAAAATATGCGGAAACACCCCCGACACATAGATCATCAACGCGAATGCGAACAACGCGATCGGGGCAGATCGTTTTCTAGGTTCTGATAATCCTAAATTATCAGCATTAAATCGCACACGCCATGCGATCAACCCGATCACCATTGCCGATCCGATCAGCGCCACGATCGGCAATCCACTCAACGGGCTACCGTCGGTGAGGGCGCGCTGATGTTCACGATAGATCGTCAACGGCAATTCCCAAGTGATGTTGCCCAACGTCAACCACAGTGGCTCAATCACCGCTTGCAACGAATCGGGAAATTCGATCGTGCGACCGCGAATCACCGCGTTCGGATTTTGCAGAAACACCAAACGCCAACCGGAATACAAGGCCAATAAGCCGTACCATGCGCCGATCCAATTGCGCCACGGCGATCGCCAGATCACCACCCCAAAATACAGCGGGATCAACGGCATCCACCCATACACAAACAAGGTGTTCTCCTTGATCAACACCGTACACAGCACCAACAGCATCGCCAATCCCAGTAAGCGGGGTTGATTGCGTTGCGCCGCCGTGATCCACAACCAAAATAATAACAGCGTGCTGATCTGAAGATAACGCCCATGCTGCATGATGATCATGTGCCTAGAGACATCCGACGGGTAGATCACATAGATCGCCGCGCCGATCATCGCGAACCAATCCGCCCGATCGGGTTGCCATGCGGCCAAAACGCGCCGCAATACCTCAAACGCTAACAACGCTTCGATTGCGTGTAACAGGACACTTTGCAAGATCATCACATCCACGTTACCGCCGGCCAGATAAAACGCAGCCATGCGTTGCACAGGTAACAGTGGGCGTGACGGATCGATATTGGTGAGTCCGGTATGAAGCACCAGATCGATCATCGTCCAATCATCCGAGAATAAACGATATTGTCCTATCGTCCAACCCAACGCGATCAACGGCAGAGCGATCAAGGCAAGGCGCATCCAAAAGAGCGGCGAACGGTTCACAGCGACTCCGGTTATGACTAATTACTAAGTAACCTCAGAAAAACCCCTCACCCATGGAGATACACCTCCCATACATGGGGAGGGCTAGGGTGGGGTTGTAAGCAAGAAACTTTTCTGTACCTACTTATCTATTCATAAATCATAACACAGCGTCACGCTTGCTAAAAGAGACAAAAGCGCGATAATGAGGGGGTTTGATCCACTTTAGGAGTTTTAGGGCATGAATCTTGATCCAATTAAAGCGGCGGTGCGACGGGCCGCGCTCTTGTGCCATGAGGTGCAACAACATTACTTAGTCAAACACAGCAAAGGTGAACAAGATCCCGTCACAATCGCGGATTATGGGTCACAGGCCTTGATCTGTGAGGCCTTGAGTCGCGCCTTTCCAGAGGATGCGGTCATGGCCGAAGAAAACGGCCAACAATTCCAGACCTTGGTTGATCCCTCACAACGTGATCAGATCACCCAATTGATCGGCCAAACCTTAGAGACCTCGGTGAGTGCCGAGACCGTCAGCGCTTGGTTAGACTTTAATCAGGGACATACCGCGCCGCGCACTTGGGTGATCGATCCTGTGGACGGCACGAAGGGCTTTTTGGCCTTACGCCATTACGTGATCGCGATCGCGGTGTTAGAAGGCGGAGTCCCGATCGCCGGGGTCATGGGTGCGCCGGCCTATCCGGGGTATTCGCAAGGCGCGTTATTTTGGGCTTTAAACGGAGAACTCTATATTGAAGGCCTCAATGGATCCGAAGCATCGCGCCGCGTCCATGCCTCCACCCACAGCGATCCCCAATGGATCCGCGTGTTAGAGAGTGTCGAAAAAGGCCACGCCAGTCATGAACGCATGGCCCTTGTGCGTCGTTTCGCAGGATTAGCGGATGCACCCTTAGAGCGTGTCGATAGCCAAGAGAAATACGCCCGCATCGCCGCGGGGGACGGTGAACTTTATCTCCGGTTGCCACGTCAAAAGAGTCCCAATGTACATTCGATCTGGGATCATGCGCCGGGGACGGCCCTCTTATTGGCAGGCGGCGGCAAAGTCACCGATATTGACGGATCACCCTTAGATTTTACCCAAGGCCGCACCATGGCCAAAAATCAAGGCATGATCGTGAGCAATGGTGTGATCCACGATCAAGTTTTAGGCGCGGTGGAACAGTTGCTACGTGATGAACAGGCTTCTTAGTCTCATCGGCTTGCTGCTCATCCTGAGCGCGTGTGGGGTTGAACCGATCCCCACGCGCACTTATACGATCGGCGATCCCTTATTGAGCGAAGATTTTAGCAATTCGTTCGGTTGGGAACAGTACGATCAATCCGGCGCACGTCTCCAGATGATCGACGGGGTATACCGTGTCCAAGCACAAACGGAAGGCGCGTTTGCCTGGGGACTTAAGGCGCAAAACTTCACCGACACCGTGATCGAAGCGCGGGTGAGCGTCAACTCCGCAGATACAGGTAACGGTTACGGACTCATGTGCCGGGCGAGTCCCAGTAGCACCGGCGAAGGTTATTACTTTCTGGTTGGCACCGACGGCACGTATACGATCCGCGTCGGTGACGATCAACAAGTGGAGGCCTTAGTCGCATGGGCGCACACCGATCGCTTAGATCGGACGATCGGCGCGCAAAACGTGTTACGGGCGGTCTGTGTAGCAGATTATCTCGCCTTGTATGTGAATGGCTGGTTTGTGGCCGAGGCCCGCGATGATCGCTATCGGAGCGGTTACGCCGGAATCGCCTATGCCACCGCCCGCAACGAGTCGATTTTGGTTGAATTTGATGATTTTAGAGTTTGGGAAGCGGATTAGATGCGTCTTTGGTTGGCAATGCTGCTCATGATCTTATTAAGTGCGTGTGGGACAAGCGATCCCACCACCCAGGCCTTACCGACCCTGATCACCGATCTAGATGCGGTCGCCACAGAGCAGACCTTGACCCAAAACGCCCCCCCTACCCCCTACCATTTGAGCATCCGCGTGCCGTCCTTTGCCGAAGGACTCGATGAGTTACCCAGTTGGCGGGCCGATCTCTCCGTAGAATTTACCGGGACATTTGCCGGGACATCGCGTGCCACCGAGGCCCGTACCGAAGCGCATTTTTTCTATCGCTTGTTGGGGGATCAACGCCGAGTCGCGCTCACCGTATCGGGTGAGATCTTGGGTCAACCCGAACCCCTCACCACCGAAGGGGTACGCTTAGGGCCAGAGGTGTTTTTTGTGCGCGATAACAGCTGTAGCACCGTGCCACAAACCGCCGCGATCGCCGATCTTTCGGTCGGGGACTTGATCGGCGGCGTGCGTGAGGCCGTACCAGACGGCACCAAAGGCGTGATCAACGGCCAAACCGTCTGGCGCTACGGATTTTTGCCAGAAGACCTCAACTTGGTCAACATCACCTTGGCCGAAGGCGGCCGGATCAACTTTGCCAACGGGGAATTATGGTTTGCTCCCACCCCCGGCGCGGTGATCCGCTTCTACTTGACCATGGATGTCGAAAATGCGGTGTTATTCGGCGGCGATACCCCAGTGACGGGCATCATCGTGATCCGCTACGATCTATTGGACATCGGAGTCGATCCCAACATCAATATCCCCTTTGGCTGTTAACATCGGGCGATTTTGCCGCTCCAAGCGAAAAGTACCCTATCCCTTCTCTCCACCCTTCCTCTGTGTCCTCTGTGTTCTCTGCGTTCTCTGTGGTTCAAAGCTCTTTATTTTCCGCTCTGTGTCAAGTTCTTTATTTTCCGCTCTGCCTTCTCTGTGGTTTAATATATCCACAGGAGATCATCCAAAATGGACGCAAAAACACACGCCCAACAACAGATCGCACAACTCATCACCAAATTTCGCGAGACCCCCAAAAAGGATCGCGATCGCTACACCGAACAGCAGACTCGCCTCGCGTTGATCTTGCCCTTGTTTCAGGCCTTAGGCTGGCAAACACAAGATCCGCGTGAAGTCAGCGCCGAAGAACAGATCTCACGCGGCTTTGTCGATTTTGGCTTCTACCTCAATCAAATTCCGGTGTTCTACTTAGA